>JAHRVC010000166.1 GCA_019090885.1 Marinosulfonomonas sp.
AGCTGCCCCATTGCCGCAGCAACATCCGCCATCCGGCAGGAAAAGCCCCATTCATTATCATACCATGCCAGCACGCGAACCATGCGTCCGCCCACAACCTTGGTCTGTTCGGGGGCAAATATAGACGAATAATTTGTATGATTGAAGTCGATAGAGACCTTGGGTTCCGGATCATAAGACAGGACCGAGCCCATATGGCCGGCAGCGGCCTCGGCGACAACGGCGTTCACATCGGCAACGCTGACGTCTTTGGACGCCTCAAAGGTCAGATCAACGACCGAAACATTCGGTGTTGGCACCCGCATTGATGTGCCATCCAGCTTGCCCGCAAGTTCGGGCAGAACCTCGCCCAGTGCTTTGGCGGCCCCTGTCGAAGTTGGGATCATCGCCATTGCGGCAGCGCGGGCGCGATACAGGTCTTCGTGGCGACGGTCCAGCGTGGGCTGGTCGCCGGTATAGCTGTGGATCGTCGTCATGATCCCGCGCTCAATCCCGATCGTGTCGTTCAGCACTTTGGCCAGCGGGGCCAGACAATTGGTGGTGCAGGATCCGTTGGACACGATTGTATCCTTGGGCAGCAGATCACGATGGTTAACTCCGTAAACCACGGTGCGGTCCACGTTTTTGGCCGGGGCCGAGATCAGCACCTTTTTGGCTCCCCGTCCCAGATGCACCGAAGCCTTGCCGCCTTCGTTGAATTTGCCGGTGCATTCCATAACGATATCAACCCCGGACCAGTCCAGTTCTTCGGGGTTGTAGGTCGAGGCCACTTCGATCGGGCCACGGCCCAGGTCAAGGGTGTTGCCCTTAACTGTTACGTCGCCGCCAAATCGGCCATGAACGCTGTCATAGCGCAGCAGATGGGCGTTGGTTTCAATCGGGCCAGAGGCATTGATCTTGACGACCTGCACATCATTGCGCCCGGCCTCGTTGATATGAGCCAAGGTGCAGCGGCCAATTCGGCCAAATCCGTTGATCCCGACAGTGACAGTCATTCTTTAATCTCCGATACCACGCAAGCGCCCCAGTGTTGGGGGCCGTATACCAGTAGATTAACGGAATAAAAGGATTTAGCGCCAACATGTTAGCGTAAACACCACCTGTTAGCGCCAACAGGGCGGCCCTGTGTTGTGCAAGGTGGGAAAGTAACGCCTAAGCGGGCCAGACTGTTTCCGGCCCGCCAAGCAGTGCTTAAAGAAGGCCGCGAACCTTTTGTGCGATAGCGTCGGCTGTAATGCCAAATTCCTTATACAGGCGGTCTGCTGGGGCTGACGCGCCAAAGCTGTCCATTCCAACGAATGCCGCCTTGGCTTCGCGCCCACGCTCGCCCAGCAGCCATTCATCCCAGCCTGTGCGCACACCGGCCTCGACGCCAACCCGAACCGGTCCACCCGGCAACACACGGCGGCGATAGACAGATTCTTGAGCGCGGAAAAGCTCCATGCTGGGCATTGAGACAACGCGGGTGCCGATACCTTCGGCTTGCAGGATGTCGCGCGCTTCCATTGCCAGTGAAACCTCGGACCCGGTTGCAATCAGGATCGCCTGACGTTTGCCAACTGCGTCGGCCAGAACATAGGCGCCCAGTGCTGTCTGGTTCTTGTTCTTGTGCTCTGCTCGCACGGTTGGCAGGCCCTGACGGGTCAAGACCAGAACGCTTGGCGCGGTTTTGGATGTCAGCGCGATTTCCCAGGCTTCGGCCGTTTCCACGGTGTCCGCCGGGCGCAGGGTGACGGTGTTAGGTGTCGCGCGGCAAATTGCCAGATGCTCAACCGGTTGATGGGTTGGGCCGTCTTCGCCAAGGCCGATGGAATCATGGGTCATCACGAAAGCCGTCGGAATTTTCATCAACGCCGCAAGGCGCATCGCCGGGCGGGCATAATCCGTGAAACAAAAGAACGTGCCGCCGTAGGGGCGAACGCCGCCATGCAGCGCCATGCCGTTCATCGCGCTCGCCATGCCATGTTCGCGCACGCCATAATAAATATAGCGCCCTTCGCGGTTTTCCGGGTCAAACACCCCCATATCCGCCGTCAGCGTGTTGTTGGACCCGGTCAGGTCCGCCGATCCGCCGACAGTTTCGCTCATCAGCGGGTTCAGGGCCGACAGAACATTTTCGCTGGATTTGCGGGTGGCGAGCTTTGGCTTTTCTTCAGATGCGGCGCGTTTAAGCGCCTTCACTGTGGCCGAAAGGCGCTTGGGTGGATCAAGCGCGTAAACCCGGCGGAACTGCGCCTGTTTGTTGCTAGACACACCGGCAAAACGCGCCTGCCATGCCGCAAATTCAGACGAGCCGCGCGCGCCGATCGTTTCCCATGCGGTTTTGATTTCGGCAGGGATTTTGAATGCGGGCGAGGTCCAGCCATAAGATTTCTTGGTGTCCGCGATCAACTGTGCATCGGTTAGCGCGCCGTGCCCCTTTGATGTGTCCTGCGCAGATGAGCCAAGTGCGATATGGGTTTTGCAGGCAATCATCGACGGCTTTCCGGCCCGTTTGGCCGCCGTAATGGCCGCGTCGATGGCTGCGGGATCATGGCCGTCAATTTCCTGCACATGCCAACCCGAGGCCTTAAAGCGCAACGGCTGATTGGTGCGGTCAGACAGCTCGACCGTGCCATCAATAGTGATGTTGTTATTGTCCCAGAACACGATCAGTTTTGACAATTCGTGACGTCCGGCAAGGCCGATTGCCTCTTGGCTGACGCCTTCCATCAGACAACCGTCGCCCGCGATCACATAGGTGTGGTGATTGACCAGCTTTTTGCCGTATTGCGCACGCTGGATTTCCTCGGCAATCGCAAAGCCAACCGAATTGGCGATCCCCTGGCCAAGCGGGCCGGTGGTGGTTTCGATGCCCGTCGCGTGGCCATATTCCGGGTGGCCCGCAGTAATCGCGCCCCACTGGCGAAAATTTTTGACCTGCTCAAGCGTCATATCTGCATAGCCGGTCAGGTGCAGCAGCGAATACAGCAACATCGAGCCGTGGCCCGCCGACAGGATAAACCGGTCACGATCCGGCCAGTCGGGGTTTCTGGGATCAAACTTTAGATGCTTTTCAAACAGCACCGTGGCCACATCGGCCATGCCCATTGGCATACCGGAATGACCCGAGTTTGCGGCAGCCACCGCGTCAAGTGTCAGGGTGCGGATGGCACAGGCTTTCATCCAGTGATCGGGGTGTTCGCGGCGCAGCGTAGCGATGTCCAAAGCCTTAGTTCCTTCGTTGGTCCCAGTTGCCGGGTTGATAGCACCCATGGTGCGAAGTTCAAGCAAGACGGTCAAAACCCGTCGTATTCTTTGAAAAAGCCCACAGAACTGCGCATTTGCTTGACTCTCGGGCCTGCTCTTTGGAACCTTGGCCAAATGGATCAGTATTTAGAATCCTCAAAGGGGCTTTGAACAAGATGAACGATTTAGGCGAGCTGGAACAACGAATTTCGGGGGCATTGGATCGGATCGATGCCGGTCTTTCCAGCCTTGAGCCACCCGCATCTGTGGTTTCTGATCCTGCCGAATTGCAGGCATTGCAAGACCTGCTGGCCGCCGAGCGAACCGCAAACGCCCAATTGGAAGAACGGGTTGCAGCGATTAAGCAGAAACAGGAAACGCTGGTTCAGTCGCTTGAAACCGAGGCCGCACGGCTGCGCGACGAGATGGTTGGAGCCACCCAAGAGCGCGCGCGCATGAAGCAGGTCAATCGCCAGCTTCGACGCAATAATCGCGCTTTGCGTGATGCAAACGGGCAGGGCGTCAGCGATGTAACCCTGATCAATGATTCGATGGCCGCAGAACTGAACGCCCTGCGCGTTCACTATGATGCAGACCGCACCGAGCTGGATTCAATTCTGGTTGAACTGAAACCCTTGGTCGAAGGAGCTGCAAATGCCTGAGATAAAAGTTGCAATCGGTGGTCGTGAATTCGAAGTGTCCTGTCAGGAGGGCGAAGAACACTATCTGCGCTCGGCTGCGGGTCTGCTGGACGCAGAAGCTTCAACGCTGAACAGTCAGATTGGCCGGATGCCCGAGGCGCGGATGTTGCTGATGGCCGGGTTGATGCTGGCCGATAAAACGGCTGGGGTCGAAGAACAGCTGCGCGCGCTTGAGCAGAAACTTGGCGCGCAAGAGGCGTTGTTAGAAGAAATGCGCAACGCGCCCAAGCCAGAACCAACGACCGTTGAAGTTCCGGTTATCCCGGCAAGTGTCAGCGATAGCATGGCCGAGATCGCTGCGCGCACCGAAGCACTGGCCGCCGCCATCGAGGAACGGGCAAGCGTCGCCTAGGCGGATTTAAAGCCTTTGATTTGCTGAAATGCGGCGAACGCTGCAACGCTGCGCGTTGATGGGCTGACTTGCGGAATTGGGGGCCAAATTCCAATCCGCGTCGTCTTAGGCCGGGTTCGCGCGTATTGGTGCCATAGTCGAGGAGCGAAAGATGCACTTAGGAACGGTTGAACACGGCGGCGCGCTAAAGGTCGTCGCAAGGATCGATGCGGCAAGCGCGCTGGATCTGTCGGGCGATTACGCTGACATGGTGGCGCTGGTTGAGGCCGGGCCAGATGCACTGGCCGACATCAAGACCCGCCTTGGTGCCCCTGATAAAGTCATCGCGCTGGCCGACGCCAGATTGCGTTGCCCGATCATGCCGGTTCAGTTTCGCGATTGTCTGGTGTTTGAGGAACATCTGCAAAACTCGTTTAAGCAGGCAGAAAAACTAACCGGCCGCCCGTTTGAAATTCCGCAGGTCTGGTATGACCAGCCGATTTATTACAAGGGCAACCGGATGTCGTTTATCGGCCCCGATCAGGATGTCCGCTGGCCCGCTTATGCCGAATTTCTGGACGTAGAACTGGAACTGGCGGTTGTCATCGGCAAGCGCGGTTGCGATATTTCGCTGGCCGAAGCACCGGGCTATATCTGGGGCTATACGATCCTGAACGATGTGTCGGCGCGTGATGCGCAGATGGCGGAAATGGCCGGGCAACTTGGGCCAGCCAAGGGCAAAGATTTTGACACCGGCAATATCCTCGGCCCGTGGATCGTGACGGCGGATGAGATCGCGCATCCGGCGGCTTTGGCGATGGAGGTGTCGATCAACGGCGAGCATTGGGGTGGGGGCAACAGCGCCAATATGCACCACAACTTTGCCGACATAATCACCTATGTGTCCAAGTCCGAAACGATTTATCCCGGCGAGGTTCTGGGCTCTGGCACAGTGGGCACAGGGTGCGGTCTGGAAACCGGCAGGCAGTTGGCTGATGGCGACCACTTTGATCTGAAAATTGAGAAACTCGGCACGCTTTCTAACAGTATCGTCAAGGATAAATAGATGACCACAACAGAACCAAAACGCGGTGAGCCCGTCGTCGTGCAGTTCAATTGCACAGGTCAGGCGACCGGCAAAATGCGCAATGATCTGAGCGTTCGGATGGTGCAGCCGCCATCGGACGAGGTGATAGAGCTGGCGACAGACGAGGGGGCCTATCACGGCGGCGACGCCACCGCTCCACCGCCGTTATCGCTGTTCGTGGCCAGCCTGACCGGCTGCGTCATGACGCAGCTTCGTGCGTTTTCGCGCCGTATGGGTGTGAATATCGACGATCTGCGGGTGGAAACCCGTGTGACGTGGACCCG
>JAHRVC010000167.1 GCA_019090885.1 Marinosulfonomonas sp.
AACCCAGCCCATGGGCCTGACATCTGATTGGTGCCTGCGTCATGACTTGCCATCTGACTGGCAAGCGCAACGTCAGCGCATCGCAACCCTCTGAAAACCCCGCTTCGCGTATCGCGGAAATTGGCCTTCCAGACGAATGGGCTATCAGCAGCCAATTGCCTGAAGCATTCGCGTCTGCCCAGACCAACCTCCGCCACAACCCACGGAAACCATGCAGTTAATTCACCGCGCGTCTGGTATCACAGGTTTTATGAGAATGGTTGGCTGTGTGCCCAGTCCTGAGCGAACCAGTCTCGGGCCGTTTTCCCTGTTAACAGGGAAATTAACAGGGAAAAATTCAAAAAACAGTGGGTTTACCGAAGATACCGTATCTTTCGCGCAGTTATATCAATGGGTTGAAAGATATTTCCCTAAGGAAATAACAGGGAAATATTCCAAGAGAGCCGGGAATGAACTTGTTGGTACGGGGACCTGTAGGCGCGGATTGCCCGGCCGGAGTATTCCGGAATTCTCAGCAACAAACAGTCCTAGTATACTCAAACCGATGGCTCAATATCCGCACGGAGTTTTTCCGAAGCGAACCTCCTGGAAAACCGATCAAATCCACTCAATGGTCAGTGACGCTTGCCGTTCGACCGAAGTCCAGATTTATCTTCAAAAGGATATCAGTAATTTGGTTGAGCAAGATCTCAGGCCGAAGTTGAGCCAGCAAATTCATCAATAAGAATTGAACCAAATCAGAGCAAGAAACCCCGCCTCGAATGACCGTCGTCATACAAGGGCGTGCCGGACGAGCGTGTCAATACATTCGCAGCGTCCGCTGCTTATTCCAGATCAACCACGCTGTCATAGTTAAGCGGCTTCCTTCGCGAGCTATAGATCCGCAGAATAAAGACGGTATTGCCACGGACATAATAAGGGATGATGTAGCCATATTTGGGAACAACCTTTTCCCAGACATCGTCATGTGGCGTTGCGCGTCCGCGCGACAGGCTTTTGGGAATGTCTTCAATTGTCTTTTGCAAGGCCGATAAGATTTTGCGCAATCCGGCTGGTGACTTGGGGGCGAGGTATTTGCGCAGGTTATCGAGGTCAAGAACTGCGCGCCGGGTAATGACAATTTTCATGAGTACCGATTACGGCCGGATATCGGGGGCAGGGGCAGAAGTCTCATCTTCTGTTCCCCATGTATTCATCCAGTCAAATACCTGTTCAGCGGAATGGCCATGGCCGCTGTCTGCATCGGCAACCGCTTCACTCAAATCTCTCACGTAAGCTGTGCGGTCTTTCATATAGAGGGCGACGGCCTCTTTGACGATATAGGAGCGCGACCGTTTGGTTAGTTCGGCCAGCGCGTCAACGTCATCTCTGAGGGCGTCCGGCAGGCGAACCGAAAATGTTCCGGAGGCATTAGCCATTATCTTGATCCAGTATTAAAAAACACAAGTGAACACAGTGTAGTCGCTTGGATTGTTTTGTCAAACTCATTGGAATTTAGCCAGGGTATGACAACGCAGTTCTTGCCTCGTTTCCGCGGCCGCGGTTTGAATCCCAGCGCTATAGTATCTCCGTGTCGGTTATCCGCATCGTTCATCGCTTTATTTGGTTCGCTCGAACACGCAATTCGAAGTTCCGAACTAAAACCAGCAGGCTTCTAGCGATGAATGAACAAAGTCATTCCGCCGCGCTGCATACCACATCAAGACCCACATTTGCGTTTGTCAACCATATATAGATTTATTTGTTGACACTGAATTCTTCCCATGCCATCTGGCAGATCTAAATACCGATGTGCCAAAAGCAGGAGGCTTAAATGCACCATCGCACCATCGCACGCTGTGCGACGGTCGCAATGTGCCCTCCATTTGCACAACCGCTCCCGTCGCATGAACCGTTAATGCAAGACAGGAGCACAAAATGCCCAGTGATCAAAACCAGGAACTTGTCCAGAAAACACAATCATCTGCCGAGATTGCAGATAGTGGATGTTCAACGAACGAAACATCTGGTGCGGGGCCAGGCCACAACAGTGGTTATGGTTCGATTGCCAATTGCCAAATCATTCAAAAACCATTGGCGGATATCAAGGCCGCAAAGAATCCGGTTCGAAAGCTCAAGAAAAAACAGATCGCAAGAGTGGAACGGTCTGCCAGATTACATCAATTTCTTGCGCCGATAGTCATTGATGAAAACTACGAGATTGTGGATGGCCATACTCGTCTGGAGGTCGCGAGACAGCTTGGCTTGGCAACGGTGTCGTGCATCTGCATCGATCATCTGAGTGCCATCGAAAAACGTTCACTCAAAATTGCCCTGAACAAAACACAAGAAACCGGCACGTGGGATGAGGGAGCTCTGAAGCTCGAGTTTGAGTATTTGCTCGAGTTCGGTACTGATCTGACAGTGACAGGGTTTGAGCCGACGGAAATCGATGCGGTTCTGGACATCGGAGGAACGGTTGAGGAAGCCGATCCGCTGGATGAATTCGGTGAACTACCCAGTGCCGATGCAAAAGCCGTTACCCGGCTAGGGGACACATGGAAGCTGGAGGACCACTGTATCCTTTGTGGTAATGCCCGCCACAGCGAAGACCTGGACCGCATGGTACGCGATATGCATGTGGCGATGGTTTTTACGGATCCGCCGTTCAACCTTCAGATATCGGGTCATGTACGCACAACAGATACCTATGAGGAGTTCGCCGAAGCCTCCGGAGAAATGTCCAGGCCCGAATTTATCGACTTTCTGGCGGAAACACTTGGCGTAGCCGCATCCTCTCTTGCACCCGGTGGACTTCTATATGCCTTCATGGATTGGCGTCATATTGGCGAAATGACGACGGCTCTGGAACGTCTTGGCCTGCAGCTCATCAATCTGTGTGTCTGGGCCAAACCCAACGGGGGCATGGGGTCGCTCTACAGATCACGCCACGAGTTGGTGTTCGTGGCAAAAGTACCGGGTGCGCCACACCGCAACAATATCGAACTGGGCAAACACGGCCGCTACCGTACCAATGTCTGGGAATACACCGGTGCGACGGGTGGCGCTAAATCTGAAGACGACGACTTCACAGTGCACCCGACGGTCAAGCCCGTGGGCCTGGTCGCCGATGCCATCCTGGATGTTACAGCCCTTGGAGAGACCGTGCTCGATCCGTTTCTGGGCAGCGGTACAACGCTGCTGGCGGCGGAACGTACCCGGCGCAAGTGTCTCGGTGTCGAAATCTCCCCCGCCTACGTCGATGTTGCAATCCGTCGATGGCAGGAGATGACCGGACTTGATGCAGTTCATGTTGAAACCGGTGAGACTTTCAACGAACGGGCAGGGCGGTTGGCAGCGAGCGAGGGCTTGGGCATTACCCGTTCCGACGGTGCCGCGCCCGCGCCGACCCCGGAAATGGAGGATTTCTGATGGGCAAGAAAACCAAAAATAACAAAGCAAAGAATGAAGTTGGCTACGGCAATCCTCCGGAACATTCGCAGTTCAAATCTGGGCAGTCTGGAAATTCGAAAGGTCGGCCAAAAGGAACCAGCAATCTAAATCAAATCCTTGAAAAGCTTGGTCTCGAAAAAGTCTCCGTAACCGAGAATGGCATCAAGAAAGTGATGACGAAAATTGAGCTTGCAATGGCAAGCCTACTGAGCAAGGCGGCCAATGGTGACGTTACTGCTGCAAGGTTGCTGGTAGCGATATCCCAAATGCCGGGGGTGCCTGGCTATTCGGAAAGTGAGCGGCCTTTTGGCGAGATAGATCACAAGCTCGTTTTGGAAGAGGCTGAATGGCAAGTTTACGTGAACAAACACAGGAAGGCTGAAGACAATGAATGAATCCGATCAATTGGCCCAAGCCTTGTATCATGAAAACCTCTACAATTTCGCAAGGCGGGCATTTGAAGATCTGAATCCGGGCGTTACATTCTCCGGTGACAGATACGTCAGAGCGATATGTTATGCGCTCGAACGAGTCTATCGCGGCGAAGTCAAACGCCTAATTATTACATTGCCGCCGCGGCATCTAAAGTCACAAGTTGCCAGTGTGGCGTTCCCGGCCTGGGTGTTAGGGCAAGATCCATCAGAACGACTGATATGTGCCAGTTATGCTGCCAGTTTGTCTGAGACGTTTGGATATCAGTCACGGTTCGTGATGCAACAACCCTGGTACAAGGCAACGTTTCCAAAAACGCGGTTTAGTTCCGCCAAACCGGCAGTCGATGAACAGCGCACTACACGTAATGGTTGGCGTATTTCGACTTCGACTGGAGGGACACTCACGGGGAAAGGTGGCGATATTATTCTCATAGATGACGCCATGAAGGCTGAGGACGCCCATTCCGAAACAAAACGGGAAAGCACGTGGTCCTGGTTTTGCAACACAGTGATCAGCCGACTTGATAATCAGAAAGAAGGTGCGATCGTGGTTGTGGCGCAGCGCCTGCATGAGGACGATCTGATCGGTCGTCTGCTTCAACAGGAAAATTGGGAAGTCCTTCATCTTCCGGCAATTGAAGAAGAGGACCAGATCGTACCAATTGCAGACGGATTAAACTGGGCGAGAAAAACCGGTGTTCCGCTTGATTCTGCGCGAGTCGGGCTTGACGAACTCGCCCGGATTAAACTTGAACTTGGTACCAACGCATTTGAAGCTCAGTACATGTTGCGACCAACGCTGCCCGGCGGCAACCTGATTAAACTGGATTGGTTTGGCAGGTATCAGGGCAAGCCTGATCGCAGCCAGTACGAAGCAATTGTGCAAAGTTGGGATGTTGCCGCAATCCCGGGTGAGACCAATGATTGGTGTGTCTGTACCACCTGGGGCATGGTCGGACGCTACGTTGATCTCCTGCATGCACATCGCAAACAGCACATACTTCCAGATCTGATGAACGCGGCGACAGGGCTCGACAAGGTCTGGCAACCAAGTCTTATCTTGGTGGAAAAGGCTAGTTCAGGTATTGGCTTGGGGCAATCGCTGCGAGACCTTGGGTTGGCGCATGTGCACGCATTGGACCCCAGAGGCAGCAAGGTTCTGAGAATGAGCCTTCAATCACCAAAACTGGAACGCGGCGAAGTTCGGCTTCCCACGGCGGCCCCGTGGTTGAAGGGGTTTTTGGACGAGGTTTTGGCTTTTCCGAACGGAAAGCATGACGATCAGGTCGATACGATGTCGCAAATCTTGAAAGCCTTGGATAGACGGCCGCGTGAGATCAGGGGGATTAGCCGGTATAAGAATTAACTCGGGTGAGGCGACAGGTTCACATTTGGGCGATATGTCAGGGATAGGCAGGCAAACCGCCCCTTGCTTATGAGAGACGGTGTGGCCGCAGGTAATGACCTTGTTAGTCAAGAGTGATTTCGATCTGTTCGATCGTATCTGTGGGCGGGCAGAAACCAGCCAGAATTCCGGACTTTTCTGGGTTGTTCCATGCTGGATTGCCGATGCCGTAGATGATTGGTTTGATGTAATCTACTGGATCGACCAGCCAATGAAGCCGGGGCCAATCTTCTTTCGGGATATTCATCAGATCAAGCTGACTTCTATAACCCGCGCCGCAGATTCTCGGCATTAGGCTGGTAAGGCCCCTTGGTTTTTGAAAAGGTCGCCGCTTAAATGAGTGCCCGGAGCAGCACTAAAGCGCGACAGGTCCAGTCGACAGATGGCGTCGATAACACCGCACCGTTCAGTTTTTTTAATGGGGGCTGACCCATATAACTACCTCAGATGACGTCTAACCCATTGTCTCAGTTGCGTTAACTGTGATGATGGGTCACTGTTGTTAAATCTCCACTCACATTCCTTCAAATATAGCCCGAATTGAGCTTTGGGAACACCGTTGAATCTACGCATGTGACGCTTGGCTTGGTTCCAGAAATTCTCGATGCCGTTGATGTGATTATGACGGTCTGCAAAGAGCTTAGAATGGTTAATCCTGAAGTGGCGGAAGTCCGAGACATCCAGCGTGTTGTAGCCCTTCCAGCAATCCGAGTAGACGATTGAATCGGGCACCACTTTGCGCTTGATGATTGGCACCAATGTTGCCCCAGATGCGTTTGGTATAATCTTGGCGTAGACCTTCCCGCCTCTATTTAACAGGCCAAAAACAGGCACCTTGCCTGCGGCACCGCGTCCGCGCTTGCCCTTGCGCTTTCCACCAAAGTAACTCTCGTCCATCTCAATTTCGCCACCAAACATGGCCTCACTTTCCGCCTCCAGTTCATAAGCGATGATCTCGCGCAAGCGTTGGAAAAAGAACGCGGCAGTCTTGCGGTTTACGCCACACAAACTGGCGGCAGTTCTGGCCGTCGACCCCGAGACAAAATGCTCGGTTAAACGGTTTTGCTTATAATGGCTGAGTCGGCTCTTTCGCATGCGGCCCATGATAACCCCTTTTTTGAGTTATCTGGGTCAGCCCCTTTTAATGTATTCGGGGACGAGCCACCAATTGTAATACTGGGCATTCAAAACCGCCGGGATAGGAAATATTGCGCATTCGCCCGTAATACCCTGGTCGTGCGAGATCGTCGATTTAACGTGTCAGTGCCGGACTGGGTGCCTAGGGTCAGGACTCATTGATTGATCCAAAAGATGACGATTGCGGCGATCTGGATGGCTGATAGGAAGGCGTGAGCGCAGCGATCAAATCG
>JAHRVC010000168.1 GCA_019090885.1 Marinosulfonomonas sp.
CGCTGAAGGCAACGGCGAAGACCTCAAACCCGATCATCAGGAACAGCACGGCGTTCAGAATTTCGTCGATCATTTTCCAGAACGCTTCGACATAACGCCGGGTTTCTTCGCTCATCCCGTGTTTGGTGCCTACGTCGCCGATTAGCAGCCCGGCGCAGACCGCCATGATTGGGGCTGACACATGCAGCGCGACGGCCAACTCATAGCCGCCAAACGCGAGGCCGAGGGTGATCAGCACCTCTAGCCCATAATCGTCGATCCGGCGCATGACGCGAAACACCAGCCAGCCAAGTGCAACGCCCAGAACCGCGCCGCCAATGGCTTCTTGCACGAATAATTGCGCCGCCCCGGCCAGCCCGCTGCCGTGAGCATCGCCGGTCGGAAAGGCGATGCCGACCAGCACCAGAAACACCACATAACCGACGCCGTCGTTGAACAGGCTTTCGCCTGCAATCTTGGTTTCAAGGGTTTTGCGCAGATTAGCCTCGCGCAGCACACCCAGCACCGCGACCGGATCGGTTGGCGAAATCAGCGCGCCAAACACCAGTGCGATCAGCAGGGGCATGCCGGTGATCCAGCTGAAACCGACGCCGAATATAACCGTCGACAGGCCGATACCCATCGTCGCCATCAGGAAAACGACGCGCCATTGGGCACGCAGGTCAGAGATTTTCACATGCAACGCCCCGGCAAACAGCAACAGTCCCAACATGCCTTCCAGCAAGGCGTCTGAAAACTCGATCCGGTTGACGATTTCGCGCACGGTATCGGCAATTGCGAGGGTCGGAAAGACGGTGTCGATGCCCATAACCACCAGCGAGGCGGCCAGTGCGACGATCAGGATGCCGATGGCGGCGGGCAGGCGCAGGAACAGGTAGTTGATCGCGCCAAAGGCCCCGGCCAGAACGATCAGTAGCGATGCAATCTGTAGTACAGTCATGTCGGCTCCGCGCGTTGTTTATCGAATATGGAGCTGTCCTAACATAGTGAACAGATTGGGGAAACGGGCTTGACACCTGACTGTCCAGCACGTCCGTTGCGCACTATGGAACGCAAAGATCATATAGATCTACCCGGCGCCACGATGCTGATCCTTTTCGCGGTGTTGCTTGGGATCAATCAGGTGACAATCAAAGTAACGAACGAAGGGTTGCAGCCGACGTTTTTCGCCGCTGTCCGCTCAATCGGATCGGCGCTTTGCGTGGCGCTGTGGGTTTATGCGCGCGGCAAGCGGTTTGATTTTCCGTCCGGCACGATCCGCTACGGAATATTGGTCGGTGTCATTTTTTCGATCCAGTTCACCGGGCTTTTTGCAGCGCTGGACATGACGACCGTCACGCGGGTTTCTGTTATTTTGTATTCGATGCCGATCTGGCTTGCGATCGGGGCGCATTTTCTACTGCCCGGCGAGCGCATACATCGTGCCAAGGCAATCGGCCTGATAATCGCATTCAGCGGTTTGGCCTGGGCGATAATTGATCGGGGTGCGGGTGTTGTCGGGCAGGCAAGCCTGATCGGTGATCTGGCGGCTTTGGTGGGCGCATTGGGCTGGGCGGCCATCACGCTGATCATGCGCGGAACACCCCTGAGAGAGGTCAGCCCGGAGACGCAGAATTTCTGGCAAATGGCGGTGTCGGGGCCGCTGTTGTTACTGGCAGCGCCCTTTGTCGGGCCGCTGATCCGCGATTTGCAGCCGCTTCACCTGTGGCTTTTGGCCTTTCAGATCGTGGTCATCACATTCGCCGCCTTTGTCTTCTGGTTCTGGCTGCTGACAATTTATCCGGCCTCTGGCGTTGCCTCATTCAGTTTTCTGTCGCCGATTTTCGGGATACTGCTGGGCTGGCTGCTGCTGGGGGAGGAAATTGGGGCATCAATCCTGATTGCGGGGGCGATGGTCGCGGTTGGATTGGTGCTGATTAACCGGCCCAAGCCAGACGGTTAGCCGGTCACGCGACATCGATATCTACCCAGACTGGCAAGTGATCCGATGCGATCCGCGCTCGTTTGGTTTGGATGACACCGCCGTCGCGCAGTTCCAGTTCCCGGCTTAGTGCAATCCGGTCAAGTGCGGCCATCGGGCGTGCTGCGTGAAAGCTGCGCCCCGGGCTGTGGACGGCGAAACCATCGGCCAGCGGTTCCAGACCGCGGCGCTGCGACCATTCGTTAAAATCGCCCAGAATGACAGTGTCGTCCGTATCACCCGGAAACCTCGCCAAAATGTCGGCAAGTTGCTGCCTTCGGTCGCTGCGCCGAAGCCCCAAGTGTGTGGCGACAATCTGAATTCGCGCACTTATTTCAACCGTTAATGCGCCACGCGGTTCGGTGCCGGGCAAGGTGATTTCGCGAACCCTGCCGGTTGTCATGCCCTTGCGCACCAGAATTGCGTTGCCATGCCAGCCAAGACTTGCCGCATGCGCGCCGGGGCTGTTCACCGGGCGGAAATCTGTTTCGGCCTCAATCATGGCGGCGGGCAGGGCTGCCGGGCGGTCACCTAACCTGCGATCTGCTTCTTGCAGGGCGATCACGTCGGCCTCAATCCCGTTCAACACATCGACAATGCGACCCGGTTTGCGACGTCCGTCCAGACCGACGCATTTATGGATGTTGTAGCTGGCAAGGCGGAGGGATTTGGAAGCAACCATATCCTGCATATGGGGATGCACATGCCGGAATTGAAGGTCGGCCCACGTCAGGCTAGAATAGCGCCATGATACTGGATGGACAAAGCCGGTTAACCTATCTGATCTGGGCCACTTTATTGGTGGCGCTGGCGGTGGCGATATTGCTGGGGCGCTGGTCCTTGGGATTCGTTGCACTGGCCACGCTGGTTGCCTCAATGGTGCCGGTTCTGGTCGCTCGGCGGTTCAACGTTTACGTGCCATTGCCGTTCCTTAGCGCCATTGTGCTGTTCATATTCGCGTCGCTGTTTCTGGGCGAAGCATTTGATTTTTACGAGCGCTACTGGTGGTGGGATGTGCTGTTGCACGGCGGTGCGGCAGTTGGATTTGGACTGGTTGGATTCGTGTTCGTCTTTTACCTGTTTGAGGGCGACCGCTACGCCGCACCCGCCTGGGCAATTGCGTTTGTTTCCTTTTGCTTCGCTGTCGCAATCGGCACTGGTTGGGAGCTGTTTGAATATACGATGGACATTGTTTTTGGCATGAATATGCAGAAATCGGGTCTGGATGATACGATGCTTGATCTGGTCGCGGACGGGATTGGTGCATTCATCGGGGCGGCGGCCGGGTTTGGCTATCTGAAGGGGCGTGAAACTGGTGGATTGCCCCGTTTGATTGGTGAGTTTGTGCGCAAGAACCGCTCTGGTTACAAAAAGTCAGGCCGTAAACGCCCTTAAGGTCAGGTGCCGCAAAAGGTTTGCTTCACGACTTCGCCCGGCGTTGGCGACGCGCTAAAGGCGTCATGGTTGGGTTGATCCTGATACGGTCGGGCCAGAACACTGTTGAGCGTGTAGAAGGGGGCGAGGTCGCCTTCAACGGCTGACGATATTGCAGCTTCAATGCGATGATTGCGCGGGATGAAGGCGGGGTTGGTTCTTGTCATGGTCTTATACGGATCGTCCGTTTCAAGATCGCGTCGGGTCCGCCAGTCTTTACCCCAATCCTCAAGCCCGTCTGGGATGTTATCTACAGACAAACCGCGAAATGCGTTGGTGAAATCCGCGCCGCTGTTGGTCAGGCCATCAAGGAAACGCTGGACCAAGGCTTCGTCACCGGGCCGTGGATTGCTCAGCCCGATTTTTCGGCGAAAAATCGCGTCGCGTGCATCCTGATAGATTTGTGGAAACCGATGCACGGCGGCTGTGGCTTGGGTGATCGCAGCCTTGCTTTCCCCCATCAGGGGCAACAGACAGGACGCAAACTGCGCCAGATTCCACACCGCGATCTCGGGCTGCTTTGAATAGGCATAGCGGCCAAACTGGTCGATTGAGCTAAACACCATATCCGGGTCGTAGCTATCCATGAAAGCACAGGGACCATAGTCGATCGTTTCGCCGCTGATCGTCATATTGTCGGTGTTCATGACGCCATGGATAAAGCCAACGCTCATCCAGCGGGCAATCAGTTCGGCCTGTGCGGCAATCACACAATCGAGCAGCTCAAGCGGCGATCCGGCCTGCGGATAATGCCGCGCGACAACATGTTCATAAAGCAGCCCCAGCGCTTCGGCGTCCTGACGTGCTGCGAAATACTGAAATGTGCCAACCCGGATATGGCTGGCCGCAACCCGCGTCAGCACCGCGCCGGGCAGGGAAGTTTCGCGCAAAACCGGCTCGCCTGTCTGAACCGCGGCCAGCGCACGGGTGGTGGGGATGCCAAGGGCGTGCATCGCCTCGGACACGATATATTCGCGCAGCACCGGACCCAGCCATGCGCGCCCGTCGCCGCCACGTGAATAGGGGGTGCGCCCGGCGCCTTTAAGCTGGATGTCGCGACGCTGCCCGGCCCGGTCGACAACCTCGCCCAGCAGCACCGCGCGCCCGTCGCCAAGTTGCGGCGACCAACCGCCAAACTGATGCCCGGCGTAGACTTGTGCCAATGGGTCGGCCCCCTCTGGCACTGAGTTCCCGGCAAGAACCGACAGGCCCGCGTCGCTGGCCAGCCAGTCGGCGTTGATGCCAAGTTCGCTCGCCAGATCGCGGTTCACTGAGATCATTGAGGGCTGCGCAACCGGGGCCGGAGGCTGGCGGGTGAAAAACCGCTCTGGCAGGGTGCCATAGGTATTATCGAATGGAATTTCGCCACTCATAACAGGGCAAGGCGGCGGGTCAGCAGATCAAAAAAACCGTCATCGTTAATTGTTCCGATGAACTGCGCATTGGGTTGTCGCCCGGACACGCCCCACCAGTCTGCGACGGTCATGCCAAGGGTCAGCTCGCTTTGAGTCTCAATCTCGACGTTGATATGTCGTCCGGTGAACAGATCAGGTTGCAGCAGATAGGCAATGACCGTCGGGTCATGCAGCGGTGCACCGGCTGAACCGTATTTGGCAATATCGAAACGCTCAAAGAAATGCGTCCAGCTGGCGACAACTTCGCCGACACGGTTGCCGATCGCGCCAAATGCATCGACGCGGGCGTGTGTTACCAGTGCTTTGTGCGTGACGTCGAGCGAAAGAACGGTAATTTCAACCCCGGAATTAAACACAATATCAGCAGCTTCCGGGTCGACGTAAATGTTAAACTCGGCTGCCGGAGTGATATTGCCAACTTCAAAATAGGCACCGCCCATCAAAACGATTTCCTGCACCCGTTCAATGATGTCCGGTGCGCGCTGAAACGCGGTGGCGATATTGGTCAGCGGGCCAAGCGGGCAAAGCGTGATTGTGCCGACAGGCGCGTGGCGCAGGGCCTCGATAATAAAGTCGACACCGTGGGCGTCTTGCAGCTGCATTTGCGGATCAGGCAGCGCAACCCCGTCAAGCCCGGTCTTGCCGTGTACATGTTCGGCCGTCACCAGTTTGCGCTGCAAAGGGGCGTCGCATCCAGCAAAGACCGGCACATCAGGTTTGCCCGATAACTCACAGATAACACGGGCATTTTTTGAAGTGAAGTGCAGCGGGACATTGCCAGCAACGGCAGTGATTCCGAGCACGTTCAGATCGTCCGGGCTGGCCAGTGCCAACAGGATAGCAACGGCGTCATCCTGACCGGGATCGGTGTCGATTATTATATTGCGTGGGGGCATTGCTGATCTCCTGCGCGCAAAACTGTCGCAGGTGCGGGGTAAAGTAAAGCCGGTGGATCACTGAAATATTTCGCAAAAGTTGCACGCCCGCAAGGGAGGAGGTCAGCGGACGTGCGAAGGCGGGCTGGGATAACGGCGCCGCGCCTTAAGGAGTTTAGCCGTCGAAATCGACCTCTTGGGCGATGCGCAGCGCCTCGGCGCGATGCCCGGCCATTTCCATCAAGTTCAGGCTGTCGGGCGTGAACGATCCCCAGCCAGCCACCAAATCGGACGGTTTGGTGCCCGGAGCGATCGGATACTCATAGTTCTGGTGGGCGTAGATTTCCTGTGCTTTGGGGGACGCCAGGAATTCCATGAATGCCAGTGCTTGTTTTTGGTTGGGTGCGGATTTCGTCATCGCGACACCGGACACGTTTACGTGGGTTCCGCCGCCTTCAAAGGTTGGAAAATCCAGACGAACGGCATTGGCCCATGGCACCTGCTCGGGATTGGCCAGCATTTTGCCCATGTAGTAGGTGTTTCCAAGCGCAATATCGCATTCGCCAGCCCAAATTGCTTTGATCTGCGCCCGGTCATTGCCCTGCGGTTTACGTGCAAGATTGGCCCGAAGACCTGCAAACCAGGTCTTGGCATTCTCTGCGCCCATATGCTTGATGGCCGCCGAAAGCAGACCCAAAGTATAGGCATGCGTGCCGGACCGGGTGCAAAGACGACCCTTCCATTTGGGATCTGCCAGATCTTGGTAGGTTGTAACGTCGCCTTCGGCGACCCGTTCGCGGCTGGCATAGATGATGCGTGCGCGTGTCGTTAGCCCCCACCAGTGCCCGTCCGGGTCGCGATAATCTGACGGCACATTCGCGCTCATCGTGTCAGAATGGACGGCCTGTGTTAGTCCCGCGTCCACGGCACCTGCGAGGCGTGAGATGTCGACCGTCAGGATCACGTCGGCTGGCGAACGGTCGCCCTCGGCCAGCAAGCGTTCAATCATTCCCTTTTTTAGGAAGGCTACGTTCACTTGGATGCCAGTTTCGGCGGTGAAAGCGTCCGTAAGTGGTTTTATTAATTCTGGCTGGCGGTAAGAATAGACGTTGACCTCGTCTGCCAGTGAGGCAGTCGCGATATTGGCCGCGAGTAAGGACGACAGGATTAGTCGGTAAGACATTGTGTAACTCCGGTTTTATTATGCAGGTCTTAAAGCTGAGTCTTTTGGTTGGGTCAATACCTGATTAAAACACTACGGTAAATTTTCTTCTGCTTTAACTGCGTCCCACAACGCGTCCATTTCGGCCAGGTCTGATTGTTCTGGTGTCTTGCCCAGTGCAGCCAGGCGAGCCTCGACACCTTGAAACCGTCTTGTGAATTTTGCATTGGCCGCGCTCAATGCCGCCTCGGCATCGATATCCAGATGGCGGGCCAGATTGGTCATCACGAACATAAGGTCGCCAAACTCTTCGACCACATCGGCTTGGGTTCCGGTCTGCTGTGCTTGCGTTAACTCTTCGGCTTCTTCGATAATTTTATCCAGAACTTCCTGTGTCGAGGGCCAGTCAAAACCCACCCGTGCCGCCCTTTTTTGCAATTTTAGCGCTCGTGTCAGCGATGGCAGGGCGACCGCCACGCCGGCCAGTGCACTTTTTTCGGCTTTGTCGGCGCGCTCGGCCGCTTTGATCTGTTCCCAGTCAGCGGTTTGCTGTTGGGATGTTTTATCGCGGGACTCCTCGCCAAAGACATGCGGATGGCGCGCGACCATCTTATCCGAAATGGCATTGGCCACGCTGTCAAAACTGAACAACCCGGCTTCTTCGCCGATTTGCGTATGATAGACTGTTTGCAGCAATAAATCGCCCAATTCCCCTTTCAGATCGTTCCAGTCCTGTCGCTCGATTGCGTCGGCGACCTCATAGGCTTCTTCGATTGTGTAGCGTGCGATTGACGCGAAATCCTGTTCGATATCCCACGGGCAACCGGTATTTGGGTCGCGCAGCCGGCGCATAATTTCTAGCAGGCGGGGCAGACCACCGTTGGCATCGTGGATAAGTGCATCAGGTTTTTTGGTCATGGGGGTGCCGAACGTATTGGGAACTGTAGCCCGTATTATCCCGGTTGCAGAGCCCTAAGTCCACATCACTACAGGCTGGCATCATGACAGGCGAAATTTCGACGAAATTTCAAATCAAAATTCGCAGAATTTTGATGCGTTGCGGGGTTAACCGTTGGTTTTTTCGGTGGCTGTGTTGGTTGGCATCAACGCCCGGATCCTTGTGCGAAGGTCGGCGGTTGGGCAGCCGTCCTGCAGTTTACGCCACACGGCGTTGTTCAGGCTCATCCCGCATTTGGCCATCCAAGTCAGACAGCTTGCATTGATACAGATCACTTCGCCCAACTCGCGCCGCGCACCGGTCGCATCGGTGCAATAGTATTCAATCTTGGGAAGCGGCGGCGCATTTGCTGATTTCTCGACGTGTTTAAACCCGTCGCCGTATGCCGGGCTGCACAGTGCAATCATAAGGGGCAGAATGCGCAACATTGTGTCAGTATAGCACATTTTATGGATTCGTGAAGGTCTTGACCCCAACCCCGCCACAGGGCAACAGGCGCTCTATGGTTCCATTGGATAAATTACATCAGATCACTGAACGGTTTGAATTTCTTGAAGCGTCTATGGCGACGGGGGGCGGCGATATCGTGGCCCTTAGCAAAGAGTATTCGGCACTGCGGCCCGTGGTTGAGCAAATTAACGTATATAAACAGCTTCTTAGCGGGATTACAGAAGCAGAGGCGATGCTTGCCGATCCCGAGATGAAGGCCCTTGCCGAAGATGAATTGCCGCTTTTGCGCTCGCAAATTCCCGTGGTTGAACAGGGGCTGCGGATAGCTCTGCTGCCCCGCGATGCGGCGGATGCGCGTCCGGCGATCCTTGAAATCCGGCCCGGCACCGGGGGCGAAGAGGCGGCCCTGTTTGCTGGCGACCTTTTGCGGATGTATCAGCGATATTGCGAGGCGCAGGGTTGGAAGTTCAACATCGTTGAAGAAAGCCAGACCGAAATTGGTGGCATCAAAGAAGTGATCGTCAACGTGCTGGGCGAAGGGGTTTTTGCCCGCCTAAAGTACGAGCGCGGCGTGCATCGGGTGCAGCGCGTGCCAGAAACCGAAAGCGGCGGGCGGATACATACATCGGCAGCCACGGTGGCCGTGTTGCCCGAGGCCGAAGAGGTGGATATCGACATTCCTGCCAAAGATATCCGGATCGACACGATGCGGGCGTCCGGGGC
>JAHRVC010000169.1 GCA_019090885.1 Marinosulfonomonas sp.
GCCGACATTTTGCAGCACGGTGACATGGTTAATGTAGGCATCGCCAAACGTCATCCAGAACCGGGCGCGCTGGATATCCGGGAAATGGGTTTTCAGGCTTTCCAGTTCTTCATGATACATAAGATACATGTTCTTTTCGCCCACGCCGGGGAAATCGAACGCAACCTTGTGGTTCATCGCGGGGCTGCTCACCCAGTCGCCGCCCTGCCAGTGGCGCGCGTCTGCGGTGACTTCGCGGATGTTAATCTCGGGGTTGAAATTTGTGGCAAACGCCTTGCCGTTGTCACCGCCGTTGCAATCCAGAATGTCGATTTGGCGGATCGTATCCAGCTTGTGCTTGGCCAACCATGTGGCAAAAACTGACGTCACGCCGGGATCAAAACCCGAGCCAAGGATCGCCGTCAACCCGGCCGCTTTAAAGCGTTCCTGATAGGCCCATTGCCAGTGGTATTCGAACTTTGCCTCATCCTCTGGCTCATAATTGGCGGTATCAAGGTAATGAATACCAGCCTCAAGACAGGCATCCATCAATGCCAGATCCTGATACGGCAGCGCCAAATTAACCAGTAATTCAGCGCCGGTTTTCCGGATCAGCGCAACGACTGCCGCCACGTCCATCGCGTCAACCTGGGCGGTGGCGATCTGCACGCCGAAGCGCGCCTTTACGGCCTTGGCTATATCACCGCATTTGAATTTGCGCCGGGATGCCAGCGTGATGGTGGAAAAAACCCCGCCATTCATCGCCATTTTATGCACCGCAGCGGATGACACCCCGCCCGCGCCGATTACCAGAACATTACCCATTTCCACGGCTCCATTCATCACGTTCATTCATAATATGTATAACCACTGATCGAGCCGCGATAGGCCGTCATCAGCGCCTTGCGATCCGCCGCTTTCAGCCGCTTTTCGGACGTTGCCTGATCAACCATCTGGCGGAACGCATCGACACAATCGCGCGGATCATATTCGACGTAAGACAGCACCTCTGCAATAGTGTCGCCCTCTTGTTCATGCAGCAGATCGAAATCACCATCGTCGCGCAGCTCAATCGTGGCGACGTTGGTATCGCCAAACAGGTTGTGCAAATCGCCAAGCGTTTCCTGATAGGCGCCGACATAGAAAACACCAATATAATAATGGGTTGCGTCGCTTAGTGAATGTACCGGCAGCGACGGCGAAACGCCGTCATCAAGGATGAACCGATCAACCTTTCCGTCGCTGTCGCAGGTGATATCGGCCAGAACCGCGCGCCGGTCCGGGACGACATTCAGCTGCTGCAAAGGCACAACCGGGTGCAGCTGATCTATCGCCCAGACATCGGGCAGCGACTGGAACAGGGAAAAGTTACAATGGTAAATATCCGTTAGCTTTTCCAACTGGTCGCCAAAATCGGTGCCGCTTTCCGCCAACCTTTTAATCTTTGACATTAATGACAGGTAAATCTGCTCGGCGCGCGCCATTTGGCGAAGGTCGATGAACCCACGGCGAAATAACGCCCTGAGTTCATTGCGATAATAGGCGGCATCATTCAGACATTCCTGCACCCGCGCAGGCTTTAGATAATCCTGAACCGCAATCAGGTCACCCACCAGATGGTGGTCATCCGGGGCCGCATCGGGCGACGTCTGCCCATCATAAAGCGTCGCCTCAAGCACGTTGAAAATCAGCATTGAGGATGTGGCAACAACCGCCCGCCCGCTTTCGGTCACCAGAACCGGATGATCGAGCCCGGCCCCGTCCAATTCGTAAGCCACGGTTTCCACGATATTGGTCGCATATTCGGCCACCGAATAGTTGATCGAGTTTTCGGAAGCGTTTTTCTCGCCGGTATAATCGACACCCAGACCGCCGCCCAGATCAAGATGCGTCAACTCAACCCCCTCGCGGGTCAGTTCGATGAAATAGCGGCAGGCCTCGCGGGTGGCGCGGCGCACGTCGTTGACGTCGGGGATTTGTGAACCCAGATGGGAATGCTGCAACTTCAGGCAATGCAACATCCCGGCCTCTTTCAACCGATCAATCACCGCCACCAGTTGATCTGTGTGCATCCCAAAGGTTGAACGATCGCCCGAGCTTTCTGACCAGGCGCCCCCGATTTGATTGGTCAGCTTGACCCGCACGCCCAGCAGCGGTTCCTGCCCCAGTTCGGCCGCTACGGTCAGCACTGTTTCCAGCTCTTTCGGGCTTTCCAGCACCACCACCGTGTTGAACCCCAGCTTGCGCGACAACAGAGCAAGGCTGATAAACTCGGCGTCTTTCACACCATTGCACACAATCAGGGCGTCGCGCGCCAGCCGATGCGCCAGTGCGATTACCAGTTCGGCTTTTGATCCGGCCTCTAGCCCATAGGAATACTGGCGCCCGAACTGCACGATCCGGTCGATCACCTGCGCCTGCTGGTTGACCTTGATCGGGAACACACCGCGATACACACCGTTATAGCCAACTTGCGCAATCGCCTGCGCAAAGCTGGCGTTGATATGGCGTATCCCATGTTCCAGAAACGGGCTGACACGCAGCACCAGCGGCGCATGTATGCCGCGTTCTTCCAGATCGCTCATGATGTCGGGCAGGCTAACCGGGGCGGCGTCTACCCGCATCGGGTTTTTCAGGCCCAGATCACCGTTTTCCAGAACGGAAAACAGATCCCTGCCCCATCGATCGATGGCGTAAACATCATGTGGTTGGGTGGCAGGTTTGCTCACGATTGCGTCCTTAGTTCGTTCAGGCGAACCCGCCCTTTAATCGCATCAGGGTTCAGAGCAAAGCGCAAATATGTCAAGCCTTTCGTGGCCGCCCGCCTTTCATCAGTTTCAATTTTCGCGCGCCCTATTCCTGCTCGATAGAGCTGGTCCAACTGCGCAGAAAATTCTGCCGCTTCAAGCGATCAAGAAACACCAGCAATCCCGGCCCCAGCCGGATCGGGCGAAGCGAGCTATTTGCCGCCTGCAAGGCCTCATCAATTGGCGGCAGCCCGGATTGTTCTGCCAGATCAGGGCGGCTGTTTAACGTGACCAGAAAATCAACCATGCTGCGCGCCTCGGGGATATTTTCGGCCGTAGTCGGGATAAGTGCGGTGCGCAACATGACGCTTAGAAAATCGTTCAACTCAACGATCCTGATGCCGGGCAACTCGTCCAGCCGGGTCTGTGCGTAGCTGCCCAGAACATTGTAAGCGATTGCCAGCCTGCCGCTGGACACGTCTTTTAGCATATCGCTGGTGCAGCAATATAGCTTTGCATCCAAACGCCCCATCACCTCGGTCAGGCGCCAAAAGCTTTCGCTGCTGCGCGAATCCTGTGTGGCAAACAGATAGCCAGCACCAGACGTGCGCACATCATAGGTTCCCACCCGGCCCATGAAGCGGTCTGGATTGTCGCGCAACAAGCCGATCAGTTCTTCGCGGTTTTGCGGGATTTCATCGGCGGCAAAAAAAGCATCCGACACCACCAGAACCGCGGGTTCCTGTGTGAAGGCAAATATCTGATTGCGCCACTTGGCCCATTCCGGCAACGCCGCGGTTTGGGCCGACGAATGGGTCAGCGCAAAGCCGTCGTTGGCCAGCTTGGTTTGCAGGTCCATCGCCGAGGATATCGCCAAATCGAACGTTTCCCCCTCGTCGTAAATCGCCTTCATCAGCTCGGTCGAGCTGGCGATTGTATAATCCACGGATATTGTTGGGTTAACCTTTTGGTAGGCCAGTATAATCGGTTCAAACACATCAATATCGCCGGTCGATATAATCCGCAGCACACCGGCGGGCGAACTGGCCGGATAAATCTTGTGGTCTTCGATTTCAAAACCGGCAGCGACCTGCGCCAGACCAAGAGTGGCCGCAATCAGGACTGCGGTAAAACGAGCGATACACATGCGCCGGGTCCTTCGGTATTTTCGGAAATTTCTAGCCGCCCACCATGCGAGCGCGCGACTTCGTCAGCAATTGTCAGCCCCAGACCAGACCCTACGATATCTGACACATTCGAGCCGCGCGAAAACCGGCTGGTCAGGTCTTGAATATCCGCATCGCCAAACCCCCGCCCCTGATCGCGGATCGACAAGACGTAATTGCCGTTTCTTGCGGCAGAAACGGTAATCTCGCTGTCCTCGGGCGAATATTTGATCGCGTTGTCCAGAATATTTCGCAAGGCTCCCTGAAGCAGAACACTGTCGCCAATAAAATCAAACGCTGCATCGGGCAGATTGGTTTTGATCGCGATGTCTTTCAGTTCAGCCGTTGGGGCCAGACGCGCGCAGGTTTCGCCCAGCAGTTCGACCAGATCAAGCGGTGTATGTTCAAGACTGTCGGCGCGAAAGGTGACCATCGCGTGATCCAGCAATTGCCCTGCCGAACGCGAGCTTTCATCGATTGCCCGGATCATTTCACGGATCGTGGTTCGGTGTTCGGGTTTGTTCAGGCGGCGATGGATAATCTCGGCCTGTGCGCGGACTGTGGCAAGCGGGGTGCGCACGCGATGCGCGGCCTCGGCGATGAATTCCTCGGAGCGCGACAGCGACATGCGCAGCCGTGCGATAAGGTGTTCAGCGCCTCAACCAGCGGCACCAATTCGCTTGGCGCGTCGCTGGAAACCGGGCGTAAATCATTTGGCCCCCGGCGCGCTACCGATTGCGTCACCCGGTCCAGCGGCGCAAGTGCCGATCGCGCCGCAAACAGGCTAAGGGCAATTGCGGTCAGAAAAAACCCGGCGGCAATCGCCGTGGCGATTGAGGTGATGCGCGACGATATTGCCGCCAGCCCAAGCTGGGTTTGTGCCACTGTTACCATCACATCACTTGGCAGGTTTCCCACGCTGACCGAGCGAAATAACGTCACCGCGCGCACGTCTTCGCCGCGATACTCAAACGTAGAAAAGATGTTTTCACGTCGATTTCCAGCCCGCGCGGCCCCGGGCAGATCAGCGTAACCGGTCACCGTTTCGCCCCCTACAGCAACCCGGTAGAACACCCGGTCCTGACTGATCGCGCCCAACATCGAGATCGCTGAATAGGGCAATTCCAGCGCGATCTGCCCGCCCTCGGAATAGAGCGCGTCCGCAATTGCGGTAGCCGAGGCCGCCAAAATGTTGTCTTGCGTGTCCTCAGCAGCAGTTTCGGCCACGACGCGAACGATCAGAAAAAACGCCAGCGACAGGATTGCTGCCACCAGCGCAAGCTGGCGCACCAAACGGCGACGGATCGAGGTTTTGGCGACCACACCGCTCATTCATCACCGACCATTCGGTAGCCCAACCCACGCACAGTCTCGATGCGCACCATCGAGCCGGCGAGCTTTTTGCGGATACGCCCGACATAAACCTCAATCGCATTTTCCGAGACATCGTCAGAAAAGGAAAACAACCGGTCCATCAGGTGGGTTTTGGAAAAAATCTGCCCCGGCGCGCCGAAAAAAACCTCGAGCAAGCGCAGCTCTCGGTTACGCAGCAAATCGGGTGGACCACCGGCCTTAATCGTCCCGGCAGACGAATCAAGCACCGCGTCGGCAAAGGTTTTCTGATTGGCCGCCGTGCCCCCCTGACGGCGCAAAACGGCGCGACAGCGGGCCTCAAGCTCGGAAAAATCGAACGGTTTGGTGATATAATCATCCGCCCCGAGGTCCAGTAATCCGACCCGATCCGACACCTCTGAACGGGCCGTCAAAACGATGACGGGCGTGCGTTTTTGGGCCTTACGATGCTCGACCAAAAAATCCCGCCCATCCCCGTCCGGCAGCATAATATCAAGCAAAATCAAGTCGTAATCCGCCGCCCGAATGCTGCTTCGCGCCGTATCAAGGTCGCTCGCATGATCAACCGCATGCCCATCAAGGCCAAGGCGATCGACGATGACGCTTGCCAGCTTGGCATTGTCTTCGACCAACAGAAATCTCATTCCAGTATCCAGATATGGGCGCGTGACAGGTTAGTGTCAGGTTGGCTTCGTTCACTATGAACATGTGCGGGCAATGCCCGTTATGTCAATTGGGAGGACATTATGAAAAATCTGACTATCAAAGCCTTCGTAACCGGCGCCGTTCTGGCGCTTGGAACCGCGGGATCCGCAACGGCGGCTGAATGTATTGCACCGGCTAACCCCGGTGGCGGCTGGGATTTCACCTGCCGTCAGATCGGCAAGATCATGTTCGATATCGGCGCGGTCGACAAACCTATTCAGGTGACCAACATGGCCGGTGCCGGCGGTGGTCTGGCCTATAACCATGTGGTTAACGAGCGTGGCGACGATGCTGACCTGATCGTGGCGGCTTCTTCGGCCACATCCACACGTTTGGCGCAAAATGCCTATGCGGGCATGACGGCTGACCGGGTTCGTTTTGTTGGCGCAATCGGCGCTGATCCGGGTGTGATTGTTGTTAGCGCTGACAGCCCGTTCAAATCGCTCGGTGATCTGGTTGACGCAATCAAGGCCGATCCGGGTTCTGTTGCATTTGCTGGCGGTTCTGCTGTTGGTGGCTTTGACCACCTTAAGCCGCTGATGATCCTGCAACGTGCGGGCTTTACCGATATCACCAAGGTCAAATACATCGGTCTTGATGGTGGTGCTGATGCGATTACGCAAACCGTGGGTGGCTTTACCCAAGCGATGACCGGCGACATGTCGGAAATTGTTGGTTTTCTGAAAGCTGGCGAAGTGCGCGCACTTGCGGTTCTGACCGACGAACGCGTTCCCGGCTTTGAGCAAATCCCGACAGCCAAAGAGCAGGGTTTTGACGTGGTCGCGGTGAACTGGCGTGGGCTTTACGTGCCCAAAGACGTTAGCGACGACACCTTCAACATGTGGGCGGACCGCCTGCAAAAGGTTGCCGACAGCGACGAATGGAAAACGGCGATGGCTGCAAATGGTCTGGCCCCGTTCACCAAGGTTGGCGGCGATTTCCAAAGCTACGTTGACGGTCTTGTGGCCGAGATAAACCAACTGTCCAAAGACATTGGGGTTATCCAGTAATGGCAAGTGACCGGATCTTCGGACTGGTCGTGCTGATGGTGGCGCTCGCGTATATCGCGAGCGCCACACAAATTCAGACCAGCTTTTTGGCCGACCCGGTGGGGCCAAAAGCCTTTCCGATGCTGGTCGGGGCCTTGGCCGCAATCAGCGCGCTGGTGCTGATCGTTCGCCCGGACCCGGACCCTGACTGGCCCGTCGCACGCACCTTTGGTTCTTTGTTGGTCGCAATAATCGTGCTGGTTGCTTACGCGCTGGCGCTGCGCCCGCTCGGTTTCATCCTGCCCACGGCAATTGCTGCGGCGATCCTGAGCTATCAGATTTCCCCCCGTCCCGGCCCTGCTGCACTGTCGGGCATTGGCCTGTCGGTTGGGCTGTTTTTATTGTTTAAATTCGCCTTGGGGCTTGGCCTTGTCGCCTTTCCCAAAGGCCTGATCGGCTAAGGGGCGCATAAAATGGATATTCTCGCGAATCTGTCGCTTGGCTTTTCGATTGCCTTGTCGCCCTACACGCTGATGCTGGCGGTAATCGGCTGTTTTTTAGGCACGATCATCGGCGCGTTGCCCGGCCTTGGCCCCTCAAACGGTGTGGCGATCCTGATCCCGCTGACGTTCACCCTTGGGCTTGATGCCACATCGGCGCTGGTGCTGATGACCTCGGTTTACTACGGCGCGATGTATGGCGGGCGGATATCGTCGATCCTGCTGAATATTCCGGGCGATGAACCTGCGCTGATGACCACGCTGGACGGCTATCCGATGGCCAAACAGGGCCGCGCGGGCGACGCGCTGGTGCTTTCCGGTGTTGCGTCATTCGTTGGCGCGTTTTTGGCCACTATCGGGTTGATGTTGCTGGCCCCGATGCTGGCGCGGGTGGCCTATCTGTTTGGCCCTGCCGAATATTTCGCGCTTTACCTGCTGGCGTTTTGCACACTTGGCGGCATGGCGTCCAACAATCAGGCCAAATCTGCGATTGCGTCCTGCCTTGGGCTGGGCATCGCGATGATCGGTGTTGACAATAATTCCGGCCTGCCGCGCCTGACCGGGGGCAATCTGCATCTGATGGACGGCATTGATTTTCTGGTCGCCATCGTCGGCTTGTTTGCCATTGCCGAGGTGTTTTTCTTTATCGAGAACCACGGCAAAGGGTCGGCCATCGGGGTGAAACTGGATAAAGTCACCATCCCGTGGAAAGACATCATGGAAACGAAATGGACGATGCTGCGTGCCAGCCTAGTCGGTTTCGTCGCTGGTATTCTGCCCGGCGCGGGCGCGTCTTTGGGCAGTTTTCTGGCTTATATGAGCGAAAAATCCATCGCCGGGAAAGACAGCGGATTTGGCACCGGGGCCGCCAAAGGGATCGCGGCACCCGAGGCTGGCAATAACGCAGCAGCTGGCGGCGCGCTGGTGCCGATGTTGACGCTTGGCGTGCCGGGCTCTGGCACCACCGCCGTATTGCTGGCGCTATTGATGACGCTCAACATCACCCCCGGCCCAACCCTGTTCACTGACCGGCCCGAAGTCGTCTGGGGCCTGATCGCCTCGCTTATGATCGCCAATTTCGTATTGCTGCTGATGAACGTGCCGATGGTGAAAATCTTTGTGCGCGTGCTGCAAGTGCCTGCATGGGTGCTGCTGCCGGGCGTTACGATGATTTCTTTCGTTGGCATCTATTCCCTGTCGGGCAGCTATTTTGATCTAATCCTGATGGTCGGCTTTGGTGCCTTGGGTTACGTTCTGCGAAAGCTTGATATTCCCACGGTGCCAGTGATCCTTGGCATCCTGTTGGGCGGCCATATGGAAGACGCCCTGCGCCGCGCGATGGTGCTTTCGGATGGGGACGCAACATTCCTGTTCTCATCACCCATCTCAATCGGCCTGTGGATCGCCGCAATTCTGGGGTTTGTCGCGCCGATGTTCTTGCGCGGCATTTTAAGGAAACCACAGCGTGTCACAGACTAAGATCACCCGGGTTCTGATACCAAGCGGCGCGCTTGGGCTGAATTACGATAAACAGGCCCTGCGCCGCGGCCTTGCGGCCAAACCCGATATCATCGCCGTTGACGGTGGCTCGACCGACAGCGGCCCGGCTTATCTGGGGCGCGGCGAGTCGAAATATTCGCGCAGTTCCACCCGTGTTGAATGGCAGGGGTTGATGCAGGCGCGGGCCGAGGCGGGCGTGCCGCTGGTGATCGGAACCGCGGGCACCTGCGGCGCGGACAGCGCCGTGGACTGGATGCTAGATATAACGCGCGAGATTGCCGCCGACCTTGGTCAGAGCGTCAAAATCGCGGTTCTGCGCAGCTCGCAAGACGGGGCCGAAATGGCGCGTGCTTTCGCTGATGGTCGCATCACCGCCTTGCCAAATGCACCAGACGTTAACGCGCAAACATTCAACGAATGCTCCAACATCGTCGCCCTTGCCGGGGCCGAGCAAATCGCCGCCGCTATCCAGACCGGCGCTGATATTATCATCGCCGGGCGCACCACCGACACCGCGATCATTGCCGCCCTGCCGCTGATGAACGGGGCCCATGCGGGGGCTGCGTGGCATGGTGCCAAAATCGGCGAATGCGGCGCGCTCTGTGCCACCAACCCGCAATCGGGCGTCATTACGGTTGAGTTTGACGATGAAGGGTTCACCATCACGCCGATGGCCGACGGGGCAAACGCGACGCCCCACACAGTATCGGCCCATATGCTTTACGAAAATTCAGACCCGTTCATCCTGTATGAACCGGGCGGGCATCTGGATGTGACGCAGGCCGACTATACTGCGCTGGACGGGCGCCGGGTGCGCGTTACCGGATCAAACTGGGTTCCCTCAGAACTCTACACCGTCAAGCTGGAAGGCGCGCGGCCTGCCGGGTTTCAAAGCGTGCTGATCGCCCTGTTGCGTGATCCCCGCTATGTGGAGAACGCCCAGAAATGGGCCGATGATATTCACACCAAATGCTGCGCAAAGGTCGAGGAACGGCTGAACCTGACACCGCAGGATTATCAGATCGAAATCCGCCTGATTGGCCAGAACGCCAGTTTTGGCGCGCTCGAAACCCGCACCCCGGACCCGGTTGAGATTGGTGCAATGGGCATTGTCACCGCCAAAAGCGAAGAGCTAACAGGCGAGATTGCCAAAATGCTGAACCCCTATTTGCTGCACCATCCGTTAAGCGCTGCCGAAGAACAGCCGACCTTTGCATTCCCGTTTTCGCCGGCCGATATGAACCGGGGCGCGATTTATGAATTTTGCCTGAACCATGTGCTGGAACTGGCCGACCCGATGGATGCGTTTTCGCTGGAGGTGATTGAAGTTGGCTAATCTGGGGCAGATCGTCGAAAAAGTGCGCTCAAAAAACGCCGGGCCGTTCTGGCTGACGGTCGATATTTTTTGCGGCACACCCGAAGCTTTCGTCCAAGTGTCTAACGGGCTGACAACCGCACGAGTTGCGCGCGTTTTTGCAACCGATGAGGCGACGATCAAGCGCTTTGATATCGCAGCACTCAACGTGGTGAAGTTCAGCCTGCCCCGCCCATCCATTCAGGGGGCGGCCGATGATCGCGACATGCACGGGGCATCCTGGGCGGCGCTATTGGCGGAACTGCCGCTGAATTGAGCGGCAACCACCGTTCAGTTAAACTCAATAAATGCGATAATTCTTGTTCGGGGCGCATCGCGGCCCGGACATGCGCCTGCCCGCCCCACGGCGGGCGCATGTCCGGGCCCACCCGGGCAGACCCATGTCCTTTGGTGCAAGTAATGCGACCCCCGCCCTCAGACCGCAATAAAATCCTCACCCGATTTATACCGATGTGTGATCGTATTGGCGGCCCCTAGCGTCTGCTCAATAAAGCAGCCCTTCTTGGCCGCTTCAATCAGTGCAACCACCTTGTCATCGTCTTCATCGCTTTCCAGAAACACATCCATTTCAATGCTTTCGGGTGCGGTTTCATACAGACGGCCAACCGTGGTTCGGGTCCACGTCACACGGGTTTCCACCCGCAGATCGTCGATATTCACACCCATACGGCGCGAAAACGCACGAAGCTGCGTCATGACGCAGC
>JAHRVC010000170.1 GCA_019090885.1 Marinosulfonomonas sp.
ATTCATCGTCGTAAAAGGATGTATCGCGACCATGCTGGCAAGGATTCGGGGGCTGGAATACAGGGTGAAATTGGAATAATTGCACAAAATTTGCACAAATACATATAAATGCCTATTTATTAATCGAAATAAACCGGAGTTGATAATTTGGTAATCTTCTCCACATTCCCTTGCCATGCGGCTACTCTGGCAAAAAAGAGCAGTTACCGGAATAGAGTCTGATGAGCGGAAGCGGCAAAAAGCGATCCCGTTTGGTGGCCGAAAAACGCTATCCTAAAGCGTCGGCTAGCAAAACGAAAAAACCTGCGAGAAAGCGGACAACCCGGGCCAGAAAGTCAAAGCCCCGCCGGTCGCGCAACTGGCTTGTGGCTATCTTTTCTGGTCTTTTTGGTTGGATATTTCGGCTTGTCTGGCGGTTGTCTGTCAGGGGGGGGCTGGTCATCGGCGGGATTGTCGCTGTGGCAGTGTTTTATTTTTATGCGACTCTGCCGGAGGTTACTGAACTTCTGGACGGTCGGGCGCGTGGGTCGGTCACCATGTTGGACCGAAAGGGCGCGGTCTTTGCCTGGAGAGGTGAGCAATTTGGCGGGCAGATCAGCGCAACTACGGTTTCACCGCATCTAAGAAATGCCGTTGTCGCGACGGAAGACAAGCGTTTCTACCGCCATTTTGGTGTCAGTCCGCGCGGGGTTGCCTCTGCAGTTCGGATCAACCTGCGTGAAGGTCGCGGGCCGCTGTCTGGGCACGGTGGCTCTACGATTACCCAACAAGCGGCCAAACTACTTTGCCTTGGCGTTCCGTTTGATCCCAACTCCGGTGTGAGCGAAGCCGCTTATGAGGCAGACTGCCGACAAGGGTCAGTTTGGCGCAAGGTGAAAGAAGCGATCTATTCGCTGGCCCTGGAAGCCAAGTATTCCAAAGACGAAATTTTGACGATCTATCTAAACAGGGCTTATCTTGGCGCCGGCGCGCGGGGCTTTGAGGCCGCCAGTCAGCGCTATTTTGGAAAATCCGCCGCCCAAGTTAGCCCAGCAGAAGCCGCGATGCTGGCAGGATTGCTTACGGCCCCGTCCCGTTATGCGCCGACCGCCAATCTTAAACGATCCCAAAACCGCGCGGGCGTTGTTGTCGATTTGATGGAAGATCAACGCTACATCACCAAAGCACAGGCGGTAGAGGCCCGCCTGCACCCGGCCGAACTATCAGTTGCCGCGCAAGCACGCGCCGGTGGATATTTTGCAGATTGGGTTATGGATAGCGGCCCAGCATTCCTGACCAAGGAAACGACTGAAGACGTTGTAATCCGCACGACCTTTGATCAACGCATCCAAACCGCTGCTGAGGATGCGTTAAATTTGATATTCGAAACCAAAGTCCGTGAAGGATCAAAAGCACAGGCTGCAATTGTGGTGATGTCCGCTGATGGCGCAGTGCGGGCAATGGTTGGCGGGCGAAAACTGCGCGGTGTTGCGGGGCAGTTTAACCGGGCCATTCAGGCAAACAGGCAGACCGGGTCGGCATTCAAGCCATTCGTTTACGCAACTGCGCTGGATTTGGGCTATACCTACGCCGACACAGTTCAGGACGCGCCCCTAACGATCGATATTCCCGGTTCTGGCCCGTGGTCGCCCAGAAATTATAGCAATGATTTTCGGGGCCCTGTGACACTGACCGATGCTTTGAAATATTCACTAAACACCCCAGCTGTCCGGGTTTCTGAAGATGTCGGTCGTGAAAATGTGCGAAAGATCGCAGCAGAATTTGGGATTAAAAGTAACCTTGCGCTTGGCCCGGCGCTGGCACTTGGTGCGTCGGAATCCACATTGATCGAGATGACAGGCGCTTATGCAGGTATCCTGAACGGTGGCTCGAGCGTTACCCCCTACGGTTTGGTCGAACTGCGATTGCAGGGGGACGATACAGCGTTAATGGATCAGGACGGCGGGATGGGCGAACGTGTCATTACGGAAAACGCAGCCCGCCAGCTTGTCTATATGATGCATCAGGTGACCAACGGCGGCACCGGATCACGCGCAAAACTTCCGGGGCGGGAAATAGCGGCAAAGACCGGCACGACACAGGCCGCGCGCGACGCATGGTTTCTTGGGTTTAGCGCAGATTATGTTGCAGGCATCTGGATGGGCTATGATGACAACACGCCGCTTTCGGGTGTGACCGGCGGTGGCCTGCCGGCTGATATCTGGCGCGAAACGATGCTACGTGTTCATGAAGGTCTGCCTGCGAAACCCTTGCCAATGATCCGTCCGGAAAGGCCGCCAGAAGTATTTGTAGATCAATTTGATCGCAAAGGCAGAAATAATAATCGGCGCAATCGCGCAAACCGGGGGAACGGCAATATTGCTGAACAAATCATTTTGGACGTTCTTGGCGCCATTCTTGGCAAGCCATAGGGGATGCCATTTCAGCCCATGGTTTTCAGATCGGCGATAAGCTTGTCTAGGTTGCCCTTGCGTTTGTCCAGCATTGCGCCAATTTCGCTACGCTCGGCTTTGATCAGACTGATGCCCTCAATCTTCATATCGATGAAGCGACCGTTTGCATCGGCAACAACGAAGACAACGCTAAACGGGGACTCGCCCTGCAGGTGTGCGGTGGTTTTGACCTCGTAATAAGATTTAACCGCCTTGGCGCTGTTTACTTCGACCCGGCCGCCAATAAACTCGCGAAACCGACGCCCATATTTCCGCGAAATGTAGGTTTTGAACGCTTTTTCAAATGCCCTTTTCTGGCCCGCACTGGCGGATCGCCCGTCGGGGCCCAAAACAAGTTGCCCAATTCGTTCCACATCTGCGTAATTTGTAAAAACATTTTCGAACTTACGGAGCATAACCGACTCGGACGCGCCGGAATTGATAATCGCATTAATGTCCTTTACGGCGGCACCAATCAGCGCTTTTGCTTGGCTTGTACTGAATGCCAAAGCTGGCGTCGCGACCAACGCGAGGCAGGCGGCGGTGCCGGTGATAAAGCCACGGCGGCTCGTTAGTCTATTCATAAGTTTCACCGTAGATATCATAGAGGTCATCGTCCTCTCCTTCACTAATGCCTAATTGAAACCTGCGGTTTTCAAGATAAAACAGGCGCGCCTGAGCGTAGCTGTCAGCGCTTTCATACAATATTGAATCAATGGTGTCGGTATACTGATAACGATCGCCAAGGCTTGAAGCGGCACTTACAGCCGTAACAATCCCTCGGTTATTTGACGCCACCAACTGACCGACAGGATCAAGAATTAGATTCACAACGCCGCCAATTGTATCACGGGTTGTTGAGGGTCCCAGCACTGGTAGTTCAACAAACGCGCCTTCTTTGAATCCCCAAACGTGCAAGGTTTCGCCAAAATCGCTGCTCCGCGCTGCAATCCCACCTTTGGTCGCGACATCAAACATGCCGCCCAACCCTAATGTGGTGTTTACCAGAAACCTGGCAGTGTTGTGGATAGCATCGCCAAGCTGCAATTGAAGAAGGTCGTTTAGCACAATACTGGGCATCGACAGGTTGGATGAAAAGTTTCCAATACCGTTTCGAACAGGTTTGGGCAAAATCGTTCCATAAGCGCCAGAGGATGGGCGCAGTAACGCCCGGTCTAACGCGAGGTTAACCTCATGTGTTCGCCGGTTCTCTTTTTCAAACGGATCATAAATGCCGCTGGCAACATCTGGTCCGGCACAGGCAGTCAGCAGCAAAAACACTGACACTAGGGCAAAACAAATATTTCGATCATTTTTGGGCAGCATTTCAAACTCGACAATGCACGATAGGATTACTTGCACTATCTCACATAATTTTCCGAAACTGAAAACCCATTCCCAAAAAATTGATTTGTGCGCCGTGTGATTATTTGGTTACAGGCGCATTTTTGCCGAGCAACCGAGATCGTTTTCAGCTTCGGGTGACATTTTAGTTTTATCTGGCTGCTGTCGGGGCTAGCGTTGCCGAAGAATTCAAATGGGGAGCGGGAATAATGAGTAGTAATTTTGAAGCGAAATTGGCGGATCTGGGCGTGGAGCTGCCCAAGGCGATGGCCCCGGCTGCGAACTATGTTTCATACGTTACCAAAGACAATATCGTCTATGTTTCCGGTCAGGTTTCTAGTGGAAGCGATGGGCTGATTGTTGGAAAACTTGGGGCGGATATGGATGCATCGCAGGGCGCGGCAGCTGCCCGTTCCTGTGCGATCAACCTTCTTTCGCAAGTTAAGGCCGCTTGTGGCGGGGATCTGGACAGGCTTGTTCGGGTCATTAAGTTAACCGGCTTTGTTAACTCGACCGACGATTTCACCGACCAGCCAATAGTGATAAACGGGGCTTCGGACTTTTTGGTCGAGGCGTTGGGTGAAGCGGGCCATCATTCGCGTTCCGCTGTCAGTGCCGCGTCGCTGCCATTTGGTGTGGCGGTCGAAATCGAAGGCATCTTTCAGATCAAATGAAGCCGCTTGCGCCCGAATTCCTGACTGCCCCGCTAGCGCACCGAGGGTATCACGATGCAGCGGCTGGTCGCCCGGAAAATTCGCTGGCCGCGTTTGAGGCCGCGATTACCGCGGGCTATGGTATCGAGCTTGATGTGCAGCTTTCCTCTGATGGCCATGCGAAGGTCTTTCATGACTATCATCTGGATCGTTTGACCGATGAAACAGGGTCGGTCAATGTGCGCACGATGGCTGAGTTGCGCCAGATAAAACTCAAAAACAGCAACGAGACGATTCCCACACTTACGCAGGTTTTAGGCCGGGTCGCGGGCCGGGCACCGCTGCTGATTGAAATCAAGGATCAGGATGGCGTCATGGGCGCAAATGTTGGACCGCTGGAAAAAGCGGTGGCTGATGCGCTGGCAGACTACAGTGGGCCAGTGGCGGTGATGTCATTCAACCCGCACGCAGTTCGAGAATTTACCAAATTGTCGCCGAAAACAGCTTGCGGCCTGACGACAAGCTCGTTCCCGGCGGAAAGCTGGCCGCTATTGCCTGCCAAGACCCGTGCGCACCTGCGATTGATCGAAGATTACGAACCACTAGGGGCGTCGTTTATCTCGCATCACGCAAGCGATCTGGAAAATGCCCGTGTTCAGGAACTGAAATCCGCAGGGGCCGCCATACTTTGCTGGACAGTCCGCAGCCCACAGGCTGAAAAAACCGCCCGAAACGTTGCAGACAACATCACATTCGAAGGCTACGCCCCGCACCTGCCACCTAAAAAGACCTGATCGGATGGGCGACACGCAGATAGAGATCAAAATTGGGCAGGCTGTGTCCGACATATCCAAGGAGATCTGGGACGCCTGTGCCTGTGCTGAAGCCAGCGACGGTGGCAGATCCAATGATCCGTTTACCACACATAGGTTTCTGAGCGCGCTCGAAGCATCCGGTTCTGTCGGGCCGGGCACCGGGTGGTCGCCTCGACCGCTGTCGGCTTCGATTGACGGTAAGATCATCGCGGTTGCGCCGCTTTACGTCAAAAGCCACTCGCAGGGTGAATATATTTTCGATTTCAGCTGGGCGCATGCCTATGAAAATGCGGGTGGTAGATATTATCCAAAACTACAGATGGCCGCCCCGTTTACGCCCGCAACCGGGCGTCGGTTTTTGACACTGCCCGGTCTTGAAAGCACCGGGCAAGCAGCGTTGGTTCAGGGTGCGATCCAACTTGCCGCAGAAAACCAGCTATCGTCATTGCATATAACGTTTTGCACCAGTGCTGAGGCAGAAGCAGGTGCGAAAATGGGGCTGTTGGCGCGTAAAAGTCAGCAATTTCACTGGGTCAATCGTGACTATGCGGATTTTGATGGGTTTTTGGCAGACTTGTCTTCGCGTAAGCGCAAGAATATCCGCCGCGAGCGCCGGATTGCCAATGATTTTGGCGGCCAGATTGTTGAACTTACAGGCGATCAGATCAAACCCGAACATTGGGATGCGTTCTGGCAGTTTTATCAGGACACGGGTGCGCGCAAATGGGGCACGCCTTATCTGACGCGCGCGTTTTTCGATCAGGTTCAGGAAACCATGCGTGACGAGGTCTTGCTTGTTCTGGCCGAAATTAATGGCCGGTATGTTGCGGGCGCGTTGAATTTCATTGGTCGCGAAACGCTTTTTGGCCGCTACTGGGGATGCAATGAAGATCACCCATGCTTGCATTTTGAGCTGTGTTATTACCGCGCAATCGACTATGCGATCCGCCACAACTTGAAATGCGTCGAAGCCGGTGCGCAGGGCGAGCATAAACTGGCGCGGGGTTACCTGCCGGTCACGACATATTCGTTGCATTGGGTGGGAGATGACGGATTTCGGCGCGCAATTGAACAGTTTCTGGAAGCCGAACATGCAGCGGTGGATCAGGAAAACGAGATTCTGACCAGTTATGGTCCGTTCAAAAAGACTGGCAAAGAAGAAGAGTAAGCTGTGTTTGCCCGTGCTTGTTAGATGAGTTCGAGCAATGCCTCGCCGCTGGAAATCTCACATCCGCCGGCATTTTCCTCGGGGCGGTATTGGCTAACGACGCCGTCTTCTATGAACATTGAATAGCGCCGCGAGCGGCCGAACAGACCGGCCGGTGCTGCGTCAAACGCCAACCCAAGGGCCTGCGTATAGGAGCCGTCGGCATCGGCCATGAATGTTAGCCCGGCCTTCAAGCCGTCAGTCGATTCACCCCAAGCCTGCATGACAAAGGGATCATTGACCGAAAGGCAAATAATCTCATCCACGCCTTTGGCGCGGAACTGATCGGCCGTTCGCATGAAGCTGGGAACATGGGCGGCGGTGCAAGTGCGGGTGAAGGCACCGGGCACAGCAAAGATCACCACACGGCGGCCTTTCAACAGATCAGACATCGCGACGGATACCGGGGCGCCGTCGACAATCTTCATCAAGGTTGCGTCGGGTAGTTGGTCGCCTGTCGAAATGGTCATGATGCTGTCCCTTGCGATTGTCTGTCTGAATTGAAGGATATAAGGTCTGCCCGGAATATATGCCAATAAGAATTGGAAATGAGATGTCACATATTGTTGTCGTTGGTGCCGGGCAGGCCGGACAAGCGCTTGTCTGTAAGCTGCGTGAGCTGAAATTTGATGGCCAGATCACCCTGATAGGTGAGGAACCAGTTGCACCCTACCAGCGACCACCATTGTCCAAGGATTATTTGTTGGGGAAAACGGATGTTGAGCGGCTTTATCTGCGGCCAATCGAGTATTACGCCGAACATGACATAACGCTGCGCCTTGGGCAAAAAGTGACAGGGGTCGATGCCGCTAAGAAAACCGTGCAGGTCGCCGGGGAAGAGATTTCTTATGACCATCTGGCCTTGACGACCGGGGCAATCCCGCATCGTCTGCCCGCGGCAATCGGTGGGGATTTGAAGGGGCTTCATGTGGTACGCACATTGGCCGACGTCGATCAGATGGAGCCGGAGTTTCAGGCTGGGCGGAATGTTTTAATCGTTGGTGGTGGGTATATCGGTCTGGAAGCCGCGGCTGTGGCCGCGCGCAAGGGGCTGAACGTGACGCTGGTTGAAATGGCAGATCGTATTCTTCAGCGTGTAGCTGCCCGCGAAACATCGGATTTCGTGCGTGCGGCCCATGAAAGCGAAGGCGTTACCATTCGCGAAGGCGTAGGCCTGAAGCAGTTGAATGGCGACGGGGCCGTGCAATCGGCAACGCTTAGCGATGGCTCTGAACTGCCGGTCGATTTCGTGATCGTCGGGGTTGGTGTTGCGCCTGCCACTGAAGTTGCTGAAATGGCCGGGCTGACGCTGGACAATGGCATTTGGACGAATGAGTTCGGGCAAACATCCGATCCGTCGATTTGGTCAGCCGGTGACTGTGCGTCTTTCCCTTACAAGGGCACGCGGATTCGTCTGGAAAGTGTCGGCAATGCCAATGATCAGGCTGAACTGGTTGCGGAAAACATGCTGGGGGCTGGCAAAACCTACGAGGCTATGCCGTGGTTCTGGTCTGATCAGTATGACATCCGGCTACAGATCGCTGGGTTGAACACCGGCTACGACAATGTTGTAACCCGTCCGGGCAAAAATGAAACGTCGATGTCGTTCTGGTATTATCAGGGCGATACGCTGTTGGCGGTCGATGCGATCACCGACCCACGGTCATATATGGTTGCCAAGCGGTTGATATCTATGGGTAAATCTCCAAGTCGCGAAGCGATTGCCGACCCGGAAACCAATCTGAAATCGCTGCTGAAAGCCTGATGCGGATCGTTGCGGGCAAGTTTCGTGGGCTTGCCCTAACCCCGGTTGGGGAAGGCGACGTTGCGGCGCATCTGCGGCCCACGACGGACCGTGTGCGCGAAAGTATTTTCAACCTGCTGAACGGTGGCCGTTTTGGTGAACCGATCGAAAATGCGCGTGTGCTTGATCTGTTCGCAGGAACCGGCGCGTTGGGGCTAGAGGCCCTGTCACGCGGCGCAGCGCACGTCACATTTGTTGATGACGGCGCCAAAGCGAACGCGCTGATCCGCAAGAATATCAACCTGTGTAATGCGCGCGAACAAACGCGCCTGTTGCGGGCCGATGCGTCTCGTCTGGGGGTGAATCCAGATGCGCCGTTCGATCTGGTGTTTGCCGATGCACCCTATGGATCGGCGCTGGGCGAGTTGGCGATTAAAGCCGCGCTAAAGGGCGGTTGGTTGTCCGATGACGCCATCATTGTTTTTGAAGAGGGCAGCGTCGTTCTGCCCCCGGTTGGCTTTAACCAATTGGATCAACGCCGTTATGGCAATACGCAAGTAATGATCTTTGAGCCAGCGGATGGCGATCAGTAGGTTGGGTGGAACTTTCCCGCCGGTGACAGCGTGAAAATCTCGACGCTATTAGCCGTGACAGCGACCGAATGTTCAAACTGCGCCGTTAGCGATTTATCACGCGTCACAGCCGTCCAGTCGTCGGCCAGAACTTTGGTTTCTGGCCGGCCCAGATTTACCATTGGTTCGATGGTAAAAAACATACCTTCTTCCAGCACAGGCCCGGTTCCGGGCCGCCCGTAGTGCAGCACATTGGGGGGCGCATGAAATACCCGCCCCAAACCATGGCCGCAAAAATCGCGCACAACCGACATTCGTTGGCTTTCCACATAGGTCTGAATGGCCGCGCCGATATCACCAAAGGTGTTGCCGGGTTTCACCGCCTCAATCCCCAACATCAGAGAGTCATGCGTGACCTCGATCAGCCGCTCTGATTTGCGCGATAGCTTGCCAGCCACATACATCCGGCTAGTGTCGCCATACCAACCATCGACGATCACGGTGACGTCGATGTTCAGAATATCGCCGTCTTTCAGAATTTTCTTGCCGGGAATACCGTGACAAACGACGTGGTTCACGCTGATGCAACTGGCGTGCTGGTAGCCCTTGTATCCGATAGTGGCGGACTTCGCGCCGGCGGTTTCGATTTTGTTGGTGATGATATCATCCAGATGCGCGGTCGTGACGCCCGGCTGCACAAACTCGGCGATTTCATCCAGTATCTGGGCGGCCAATTGGCCAGCTATATGCATACCGGCATAATCTGCATCTTCGTAGATACGAATGCCGTCCTTTGTCAGGTGTCCACGATTAGGCTCGTCCAAGGTGTTCTCCGTCGCATTCTGGTTTCGCGCATTACATAGGTTATCAAATTGAAAAGAACCAGATGCTGGCTAGATCAGAACTTCTATCTGGCGCCGAAATTCCACACCCGCTGTCGAGATTTCGGTATCATAGCACAGGACTTCAACACCAGCTTTTTGGGCGAGCTCGAACGCGGTGGCGTAGGCAGTGTCAACGTCATCTGCTAAACGGAAGCGCGAACAATCGGTGCGCTGCACCAGATAAAGCATGATCGCCCGATGGCCTAACGCACGCATATCCGCAAGCTCGCGCAGGTGTTTTGCACCGCGAATGGTTTTGCTGTCGGGAAATTCGGCCAAACCGGGTTCGCGGCTTAGATGCACGTTTTTAACTTCCAGATAGGCGTCTGGCAGGTCTTTGCCGGTTAACAGGAAATCAATCCGGCTGGCTTGCCCATATTTAACCTCGGGCCGGACGTTGGAATAGTCCGCCAACGGGGCAATTAATTTGTTCTCCAGCGCCTCGCGAACGACCCTGTTTGGAACAGATGTATCGATCCCCGCCCAATGACCGTCCGGCAATTCAAGCAACCGCCAACCGAACCGAAGTTTCTTTTTTGGGTCGTCGTTTGGTTCCAGCCAAACCCGCATTCCCGGCGTATTCAGCCCGGTCATCGCACCGGGGTTGGCGCAATGGGCCACGACCTCGCGCCCGTCTTCTAGTATGACGTCCGCCAGAAAGCGTTTGTAGCGTCGCACCAGCCGCCCGGGGACAAGAGTTGTTTGAAAGCGCATGACGCCCGGCCTATACCGGGACTATAGCCTGTGCAAGGAACCCGATATGCGCAACCCAACTGCCGCCATGCTGGTAATCGGCGATGAGATTTTGTCAGGCCGGACCCGTGATGCAAACATGCATTATCTGGCCGGTGAACTGACAGCGATTGGCATCGATTTGATGGAAGTCCGGGTTGTTTCGGACATTGCGGGTTCGATCGTGGCAGCCGTTAACGATCTGCGCGGGTCTTATGATAATGTGTTCACATCCGGCGGGATCGGCCCGACGCATGACGACATTACAGCGGATTCTATCGCGCAGGCATTTGGATTGCCTATCGACATTCGCGACGATGCCCGTGCGATCCTTGAAGCGCGTTATCGCGACATGGGGGCCGAGGTTAATAAAACGCGCCTGCGGATGGCGCGCATTCCTGACACGGCCGTGTTGATCGACAATCCGGTGTCGGGTGCGCCGGGTTTTACGGTTGAAAATGTGCATGTGATGGCCGGAGTGCCGACAATATTTCAGGCGATGGTTGCGTCGGTCTTGCCGACGCTGACAGGGGGAACCCCACTGTTAAGCCAGACGCTTAGGATTGATCATGGCGAAGGCAGGGTTGCCGGACCGCTGGCAAAGCTGGCCGGTGATTTTCCGGATATTGCGATTGGTTCCTATCCGTTTCAGAAAAATGGCGCCTATGGCACCAATATAGTTATCAGAGGGCAGGATGGCCCACGGGTTGATCAGGCGATGACCATTCTTGCCGGGCTGTTTCCGCCAAAACCTGCATGAACCCGCCAACTCTCTCAGCGCTGTATGAAACGGTAGATGCGACCTGGCCCGCTGCCGCCTATAGCCGGGTTGGCCCATGGGTTATTCGGGATGGCCGTGGTGGTGGCAAACGAGTATCCGCCGCGACATTAGAAGGTGTATTTTCGCCCGCTGACATTGCTGTTGGCGAAGCCGGGATGGCCGCGCTGGGGCAGGTGCCACTTTTTATGGTTCGCGAGGGGGAAGGCGAACTTGACCGAGTATTGGACAGCCAAGGATACATCATTGTTGATCCGGGATCATTATACGTCTGCCCGGTTGAGGGTTTGGCGGCCGAATATCTCACGGCCAGCAGCGAGACGGCGCAATGGCCGCCATCCGATATTGCCAAAGAAATTTGGGCCAGCGGGGGGATTGGCGCACACCGGCTGGATGTGATGACCCGCGCCAAAGGCACCAAGTCAGTAATCGTTGCACAAAGCGGCGGTGCAACCGTCGGCGTTGGTTTTGTCGCCGTCAGGGAGCGGACAGCGATGATCCATGCAATTGAGGTTTCGCCCAGATCGCGACGTCGCCGTGTGGGCACAGGGGTCCTGCAATTGGCGGCAGATTGGGCGCAGAAAATGGGCTGCGACTATCTAACTCTGGCAGTGACGGATGCAAATCGCCCCGCAAATGCCCTATATTCAAAATTGGGCATGTCACTGGCTGGCAGCTATCACTATCGAACCAAGTAAGAACAACAGAATTGGGGCCAAAATTGACAGATAAATCTCAAAAAGTAACAGCATTGGATTTGCCAATGGTTGATCCGCTTCCGGAAGGGATACAGAAATACTTCAAGATCTGTCAGGAAAAGCTGGGGCTGGTGCCAAATGTATTACAGGCTTATGCCTTTGATATTGATAAGCTAAATGCGTTCACCGGCATGTATAATGACCTGTTGCTGGGCGATAGCGGCTTGTCAAAACTTGAACGTGAAATGATTGCCGTGGCCGTTTCTGCCGAAAACCGATGCTGGTATTGTCTGGTGGCACATGGGGCAGCGGTGCGTGAACTGTCTGGTGACCCTGCGCTGGGTGAGGCGATCGTGATGAATTACCGCGCCGCCGATCTTGACGCACGACAGCGTGAAATGTTGGATTTTTCTGTGAAATTGACGGTCGCGTCATCGACGATTGAGGAATCTGACCGCCAGAACCTGCGCGATGTAGGGTTTTCAGATCGCGATATTTTTGACATCGGTGCCGTTGCTGCGTTTTTCAATATGACTAACCGCGTGGCGTCGGCGATCGATATGCAGCCCAACCCAGAATACCACGCCGCGTCCAGATGAGTTTTCGCCTGACGATAGGTTTTGCTCTGTTTTGTCTTGCACCAAATGCTGTTGGTGCAATGACGCTCGAGTTTCCGGCGGGCGCGATAAAGACACTGGATACAGAAGAACCCATTGCAAGCGTTGCAATTGCCACGAGTGTTTTTGCCAATGGCGGCGTAGCAAAGGAGATTGCCGAAGGTGCGGTAACGGTTCGGGCGTGGAAAATTCCCGACAGTGACCTGTCGACACTTCGGATGATTTCGCTTTTGCGCGACCAGCTTATAGAGCTTGGTTTTAAGACGCTGGTGTCTTGTGACACAAACGACTGTGGTGGTTTTGATTTCCGCTACAGTATCGACCTGCTGCCAGAACCGGACATGCATGTTGATCTGGGCGATTATCGGTATTTAGCTATGCGTCGCGATTTAGCGGATTCCAAAACTGAATTTGTCAGCCTGATGGTCAGTCGAAGTGTCGGCACCGGGTTCATACAATTGACGCATGTCGGACAGCGTGACGATCTGGCGACGTCAATTGCGCCAACACAAAACACGCAAATTCAACAAGTTGAATCTGGGGGGGCGAGGTTTCTTGGGCTGGGCGAATTGCTGGTCAGTGTGGGGCGAGCGCCGTTGGATGACCTTAGTTTTCAGACAGGGTCGTCGCGGCTTGGCGACTCGGTTTTCGCCTCGCTTACGGAACTTGCACAGTTTTTGAATGCGAACCCCGAAAAAACCGTGGCGCTGGTCGGGCATACAGACGCCGAAGGCTCATTAGAAGCAAATATCGCCTTGTCAAAGAAACGGGCGACCGCGGTTTTACGAAGGTTGGTTGCAGATTATGGCGTGCCACAAGGGCAACTGGAAGCTGCGGGTGTCGGCTATTTGTCGCCGCGGTCTTCTAATTTGACGGATGAGGGGCGCAAGAAAAACAGACGGGTCGAAGTGATACTCACTTCGACCCGCTAGCTGACCGTAATATTCTAGATTCGCGAATTGTTTAATTTACCAGACGTCTGGGCCTTTTTCGGCAAATGCCCGCACCAGAAAGTCGATAAACGCGCGCACTTTGGGCTGCGTGAAGCGTCCCGGAGGATACACAGCATAGATGCCTTGCGTTTCAATTGGCAGATCAGAAATTGCTTCTTCGATCAGGCCGCTTTTCATTGCATCAGCATACAAAAATGAAGGCAGATAAGCTATTCCAAGGCCGGAAATAGCGGCATTCAAAAGTGATTGCCCATCATTTACTGTTAGCCAGCCGGCGGTGCGGACCTGACGTTTCTCACCCGATGGGGCAGTCAGTTTCCAGACAGCGCTATTGGCCTGATTTGAATAATGCAGCAGCTTGTGTTCGTTCAAGTCGTCGATTTTTGTCGGTCGGCCGTATTTTTTGAAATACTCCGGCGACGCAATCATACGCTTTGTTGTCTCGGTAAGTTTGCGGGCACGTAGTGTGCTATCCTCAAGCTCTCCGATCCGGATTGCCATGTCAAAACCCTCCGAAATAAGTTCGACATAGCGGTTGTTAAGGACCATATTCACCGTGATATCAGGGAATTCCTGCAGGAATTC
>JAHRVC010000171.1 GCA_019090885.1 Marinosulfonomonas sp.
TCATCACCGGCGGCGGCAGTGGTATCGGGCGCGAAGTATCGCGCCGTTTTGGCGAAGAGGGCACTGAGGTCGCAATCTTTGACATGAACGCGGCAGGTGCCGAAGAAACCGCAGAAATGATCCGCAGCGCGGGCGGCAAAGCCAGCGCGCACACCGTCGACATCACCGACCGCGCCGCCGTGGACGCAGCCGTGGCCGATGTTCTGGCCGGTGGCCCGATCGATATTCTGGTTAACAACGCGGGCTGGGATGAGATTAAGCCGTTTCTGGCTACTGACATGGCCCTTTGGAAAAAGGTCGTAGACATCAACCTTTATGGTCCGATGAACATGCATCACGCCATTTTGCCCAGCATGGTCGAAAATGGCGGCGGGCGTGTGGTTAACATCAGTTCTGATGCGGGCCGGGTCGGTTCCTCCGGCGAAGCGGTTTATTCTGCCTGTAAGGGCGGGATCATCGCATTCACCAAAACCGTTGCACGGGAATTGGCGCGCAAAGGCATTCAGCTAAACGCGGTTTGCCCCGGGCCAACCGACACACCGCTTTTTGCAGAAATTGCGCAAGGTGAAGCCGGTGCAAAGATCGCCGAAGGCCTGAAACGCGCCATTCCGATGAAGCGGCTGGGCTTGCCAACCGACTACCCGGGCATCGTCTGTTTTCTGTCGTCTGATGACGCGGGCTTTATCACCGGGCAGACGATCTCTGTTTCCGGCGGATTGTCGATGCACGGATAAGACAAAGCGCTTTGACACCGGGCCTGAAAAAAGGTCGGGTGTCAGGGCGTACCCCGGCACGGGCGGCTTTATCTATCGGAGGACACTATGTTTCAGGCAGATCAGGACATTCGCGACACATCAACCTTGACCGGCTTTCTAAAACAGCACGGTTTTGACAGCTACGAAGCGCTTTGTGACCGCTCAAACTCTGATCCCGATTGGTTCTGGGCCGAAATTATAAAGCTGGCCCGTGTTCGGTTTTCAAAACCCTATAAAAAAATTCGCGATATCTCCAAAGGCCCGGAATTTGTGCGTTGGGCCACCGGTGCGACGCTGAATTTGGCGGAAACATTGCTTGATGTGCGCCTTGAAGACGGGCTTGGCGACACACTGGCCGTTGACTGGATCGGCGAAGATGGTGAACACCGCAGCTGGACCTATCAGCAACTGGCCGATGAAAGCGCGCGCGTAGCAAATGCGCTTAGTGCGCGCGGCATAAAACCTGGCGACCGGGTTGGCATCTACATGCCGATGATCCCGGAAATCGAGGCCGCTTTTATGGGCCTTGCGCGCATGGGCGTGACGATTATTCCGCTGTTTTCCGGGTTTTCCGCCCCCGCCATCGCCGCCCGCCTGAATGACGGCGAAGCCAAGGCGGTGCTGACGGTTGACGCGTCGCCGCGCCGGGGCAAGCCCGTGCCATTGGAAGCGACGCTGATCCAAGCGCTGGCCGAAGTTCCGACAGTCCACACGGTCGTCAGCCTGCGCCGTTTTGGCGGAGTCGTAGCGGATCCCGAACGTGATCTGGACTGGGCCGAAACGATCAGTGCCGCCAGCCCGAATTTCGCGCCTGTCCCGGTCAGCACGGATCATCCGTTGCTGATCGCCTACACGTCTGGGACAACCGGAAAGCCCAAAGGCGTGGTGCACACGCATTTAGGTGTGATCGGCAAGGCCCAGACCGATTTCCTGCTGGGTCTGGATATGAAACCGGGTGATCGACATCTGTGGATGACCGACATGGGCTGGGTTGTTGGGCCGTTGTCGGTGGTGTCGACCCTACTGGCTGGCGCGACACTGGTCATGGCCGAGGGCGCGCCATCCCTGCCCGATGATCCGTTCCGCCTGCTGCGGTTGGTCAGTGAAAACCGGGTGACCCATTTGGGCGTTGCGCCAACGCTGGTGCGTCAGTTCATGCGACAAGACCTGCGTATTCTTGATGACTATGACCTGTCGCCTCTGCGCGTCGTCGCCGCGACGGGCGAACCCTGGACCGAGGACGCCTGGCTTTGGCATCTGGAACATATTTGCCGCCACCGCGCTGTGCCGCTGAACATTTCCGGCGGGACCGAGCTTTTTGGCGCGATTCTGACCTCGACCGTATTACATGAACTGCAACCAAGCGGTTTTTCCGCCCAAAGCCTTGGTGTCGGCGCAAAAGTTCTGCGCGCCGATGGCAGTGAGGCCAACCGGGGCGAAGTTGGTGAACTGGTCGTCACAGTGCCCCCATTGGGCTTGACGCCAACGCTTTGGCAAAACGAAGCGCGCTATCTGGAAACCTATTGGTCCGAATTCAAAGGCATCTGGCAACACGGTGACTGGGTGCGCCATGATCCGGACGGCACGTGGTATATTCTGGGCCGCTCTGACGACACGCTGAACATTGCAGGCAAACGCATCGGGCCGCCGGAAATCGAAGGTGCAATGACCCAAGCCGGTGAAGTTATCGACGTTGCCGCAATCGCCGCACCCGATGATCTGAAAGGTGTCGCCGTGGTCTGTGTTTGCGTGGCTGCCCCCGGCGTCACGCCCGACGCAGCCCTTATCGAACGGTTGAAAACCTGCGTCGGTGATCTGGTCAGCAAACCGTTTCGCCCGCGCGAGATTTATTTTGTCGACGCCCTGCCCAAAACCCGCACCATGAAGACCATGCGCCGCGTTGTGCGCGCCGCTTTTCTTGGTCTGGATCAGGGCGATATGACTTCGGTCGACAACCCTGAAACCATTGCGCCGATTGAAGCGCTAAGAAAGGCCTGAACCATGATCGTAATTTTTGGTGCCACCGGCACGATTGCCACCCCATTGATCGAGGCATTGCAGGCCAAGGGCGAAGAAATTCGTGCGGTTACCAGCAACCCGGCGAATACCGAAGGGTTACGCGCCAAGGGTTGTGATGTGGCAATCGCTGATTTCACCGATCCGGCATCTTTGGTTCAGGCTTGCAACGGGGCAGACAAGGCCTTTCTGGTCACCCCGGCTGACGTCGACATGCGGCAATGGAAAGCCAACGCGATCGAGGCCGCGAAGAAGGCCGGCGTGCGCCATGTGGTCATGTCAACCGGACTGGGCGCTTCACCAAAAGCCGGGCTGGTGCTGGGACAGTGGCATTCACACAGTCAGGAATTGCTGAAAGCCTCGGGCATGGAATGGACGCTGGTTCAGCCGACGTATTTTATGCAAAACCTGCTGTGGCAGGCTGAAAATATTGCCGCGAACAACGTCTATATGGATGATCTTGGCGGCGCGGTTTCATGGGTCGATGCCCGTGACATCGCGGATGTTGCAGCACTTGCGCTGACCGGCGAGGGACAAAACGAAAAGGCCTATGGGCTGACGGGGCCCGAGGGGCTGAGCGGTGAACAGATTGCCGCGCTGCTGAGTGAAGTTACCGGGCGGAAAATTGCAGTTCAGGCCGTAACCCCGGAACAATCGCGCGCTGGAATGGCCGCGGCTGGGATGGCGCCGGTGGTTGTTGATGCGATGCTGGAACTAACCGCACTGGCCCCCAAAGGATACCTTGGCGCGGTTGATCCGACGATTGAAAACGTGCTGGGTCGCCCTGCCCGCAGCTTTGAGCAATTCATTCGCGATCACGCCACCGCTTTTGGCACAGCCAGCTAACAAACCACCAAGGTTTCAGGCCGTCAACCACGCATCCATTGCGACGCAACGCCTTCTTCGCGGGTGATCCTGCCCCAGATATCTGCGGCACGTTCATCGCCCAGCAAGCTGCCTGCCTTCGCCCTGACGCGGGCTGTGCGCGCGTCAATATCAGTCAGTGTCGACAGGTCAGACGTGGCCGAAATTGACGCGCCATCCTGCAAATCAATCTGCACCTTTGACGCCGTTTCAGACACTGTTTCATCGCCCACGGCCTGAACGCGGTCACGCAGCGCCAGCACTGCCGGATCGCGGCATAGGGCGTCGTTGAATGTATCCAGCCGGGCGGTGTCATGGCCTAACAGTGAAAGTGCCGTAACCATCCGATAGCTGAACTTTGCTTCCAGACCGGTGCTCGGCTCAACGATATTGCAGACCCGCAAAAAACCGGGTGCGGTTCGGATCGTGATTTTACTAACCGCGTCAGGGGCTATTTCCTGTCGTTCCTTAAGGATCGACAGCGCATCAAGTGCGGCATGGGTGCCGTGACAACAGGCGTGAAACTTGTGCTGCACGGTTTCAAACACGAATGCCTTACCAAACCCATCAAAGGCGGCAATATTTTCGGCACCATGATGGGTCGCGCCAAAGCCCTGCGGCCCGTCCAGCCCGTCGGCGGCGGCCACCATTCCGCGTGCAGCTAACAGCGCAGCCTCGACCCCGCCGGCCGCGGCGTGACCGGCGTGAAACGGCTTGCCCATGGTGCCAAACTGCGCCTTCGTGCCCGAGGCCAGCGTTGCCGCCAACCCGATTGCATTTCGCATCTGGTCCGGCGTCAGGCCCAGCAAACGAGCTGCCGCAGCGGCCGCGCCGATGGTGCCCGCACTGGCGGTCATATGCAGCCCGATACGGTAATGCTCTGGCCCCAGCCATGCGCCAACACGGCAGGCGACCTCGACCCCGATCAGCGCCGCTTCCTGAAACGCACGCGGGCTTACCGATTTCAGATCAGCAATTGCCATTGCTGCCGGAACAACGGCGGCGGACGGATGTGCCAGACAGCCAAAATGCGTGTCGTCATAGTCCAGCGCGTGGCCCGCGGTGCCATTGGCCAGTGCGGCAGCGCGGGCGGGAACGGCGCGCTTAAGCCCCAGAACATATGCCTGCTCGGCTCCGGCTTCGTCGGCAACCATCTCGCGCAGGATTTTACTGACCGGCTCATCGCGCCCAGCCACGGTCACCGCCACCCAATCGAGCAACGACAGTTGCATCACATGGCGCGCGGCATCGGGCAAATCTTCACCCGAAAAATTGAGTACAAAATCGCAAATTCGTTGCGAAATACTGGTATCTGACATGATTTTCCCCGCTAAAACGACTGCGCCAACCTGACGCCTTCGTCGATCGCCCGCAAGGCGTCCAGTTCCGACGCTTCTTTGGCCCCGCCGATCATCGTCGCGGCCACACCACGTTCCTGCAAGGTTTCAAACAGCCCGCTTTGGCTTTCCTGACCGGCGCAAAGAACGACCGTATCAACCGCCAGAACTTCCGGCTTTCCGTCCAGCGTATAGTGCAGCCCCGCGTCATCAATCCGGTCATAGCTAACACCCACAAGCATTTCGACCCCGTGCTTTCGCAACGTGTTGCGCAAGATCCAACCGGTCGAAACCCCAAGGCTCTTGCCCGGCTTTTCGGCTTTGCGCTGCAACATCGTAACTTTGCGTGTGGTCGGGCGCGGTGCCAACGGATCGCCCTTTAGCGCTCCGGCAACGGTAAAACTGCTGTCCACGCCCCATGTGTCAAAGAATGTCGCCGCGTCATTGGTTTCTGCCTTTGGCGTGACCAGAAATTCTGCCACGTCAAACCCGATGCCACCTGCCCCGATGATTGCCACGCTGTCACCCGCGCTGCGCGCGCCAGACAGAATATCGCCGTAAGTGGCAACTTTGGCGTGATCCACA
>JAHRVC010000172.1 GCA_019090885.1 Marinosulfonomonas sp.
GCACAGGGCAACGCGGCGTTTTTCACCACCTGACAGGCTTGCGATATCGGCGTCGTCGGGCGGGCAGCGCAGGGCTTCCATGCTGACGTCGATTTGCGCGTCGAGATCCCAAAGGTTCTGGGCGTCAATTTCATCCTGCAATTTCGCCATTTCATCGGCGGTTTCGTCAGAATAGTTCATCGCCAGTTCGTTATATCGGTCCAGGATCGCCTTTTTGTCAGCTACGCCCAGCATCACATTGCCACGCACATCAAGGGTTTCGTCCAGCGTGGGTTCCTGCGGCAGGTAGCCAACTTTGGCCCCTTCGGCGGACCATGCCTCGCCCTGAAAATCCTTATCCAGTCCGGCCATGATTTTCATCAGGGTGGATTTACCCGAGCCGTTGACGCCAACGACGCCGATTTTGACGCCGGGCAGGAAATTCAGGTGGATGTTTTCAAAGCATTTCTTGCCGCCGGGATAGGTCTTGGACACTCCATCCATGTGATAAACGTATTGATAGGCTGCCATTGCTGTCCCCGCAGTATGTTGTTGCACGTGCTTCATTACGCATACCGGACCGGTTGCGCAAATGTGATTGTTCCTTATCGGGCGAACGGACGTAGTATTTCCACGGATCGGATGCGCAGGGGAAAGAAAAGGGGCCCAAAAAAAGCGCAGGCGGTTTTGGCATGGCCACATCTTGTTCGGTCCAGATGCCCGCTTGGCGGTTAAGCCGGGGGGTGAACCGGGCAGAAATGTCTGGATTTCTTAAGGATTACGTCGGATATGTGAACGACTGTCAAAAACGAGGCCGGGCGTGCCGCAAACAAGAAAATTCGTTGCTGGACGTGGCCCGGTCATTGGCCTGCTGGGGGGGTCGTTTGATCCGCCCCATCCCGGTCATGCCCATATCACCCGCGAAGCGCTTAAGCGGTTTCAGCTGGATCAGGTCTGGTGGCTGGTCTCACCGGCCAATCCTTTGAAATCACGCGCTCCGGCACCGCTGGCGCGTCGTATGGCGGCGGCGCGGGCGCTGATAGATCATCCACGCGTTAAGATTTCGGATTTTGAGGCGCGGGCAGGGACACGATTTACCGCCGATACATTGCGGGCCTTAAAAATCCGCCATCCCGATACACGGTTCGTGTGGTTGATGGGGGCCGATAATCTGGCGCAATTTCATCGCTGGCAGGATTGGCAGTGGATTATGGAAAATGTTCCAGTCGGTGTGCTGGCCCGCCCCGGAGACCGGATTGCGGCGCGAACGTCACCTGCGGCCAATCGGTATCGACACAACCGCTTGCGCGGGCGGCAGGCAGCCCTTGTTGCCCGATCCGAGCCCCCGGTTTGGTGTTTTCTTAACGTGCCGATGGTCAACATGTCATCAACCGACATCCGTGATCGCGGCGACTGGGGCGATTAAGGATGTTGGATATAGAATTTATGCGGGTAAGAATGCGCCATGACAAAAAATAGTGCTTTGACAGTTTCGCGCCGGGTGATGCTTGGCGGGCTTTTGTCGGGGGTCGGGCAGGTGGCGCTGGCGGATGGGATGGGGCTGTCTTTGCGGCCGCTCCTGCGTTCGGATGATTTTCGCCCCGTGTCGGCCGCTGCTGTCGAGGCGCTGATTTCAAAGTCCAACATTGGTGGCAAAACCGCATTCGTTGTGGCCAACGCCCGCACGGGTCAAATATTGGATTCCCGCAATCCAGTTCTGGGCATGCCCCCGGCCAGCGTTGCCAAATCGATTACTGCGCAATACGCGCTGGAAACCCTTGGGCCGACGCATGCATTCAGCACGCGGGTATTTGCATCGGCCCCGATGCTGAACGGGCGCATTGACGGTGATCTGATACTTGAGGGCGGCGGTGATCCGACGCTTGATACAAACGCAATTTCTGAATTGGCTGCGGCGTTGAAATCAACTGGATTGCGTGAAGTAACCGGGCGGTTTCTGGTGTCCGGCGGCGCGTTGCCACATGTGGACAGGATCGATCGTCGTCAGCCCGAGCATCTGGGATACAACCCCGCTGTGTCCGGGCTGAACCTGAATTACAACCGCGTGCATTTTGAATGGAAGCCTAGTGGCGGCAAATATGCCGTTACAATGGATGCGCGGTCTGACAGGTTTCGCCCGGAAATGTCGCTGACACAAATGGAAATCGTTGACCGAAAATTTCCAATTTATACATATGCCAATGGTGGCTCAAAAGAACGTTGGACGGTTGCGAAAGCGGCGCTTGGCAAGGGCGGATCCCGGTGGCTACCGGTTCGTCAACCCGAGCAATATACAGGCGAAGTTTTCCGTATTTTCGCCCGATCGCACGGGATTGTTCTGCGAACCCCGGAATTGATGAAGGGCAGGGCGTCCGGTGTGGTGCTTGTCCAGCGGCATAGCTCGCCCTTGCAATCGATCCTGAGAAACATGCTGAAGTACTCCACCAATTTAACGGCAGAAGTTACCGGCCTGAGCGCAAGTGTGGCGCGCGATGCGACAGTTGACGGGCTGGCGACATCGGCCGACGCGATGTCAGAGTGGATGCACGCCCGGCTTGGCGCAAAAAAATCACGTTTTGTCGATCATTCGGGACTTGGGGATCGCACCCGGGTCACGGCTGGGGATATGGTTCAGGCCCTTTTGCGGATCGGGCCGGATAGCACTTTGTCGTCAATCCTAAAGCCGATTGCACTGCGTGACGCGAATGGAAACCCGCGAAAAGGCAGCGCCGCATCACTGCGGGCCAAGACCGGGACATTGCATTTTGTCAGCGGTTTGGCAGGGTTTATCACTGCAGGCAGAACTGAGCTTGCCTTTGCGATATTCAGCACCAACGCCGCGCGGCGAAACGCGCTTTCGGTGGCCGAACGTGAACGCCCGCCCGGTGCCAGAGGCTGGAACAATCAGGCCCGGCGCTTGCAATCGGGGCTGATTGATCGGTGGATCAAAATTTATGGCGGTTAAGTCAGATTGGCGCGTCGCTGATCAGGCTTTCATATATCTGGCCCGCGCTGCCCGTTCGATGGCTGCCGCATGAAGGCGGTCGATCGTCAGCTCATAGCGGATTTCTTCCAGTAGACGCAGCTCGCTTTCGCCCAGATGCCCGTCGGCAGACGCCACATCGCAAGCCAAAGCATAAGCGGTTTCATTCAATTTTTCCGGCAAGTTTTTGCGGATCAAGCTAAACAGCGCATCTAAGCCGTCCTCGTCACTGAACAGATCGAGCACAACCTGCGACACCGTTTTCAGGCGGCCCACATCGTATTCGGCAAACACCGGCAAATGGTTAACAATTGCTTGGATGGTCACAAGCTCGGAGGTTTGAATGTTCTCGTCGGATGCGGATGTTGCGATCATGACCGCAACAAGGCAGTCCTCGGCAGTTAATGCAGACGTTTTTTTGGCCACGGGCGTTTTTCCTGTAATCTATGTCACGGTGCAGAATATTGACCTCTGGCCTTCTCGGCAATAGGGAGTGGTCACTTGCGAGATCAGTTTGCCTGACAATACAGAAAGCACAATAAATGACCCATTTGCGCGATGTTGCGATGCAGTCCAAGGCCTGGCCTTTTGAAGAAGCGCGCCGGTTGCTTAAACGCTATGCCAAGGGTGCCCCGGAAAAGGGTTTTGTGTTGTTTCAAACGGGGTACGGCCCCTCTGGTCTGCCCCATATCGGAACGTTTGGCGAAGTTGCGCGCACGACGATGGTGCGGCGTGCTTTTGAATTACTTAGTGACATTCCGACCAAGCTGATCTGCTTTTCGGACGATATGGACGGCCTGCGCAAGGTTCCCGCTAACGTGCCAAATCAGGCGCAGATGACCGAGGATCTGAATCTGCCGTTAACCAAAGTGCGCGATCCCTTTGGCACCCACGACAGTTTTGGCGCCCATAATAACGCGCGCCTGATGGCGTTTCTGGATCAGTTCGGGTTTGAATATGATTTCGCCTCGTCCACCCAATATTATACCAGCGGAACGTTTGATGCGACGCTGCTGACGGCGCTGGAACGGTTCGACAAGATCATGGCGATCATGCTGCCCACGTTGGGGGCCGAGCGGCAGGCGACCTATTCGCCATTTTTGCCGGTCAGTCCGAAAACCGGGCATGTGTTGCAGGTGCCGACGTTGGAGCGCAATGTTGCCGCCGGAACGATTGTTTATGAAGAACCTGACGGCGAGCGGGTCGAAGTTCCGGTGACGGGTGGCCATGTAAAGCTGCAATGGAAACCCGACTGGGGCATGCGCTGGGCGGCGTTGGGTGTTGATTATGAGATGTCGGGCAAGGACCTGATTGACAGTGTGACGCAATCGTCAAAAATTTGCCGGGCTCTGGGTGGGTTAGCCCCTGAATGTCTGTCGTATGAGTTGTTTAACGATGAGCAGGGCCAGAAGATTTCCAAGTCCAAAGGCAACGGCTTGTCGATGGAAGAATGGCTGACCTATGCGGCGCCGGAAAGCCTGCAATATTTCATGTATCTTAAGCCAAAAACGGCCAAGCGGCTGTATTTTGATGTGATCCCGAAAGCGGTTGATGAATACCATCAGCAATTGCGCGCCTACGTCGATCAGGATGCAGCCAAGCGGCTGAACAACCCGGTTTTCCATGTGCATGGCGACGATGTTCCTGTGTCCAATATGGTTGTGCCTTTCGCGATGCTGCTTAATTTGGCGGCTGTTTCTGCGGCTGAGGACACCGAGCGCATGTGGGGTTTTATCCGCCGTTATGCGCCGGACGCGACACCTGCCACCCATCCTGATTTGGACGCGGCGGCCGGGTTTGCGGTGCGGTATTACAATGATTTTGTGAAACCGGGCCGGGTATTTCGCATGCCTGATGATCGTGAACACGCCGCTTTCACCGACCTGTTGGAGCGCCTGCGCGCTTGGGACGGCGGGTTGGACGGGGACGCCTTGCAAAGCATGGTGTTTGCGGTCGGAAAAGCACATGAATTTGATCCGCTACGTGATTGGTTTAAAGCACTTTATGAAGTTTTGCTGGGCGCCAGTCAGGGGCCGCGTTTTGGCGGTTTTATCGCCCTTTACGGGATAGATGAAACCATCACTCTGATAGAAGACGCCCTAGCGGGAAAGCTTGCGACTTAACGCAGGTTAACCGGTTTAGGAACGCCGCCGCGCGCGGTGACGTAGGGGCCAGTTAACGGCCCGTTGATACCTATTCTGCGCGTGGGGCTTTTTGGCCCGATCTCATTAATCAACTGTAAATGAGCGGTATTTGTGCCGTCACGGCACATTTGGCGTCGCGTTTTGGCGTGGCCCATCCGTGGAAAGGGTTTTGGATGAACAAGGCGATTACTGACGGGCTGGTGCTGATGCCGCCGGAATTTTCAGGCGGGCTGGACGTTTGGTCAAGCGAAGACGGAACACCGGGTTCGGCAACGTATGATGGCTCGCCAAACGCGGCCCTTGTGCCAGCGGATCAGGATTTTGGCGGTTGCGTGGAAATTCTGAAAAGCAACGCGACGCAGAAGTTGCGCTATATGGGGCAAACGACGATCCTGCCGGGCTGCTATTTGCGCGTCCGGGTTCGCCTTAAGGCGATCAGCGGCAACCTGCCGTCTGTGGCGATTGCAGGCTGGGCGGGCAACGGATCAAGCAGCCACGTCAGCGGGCTGGTCGAAGTTGGGCCAAGCGTTTTACTGACTGCCTACGGCGACGTTGTTGAAGTCAGCGCAATCATCGGCACCGGGCAGCGCGGTGGTGTCGATATGGTCTGGGGCAACGGCGCTATCTATGGCCACTTTGGGTTGGATCTGACTGGTAGCAACGGCGGCTTGGTGCGCATTGATGATATTATTATCGAAGATATCACCAGCGCCTTTCATCGCGACATGATGGACTGGGTCGATGTGCGCGATTACGGCGCGATTGGCGACGGCGTGGCGGATGACAGTCAGGCCTTTGAAACGGCGGATATTGCGGCGTTGGGGCGCGAAATTCTGGTGCCGGCTGGCGTTTACCATCTGGCAAGCCATGTGTCGCTGGACAACCCTGTGCGGTTTGAGGGCACGGTAACGATGCCTGATGATCAGCGTCTGGTGCTGCGTGGAAACTATGAGCTGCGCCCCTATGTCGAGGCGTTTGGGGATGAGTTGCTGGGTTTCAAAAAGGCATTTCAGGCGTTGCTGAATTTCTCAAACCATGAATCGCTGGATATGAACGGGCTACGGATTGATGTGGACGAGCCGCTGGATATGCAGGCAATCGAAGGCAGTCTGGACACGTTCGAGGTTCGCCGCGTTATCCGCAACGGTCAGTTCAACGCAATCGCGAGCACAAATTTTGATCCGGTTGTGGCCACATCGCAGGCGACCTATTCCACTGCCAGCCCAAATACGCTGACCAATGTCGCCAACGTGGCTAATGTTGAGATCGGTTCGCTTGTCACGGCCAATGGGGTTGGGCGCGAGGTTTACGTCAAGGACACGAATATCGGGGCCGGGACGATCACCCTTAGCCAGCCGTTGTTTAACGCCGCCGGAACGCAGACCTATACGTTCACCCGGTTCAAATACATCCTCGATTTTTCCGGTTTTTCGAAGTATTCCAAATTCACCATTACCGATGTGGAATTTCTGTGTTCGGGCAATGCCAGTGGGATCATGCTGGCCCCATGGGGGCAGACGTTTCACCTAAAAGACAGCTTTATGACCAAACCGCGTGATCGGGGGATTACCTCAATCGGGACGGGCTGTCAGGATTTACAGATTGATCGCTGCCATTTTGTGTCAAACGAACAGACGGTTGCGTCCACCGCGCGCACCACGATTGCCTATAATGTCAACGCCAATGACGCTAAGATCCGCGACAATCGGTTTGAACGGTTTGGCCATACTGGCGTGATGTTTGGCAACGGTCATTTGATTGTTGGCAACCACTGGTTTCAGGGCGACGATCAACTGGCCGCGCCGCGCCTTGGCGGGATGGTGTTTACCTATCCCAATATGAAAACCGTGATCACCGGGAACTACATTGACAATTGTTCCATCGAATGGACCAACGAGCATGACGCCAACCCGGATTTCGGGGTCGAGTTTTCCTTTGGCGGGCTGGCCATCACCGGCAATATTTTCACCGCCAGCGATGTTGCAAGCTGGTTCAATTATATCGTGATTAAACCTTATGGCACCGGGCATTTCATTCAGGGGCTTAGCGTCATTGGCAACACGTTCAAGACCGTGAATGGCAGTATTGACCGGATTGAGGCGGTGGATAACTCGATCGCCGATCTGGATTTTGGCCGGTCGCGCAATGTGGTGTTTGAGGGCAATTCGTTCAATGCGGTCAATCAGGCAACGATCAATCCGGTGACGCTGGAATTTGTACAGGGTTCTGACGCCACGGTCTGGACGCTGGACAGCAGTGGCTATCTGCCGTTTGGCGGCTGGTCGCGTAATGTGACGTCGGTGGTAAGCGAGGGTGCGATTACCAATGCCGTCGGCGCGGATATCTTTGGGATGCCCTATGCTTCGACCAACGTTGGCGGCAATAATAATCTGATCCAGTTGACATGGCCCGAAGATTGCAAAGGCAAGGTGATCGTTACATCGCGGATGGATAATCCGTTCTAATCGACGCTGTTTTTAGCGTTTAAGCAAGCAGGAAGCCGGGGCCAGATTGTTGGGCCCGGCTTTTTTATGCGCCGATGGGCCTTACCGGTGCTTCGCATCATATGACCTGAATCAAGGTTTTCGTGGTAGGGTTTGATACACTTGCGGCAACTTAAACGGAGGATCAGAGATGTATAAGAATATTCTAGTGCCAATCGCATTTGATGAAACCCGCGACAGTGAAGGCGCGATTGCGGCGGCCAAAGCGCTGGCTGACAAGGGCGCGCGGATCACCTTGCTGCATGTGATGGAATTTGTGCCAGCCTATGCGATCACCTATCTGCCAACGGATTATCTGGAGTCGTCACGCAAGGCCATCGCGGTAAGTTTGCAGGAGCAGGCGGAAAAGCTTGAAAATGGCGTGGGCGTGCTGGTCGAGGGGCATTCCGGCAAGACCATTCTTGAATGGGCCGATGAAAACGCCGCCGATTGCATCGTCATAGCCTCGCACCGACCGGGGGCTGCGGATTTGATCCTTGGTTCAACGGCGGCTCGTGTCGTGCGCCATGCCCAATGTGCGGTGCATGTGGTGCGGTAGGTTAATTTGCGCGATGTGGTGAGGGTTTGGATTGCGAAATCTTGAAAAGATTTTCGGGGCGCTTTCTTTTTAAGAAAGCGGTTCTGCGGGCTCGAACTTGGTCAGCCACCTCACCGGCGCGCGATTGCAAAAAATGATGATTTGGCCTGAGTTCTCGGCCACCTGATAGCCCCGGCGGTAAATTTCAGCCATGAACCGATCCATCCCGGCGAAGCGTTCAATGTCGCGCGCCTTGCGCCGGATCACGCCGCCCTGCTGCACGGCTTTGCTGGTGAACAGATCGGCCAGCCAGTTGTCCGGTGACAGTGGGGAGTTGTGGTTGTGCATCGGGGGATTGTGTGGGTGAGTTTGGTTAAGGGCGGGTTAAGCATGGCAGGATGCACAACCACGGATTCCTCGAATTTGGCGAGTAGGGTGGGCGGAACTGCCGACCCTACTCTTGCTGCACAAACATTTGCTTGCCACGCGATAGCTTTTCTTGCACACATTTCCGCGGATGCTTGCAAACTTCTTACTGCGGAGTGTGGCCGATGACCATTTTGTGGATTTTCGCAGTAGTTTGGCCCATTGCCGTTTTTGTTTTTATCGACATGAAGCTTCTAAGAGAACTTCGTGAGATGGATGGGGCATTGATCGACGCCATCGGAAAGCTTCATTTCGAACACTCTCAAAGTCCTACAGATATCAAATCTCTGAAGAAGACCGTCGTAGAGCAGGACGAACTGATCGCTGCTCTTTGGGCACAAGCCTATGGATACAGCCCATCCGAGGCCGAACATTTCATTCACTCTTGGGACAATTATCCATCGAGTGCATATGGAGTTAGCCCCAAATGGGTACTGCGCGCGCACGTAGATGACACTGAGTCCTTTAGCACACTTCACCGATCGCTCAATTACCCGTGGTTATAAGTGA
>JAHRVC010000173.1 GCA_019090885.1 Marinosulfonomonas sp.
AGATGTGTATAAGAGACAGCCCATCCAGCGGGGCAATGATCCGCTCGCTTTTCCTGAACAAAGAGGCGCTTGAAAAAGGCGCCGTGCGGCCCGCGGATGTGGCCGACCAAAAGGTGCGCAAAGTCGGCGTTCTTGGCGCAGGCATGATGGGCGCAGGGATTGCCTATGTCTCGGCCAATGCAGGGATCGAAGTGGTTCTGGTCGATCAAAAACAAGAGGCCGCCGACAAGGGAAAATCCTATTCCGAGGGCATTCTGGACAAAGGCATTTCCCGCAAAAAAGTGACTCCAGAAAAAAAGGCCGATGTGCTTGGCCGCATCAATGCCACCACAGATTTTGGGGCGCTGAAGGATTGTGATCTGATTATCGAAGCGGTGTTTGAAGATCCCAAGATCAAAGCCGAAGTAACGACTAAGGTTGAGGCAATCGTCGGTGAGGATTGCATATTCGCAACCAACACTTCGACCCTGCCGATATCGGAATTGGCCAAGGTCAGCAAACGGCCCGAGCAATACATCGGCATCCACTTCTTTTCACCGGTAGACAAAATGCTGTTGGTTGAAATTATCAAAGGAAAACAAACAGGTGACCGGGCTGTTGCCAAAGCGCTCGACTATGTGCGCCAGATCAGGAAAACCCCGATTGTCGTCAATGACGCCCGGTTTTTCTATGCCAATCGCTGCGTCATCCCCTACCTGAATGAGGGCATGCGCATGATCACCGAAGGCGTGGCGCCATCGCTGGTTGATAACGCCGCAAAACTGGTTGGCATGCCGGTTGGGCCGTTGCAATTGGTAGATGAAACCTCGCTTGATCTGGCGGCTAAAGTTGCAGTCGCCACCAAGGCCGCTTTGGGCAATGCATATCCAGACAGCGATGTGGATGAACTGGTGTTCTGGATGGTTGACAACAACCATTTGGGGCGCAAATCGCTGGCCGGATTTTATGATTACGACGAAAAGGGCAAACGCGGTGGGTTCTGGAAGGGGCTTGGCGACAAATACCCAAAGGGCAGTGATCAACCAGAGTTAACCGACGTGCAGAATCGCCTGCTGATGGTGCAGGTTCTGGAAGCTGTGCGCGCATTGGAAGACGGCGTTTTGACGGACATTCGCGAAGGCGATGTAGGCGCAATCCTTGGTTGGGGTTTTGCACCGTGGTCTGGCGGGCCTTTCAGCTGGCTTGATATTATCGGTGCTGCGAAAGCCGTGGAAATTTGCGACACCCTTGAAAAATCCCACGGGGAACGATTTGCCGCGCCAAAATTACTGCGCGACGTCGCCAGTGCCGGGGACACGTTTTACGGACGTTTCACAGATCAGGCTGGCAAAGCTGCCTAAAACGAATACCCGAACCGCTTGATATCTGGCGCGCACAACCGGGCCACAGTGGCTGCTGTGTCGTCAGTGTAATAGCTGCGATAATCAGCGCGGCGCGGTGAAGTATTCACCCGCTCGATTGCGCCCAACTGAAAACCCAGATGATCCTCAAACGGGCGAATATCCTTGGACAAGTTTTCCAGCCGCACGAATAAATCGCAATGTTCCTGTCCGTTTTGATCCGTCACATAGGTCGAAAACCCGCCGCTACCAAAGGCATCCTGAATTTCATTGTTATTTACAAATCCCTCGAATGTCAGTGACTTAGCCAATTCAACGGTTCGATGCTGCCACGTTTGCTCCGCCAACCAGTGGTAATAGCTAACCAGTCGATCCCACGGGTTTCGCACCAATGTAACCACGAAAAAGTCAGACAATTCGGCGGCTGGAACAACGTCTTGAATATCGACCAAAGTTGAATGTTTCCACAGCCGTTCCGAAGTTTCCAGTGCCTTAACCCGCGCGCGGCGGCGCACAGCTTTGGGTGTATCGCCAATCAGAATGTCGTCAGCTTTTGCCCGTGCCTCCAAGGCCAAGACAGGGACGTGCCACCAGTTTTGGGGATGTGAACAAAAATATAACGCCGACCGCGAGAGATTATCATAGCGCCACGCTAGGTCAGTTCCGCCGCCTTGGCCACAGTAAGGTCTTTCCAACCGGCCCGCTTGCCAGCATTATCCCCTGCAAACAGGATGCAGGGGATAATCATGGGTTGGATGGAAAACGAAGAGGGGCTGGAAAAGCAGCGCGCGAACTATGTTCCGCTGACTCCCCTGTCACATCTGAACCGCGCTTTACGTGTATATCCGGACCGCCCGGCGCTGGCCTATGGAACCTATCGCGCCAATTACCGCCAGTATCATGAACGGGTTAGCCAACTGGCCTCGGCCCTTACGAAGCTTGGTGTGCAATCGGGCGAAGTGGTTGCCACCATCCTGCCAAATATCCCGACGCAGGCAGAGGCCCATTTCGGGGTTCCCGCTATGGGCGGCGTTCTGAACACTATCAATATCCGGCTCGACCCCGCCACGATCGCCTATATTTTTGATCACGGCGAAGCCAAGGTCGTGCTGGTCGATACTGAATTTCTTGCAACGGCTGAAGCCGCCGCACAGCTAATGGACGGCCCCGCCCCCAAGATCATCGAAGTGCCCGACGATCAGGCAGGCTTTCCGGCCACCGGCCGGCATATGGATTATGAAACGCTGATCGCCAGCGGTGATCCGGAATTCAATTGGATCATGCCCGAGGATGAATGGGAAAGTCTGGCGCTGAATTATACATCCGGCACCACCGGGCGACCCAAGGGTGTCGTTTACAGCCATCGCGGCGCCTATCTGATGACCATGGGCACGGTCATTTCCTGGCGGATGACACTGTATCCGGTGTTTCTGACGATCGTGCCTTTATTTCATTGCAACGGCTGGAACCATACTTGGATGATGCCGGTTCTGGGCGGCACGGTGGTGTGCTGTCGCGATGTCACGGCTGCCAATATTTACAACGCAATTGCCGACGAAGGTGTAACGCATTTTGGCGGTGCGCCGATTGTTCTGAATGCAATCGTCAACGCCCCGGATGGGGACCGGCGCGATTTTAAACACACCGTCGAGGTCTTTACCGCCGGTGCCCCGCCCGCCGCCGCAACCTTGGCCGCGATTGAGGATCTGGGCTTTAACGTCACCCATGTTTACGGGCTGACCGAGACCTATGGCCATATCACAGAATGTACATGGCAACCGGAATGGGATGATCTTCCGGCGGCCGAGATTTCCGCCATAAAAGCGCAACAGGGTGTGCCGCTGCCCTGCATGGAAGAGACCACCGTGATGGATGAAAAAATGCAGCAAGTGGCGATGGACGGGGCAACGCCGGGTGAAATTGCGATCCGCGGAAATTCTGTGATGAAAGGGTATTTTAAGAACCCAGACGCCACGGTCGAGGCATTTTCAGACGGGTATTTCCATTCCGGCGACATCGCCGTGCAACATCCAAACAGCTATATTCAGATCGTTGATCGCGCCAAAGATATCATCATTTCAGGTGGCGAGAATATAAGCTCGATTGAGCTGGAAGGCGCTTTGATGCACCACCCTGCGGTATCGCTGTGTGCAGTCGTGGCCAAACCGGATGAAAAATGGGGCGAGGTTCCGTGCGCATTTGTCGAACTGCTTGCAGGAACTGAAGTATCCGAAGATGAACTAATCGCGTTTGCGCGCGAACGGCTGGCCAAATTCAAGACGCCCAAAAAGATTGTATTTCAAGAGCTGCCAAAAACGTCGACAGGCAAAATTCAGAAATTTGAGCTGCGTGCAATTGCCAGAAAACTCTGAGATTGCCGGGCAGTCCCGGCTTAGTTAGTCTGGCAGGTAATAAGAATAATAAATCAGAGGCACATCCGGGCAAATGACTGCACTGAAGGAATTTGAGCGGCTGGAAAGCAGTGGCATCTGGCACGCGGCACCTGATGCGCAGCGGCGTGATGTGATCGTATCAGTTGGGGACGCGACCCTGACAATTTCAGATCACAACGAAACCGCAATCACCCATTGGTCCCTGCCCGCAATTCAGCGCGTTAACCCGGGAAAGCGCCCGGCAGTTTTCCGTCCCGGCGAGGACGCCGCCGAGACACTGGAATTGGATGACGACACGTTGATTCGGGCGATAGCCCGTGTCCATTCTGCAATCGAGAAGCGCCGCCCACATCATGGGCGGCTCCGCCTTGCAATTGTCGGCGGGCTTTCATTGGTGGCGGTGTTTCTTGCGCTGTTCTGGCTGCCGGGTGCGATGATAAAATATACCGCCTCGGTTGTGCCCGAAACCAAACGTGTCGCGATCGGCGAAAACCTTTTGACCCGAATACAGCGCATAAGCGGCAGGCCGTGTAACGACCCGCTAGGGCAGACAGCGCTGAATAATTTGCATAGTCGACTAAGCATGGAGCCGCGCGGAAAAATCGTGGTCTTGTCAAGCGGTGTGCGGACAGCCGCACATCTACCCGGCGGGATCATACTGTTGAACCGAGCGCTGGTTGAAGATTTCGAAGACCCAGAAGTTCCGGCAGGGTTTGTATTGGTCGAACTCTTGCGCGGCGCAAGGCAGGACCCCTTGTTGGACTTGCTGCATGCGGCAGGTTTGAGCGCGTCATTCAGACTACTGACGACCGGTGAACTGCGGCAAACCACGCTAGACAACTATGCCGAAAACCTATTGATTTCTGACAGACCTGAAATGCCAAACGCGGCCATACTGGACCGTTTTTCCCAAGCCGGGATAAGAACGTCACCATATGCGTATGCAATTGATATATCAGGAGAAACTACAATCGGCCTTATTGAGGCGGACCCAGTAACACCGCAATCAACACGTCAAGTATTGGATGACAGTTCATGGGTCAGCCTGCAGGCTATATGCGGCGGCTAACTACCTTTTGCAGGTCGGGGGCTTTAAACTAACAGCGCAAAACCTATTGCGAGATCAAACGACGCGGAACGGTTTGGCTCCAGACTAGATTCATCTGCTCTGTGCCTGCTGCAGTCTGCGGACCACGCTGCGGATTTAGGCGGCCATCAGTCCAGGCGGAACGAAACCCAAGCGGGGCCTTGGCCCTTTTTGGTGCAGCCGCCAAAGACGACGGCACAACTACGCGGGTGTGTTTTCTGCTCGATACTGCAGTGGTTTTGGGAGCTGGTGCAGGCGGAACCTTCGCTGACGCAAAAGTTGGCGCCAAACCGCACATTTGTTTTCGTTCACGATTTACACGCGGCACCCAGGTGACGTTGCCATCAAAGCCGGCCCGCACGTAAACACAACCTGCGCTATCAACATACTGTTTGGCAGTAAAACTTGCTGGTGGCACTTCGGCTGGCCCGCTGGTGTTTGACGAACTCTGCGCTGTTGCAACGCTGGAAATAGCGCCAAACATACCAAAGACCAAAATAGCCGTATTAAATGACCGCATCTGTTCCCCCCCGGAATTAGACTCGTTTTGAAAGATGACCGAGGCCAGTAAATCTGTAAAGGCCAATCTAACCTATTTGGTTCCAAACATCCGGTCGCCGGCATCACCCAGACCGGGCACGATATATCCCTTTTCGTTTAGCTTTTCATCGACAGCCGCAGTTACGATTGGCACATCCGGGTGCGCCTCTTTCATCCGGGCAACGCCTTCGGGCGCGGCCAGCAGGCACATGAAGCGGATGTTCTTTGCACCCGACTCTTTTAGCAGATCGATAGCGGCAACCGAACTGTTGCCAGTGGCCAGCATTGGGTCGAGCGCGATGACCAACCTGCTCGAAAGCTCTGACGGAACTTTGTAATAGTACTGGACAGGCTTAAGGGTTTCTTCATCCCGGTAAAGGCCGACAAACCCAACCCGCGCGGCTGGGATCAGTTCCAAAACGCCATCAAGCAATCCGTTTCCCGCCCGCAGGATTGAGATCAAGGCCAATTTCTTGGTTCCAATGGTCGGCGCATCCATCGGCCCCATCGGCGTTTCAATCTGTCGGGTCGTCATCGGCAGTTCGCGCGTGATTTCATAGGCCAGTAATTGACTAATTTCGCGCAACAGACGGCGAAAGCTGTTGGTTGAGGTATCTTTGTCCCGCATGATGGTCAGCTTGTGCTGAACCAGCGGATGGTCGACCAGTGTCAGGTGGTTTTTCATTGGTTTTGATTCCATTTTGGCTAGGCCAAACTTAACCCGGTTGGCGATCAAAGGAAACTTCTGCCCGATCCGGGTGAAGCCACCCCAAGATGGGCTGCAACCGTGGAACCAACATCAACAAAACCCACCTGCCCTATCGCGTGCAACCCGGCACCAAAGCCGACAACCGGCACCCGTTCGCGGGTATGGTCGGTGCCCGGCCAAGTCGGATCATTTCCATGATCGGCGGTGAAAATAAACAAGTCGTCCGGCTTTGCGGCCGCGAACATCCGGGGCAGTTGGGTATCGAACCATTCCAATGCCCGCGCGTAGCCCGACACATCGCGTGGATGGCCATACAGGCTGTCAAATTCGACAAAATTGGCAAACGTCAGGCTGCCATCTTCGGCTGTTTTGACCAGATCGACCAAGTGTTCCATCAATTCGGCGTCATTTCCTTTGCGAACGTCATCAATCCCATGCATCGAGAAAATATCGCCGATTTTCCCAACCGCATGCACCTTGCGCCCAGCCCCATGCACCCAGTCGGTCAGCGTCGGGGCGGGTGGATCAATGGCAAAATCGTGCCGGTTCTTGGTGCGCTTAAAATCACCCTCAACTCCGGTAAAGGGCCGTGCAATTACCCGCCCAACCTTCATTGCGTGCATCATCGGGGCAAGGTCGCGGCAGAGCTTTAGCAACCGATCCAGGCCAAAGCTTTCTTCATGGGCCGCAATCTGAAACACACTATCGGCCGACGTATAACAAATCGGCCAGCCAGTGCGCAGATGCTCGGCGCAATGTTCCTCGATGATCGGAACGCCGGATGCACGGCAATTGCCCAGAATCCCGTCGGTTCCGGCCAAGCGGCACACCTCCGCCACGATCTTATCTGAAAAAACGGGGGCGACTTCGGGAAAATAATGCCAGTCCCACGGCACCGGAACACCCGCCAGTTCCCAATGGCCTGAGGGGGTGTCTTTGCCGCGCGAAACCTCGGTAGCAGCCCCCCAAAGGCCACTGGGTTTCGCCGTCAGTCCCGGCGTATCAGCACCACTTGCAAGGCGGACCGCCGCGCCAAGCCCAAGGGCGTCCATATTTGGCAGCGACAACAGCCCCGCCCGCCCGGTTTCTGCTTTTCCAGCAGCACAGGCCTGCGCGATATGGGCCAAAGTGTTGGCGCCAGTATCAGGCACATCCCCGTTAAAGAACGCGTCAGCATCGGGCGCACCGCCGCAACCAACCGAGTCAATCACAATTAAAAACGCACGTGCCATCACCGAACACTCCGATATATTACTGGTGGCAATTCAGACTGTTTATTGCCAAGTGAATAGGCCCTTTGAACCGCAGTTATTGCGGCCTGAGCGGCTTCCTGCGAAGGCGCATGTATCTTTGCAATCGGGTTCTTTGGGCCGACAGGATCACCGATCAGGGCAACCTCTGACAATCCAACAGCCGGGTCGATCCTATCGCCGCCCTTCAGGCGACCGCCCCCCAGACGAACCACTGCAAGTCCCAGCGCTTCGCCGTCAATCTCGGCGACATACCCCTCGTCGGGCAGGAAAACATCCTGAATCACCGGGGCCGCTGGTAATCTGTCGCGCCAGCGTTCGACGAAATCACCCGGCCCGCCCAACTCGACAACCATGCGGGAGAACCGTTCGCCCGCTGATCCATCGCTGAAAGTATCACCTATCTGGACTGCGCCCTGTTTTGCGTCCTTCGCCATTCCTGCCAAGACCAGCAATTCGCCGCCAAGCGCGCAGGTCACCTCTGCCAGAATTGAGCGCACATCCTGCCCGCTGAACACTTTCATGACTTCCATCACTTCCAGCGCATTACCGACAGATCCGGCGCAGGGCTGGTTCATATCGGTTATCAGTGCCGATGTTTTGCACCCCGCGTCATTTGCGGTGCTGACCAGCGATTGCGCCAGTTCGGCCGCATCATCCATCGTTTTCATGAACGCACCGGATCCAACCTTTACGTCCAGAACCAGAGAATCCAACCCGGCGGCCAGTTTCTTGGACAGGATCGAGGCGGTTATCAGGTCGATGCTTTCAACGGTTCCGGTCACATCACGGATCGCATAAAGGCGTTTGTCTGCAGGCGCTATCCGCCCCGTAGCTGAGACAATGGCTGTGCCGACGTTTGAAACGATCTGATGAAAACGCTCCTGGCTTACTTCGGTTTTCAGGCCTGGAATAGCCTCGAGTTTATCCAGCGTGCCGCCGGTGTGGCCCAAGCCACGCCCCGAAACCATTGGGACATATGCACCAAGTGCTGCCAGCGCTGGCGCCAGCAACAACGACACACAATCGCCAATTCCCCCGGTTGAATGTTTGTCGATAACCGGGCCGGGCAGATCCCATTTTAGAACATCGCCGCTGTCACGCATCGCCAGTGTCAGTGCTACGCGTTCGTCGGTGGACAGCTTGTTCAGAAACGCCGCCATTGCGAAAGCCCCACCCTGTGCATCGCTTACCTGACCGTCGGCCAAGCCATTGGCAAACCAGTTAATTTCCGCCGATGACAGGGACTTTTTATCCCGTAATTTGGCGATGATACCGCGCGCGTCCACGTTAACTGCCTTCCATGTGTTCTTTGTTAAAAGCGCCCGGCAAAAGTTGGCTCATTGTCAAAACTTCGGTTTTTCCTGCCAGTGTCGTCATCGTCACGCGAACGTCGCCCGCGCTGAATTCCGCTAGTTTTTGCCGACATCCACCACAAGGGCTGACCGGTTGCGGGCTGTCAGCGACGACAAGCGCCTCTGCGATCTCGGTCTCTCCGGCGGCGACCATTGCGGCGATTGCGCCAGCCTCGGCGCAGGTTCCTTCTGGGTATGCTACGTTTTCGACGTTACAGCCGGTAAATATGGCACCAGATTTACTGCGAATTGCCGCGCCGACCTTGAAATTGGAGTAGGGCGCATGAGCATGTTCACGAACTTCTTTTGCAGCCGCCAGTAAATCCATCACGAACCCCTTCATCTGTTAAACTCAAAGTGGTGCGCCAGCCTATCCGATGCAAGAGTTTAGACAGGCGTCGTGGCAAAACGCCCCGGCAGGGTTACTTCCAATAGTTCCAGATCATCCGTCGGGTCACCAAATCGGGTTTTGAAATTCGGTGGGATGACGAATGCATCGCCGGGGGCAAGACGATTAGGTTGTTCCCCCTCGCCCTCTAACGTCAGCCCGCCCGCCATCACGAAGCCAAACAGAATATCGCAATCATGGGTGACCCATGGGATGTCGCCGCTTGATCGGCGCACCACCTGCACCGACGCAACGCCCCGCGTGTTGTCGTTGATCGTCGTGTCACGCTGAATGAAACCGGGCACACGGAACGGATGCCAGTCGGCGAGCTTGCCAACATTGTGAACAAACCTCTGCCCATCCCATTCACGGTCCGGGCGCAATTCAGGCGTTGGCAATGTCAAATCATGGTCAACCAAGGTGATATGCTCTGCTGGGACGCCAATTTCGATAACTTCGACACCGTCCGATGCTTCCATCACCCGGTGACGCATTTCGGGTGGCTGGATGATGCAGTCGCCAGCGAACAGACGGATCGGGCCGCCCTGATCCTCAAAAAGCACTTCAACCCAGCCTTTGTAGCAGAAAATCAGCTGAAACCCGACCTTGTGGTAATGCACCATGTCAGGCACCGGGCCGCCGCCGGGAATGCGAATGTGGCTGGCGATGATTGATCCGCCAAGCCGCATTGGGATCAGATCGCGATAGTTCATCCCCGCGCGTCCAATCACCCAAGGGGCCTGATCGGCAAGCCTGCGCACGATGAACGCATGTTCGGTTTGCGGCAAGACAAGCGGCGGATTGAGCGCGTCAATCTCAATCCGCGTTCCGTTTGGTGCCACTAGCCATCTTTGGCCATCCGCAAATTCATCCGGGTCGTCGCACAGAATACGCACTGTCCCGGCTGGTTCCGGCGCACCGTTTTCCAGCCGCAGTCGCAGCCCGTGGCCAGAGAACACCGCGACCTGCGGATCATCGGCCGGATAGATCATATCCAACCGCATTTTCAGGGTTTTGGTAAAGAACGGAATATCATCCTGCAACGCATTGGTTGGCAGCCGGATTTCTGCGCGAATTTCACCCATGTTTCCCTCATTATATAATCAAGCAACACTGTAGGGACTTGTAAAGTTTTTCAAGTAAGGTTTGATGAGCGGACCGCAACTGATTTACTTGCGTCTGAAAATATATAGTTTAATGCTAAACTACATTTGCAATCGGAAGGAAACACAGTGAGTGACACGCGCCATAAGGGCCTGAAAAAGGCCGCGTTAAGATACCATGAGTTTCCCAAGCCCGGAAAGCTGGAGATACGGGCGACCAAACCGCTGGCCAATGGCCGCGACCTGTCGCTGGCCTATAGTCCCGGTGTCGCCGATGCTTGCCTTGAGATTAAGGCCAACCCCGAATCGGCCAGCAAATACACGGCCCGTGGCAATCTGGTGGCCGTCGTTTCAAACGGTACGGCAGTTCTTGGCCTTGGTGATATCGGCGGGTTGGCCGCCAAACCCGTGATGGAAGGCAAGGCCGTTCTGTTCAAGAAATTCGCCAATATCGACTGTTTTGATATTGAACTGAACGAAAGTGATCCGGAAAAGCTGGCCGATATTGTCTGCGCTCTGGAACCCACCTTTGGGGCCATTAACCTTGAAGACATCAAAGCACCCGACTGTTTTGTCGTCGAAAAGATTTGCCGCGAGCGTATGGGCATTCCGGTTTTTCACGACGATCAACACGGAACGGCTATCGTGGTTGGTGCCGCTGCAACCAATGCGCTGCGTGTTGCAGGCAAAAATTTCAAGGATATCAAGATCGTTTCCAGCGGTGGCGGTGCTGCCGGAATTGCCTGTCTGGACTTGTTGATGAAGCTAGGGGTTAAGCGAAAAAACATCTGGCTCTGCGATAGAAGCGGGTTGGTCTATGAGGGCCGGAACGAGGGTATGACCACGCAGAAAGCTGCGTTCGCCCAACCGGGCGGCGAGGCTGAGCTGAAAGATGTCATTGGCGGTGCCGATATGTTTTTGGGGCTTTCAGGGCCCGACGTGCTGACGGGCGACATGGTCAAGGCAATGACAAGCCAGCCGATCATATTTGCATTGGCAAACCCCGATCCCGAGATTTTGCCCGAAGAGGCCAAAAAGGCAGCCCCTGACGCGATCATCGCAACCGGCCGTTCGGATTATCCCAATCAGGTCAACAACGTGTTGTGTTTCCCGTTCATTTTTCGCGGCGCACTTGATGTCGGTGCAACCGAGATCAACGATGAGATGAAGCTGGCCTGCATCGACGGTATCGCCGCTTTGGCCCGCGCAACGACAAGCGCCGAAACGGCGGCGGCATATCAGGGCGAACAGCTGACCTTTGGAACCGATTACCTGATACCCAAACCGTTCGATCCGCGCCTGATCGGCATCGTCGCATCGGCCGTGGCCGAAGCGGCGATGAAATCCGGCGTGGCCACACGGCCAATCGACGATCTGGTGGCTTACAAAGAACGGCTGGACAGCTCGGTTTTCAAATCGGCGCTGATTATGCGCCCGGTATTTGAGGCCGCAGCAACCGCATCGCGTCGCATCGTATTTGCCGAAGGCGAGGACGAACGGGTGCTGCGCACGGCCAGTGCAATGCTGGAAGAGACGATCGACAAACCCGTGCTTATCGGACGGCCCGAAGTGGTGGCCGCACGTTGTGAGCGCGCAGGCCTGACTATTCGGCCGGGAACAGATTTCGAGCTGGTAAACCCTGAGAATGACCCGCGCTATCGCGACTATTGGCAAACATATCATACACTTATGGAACGTCGCGGCGTCACGCCAGATTTGGCCAAAGCGATCATGCGCACCAATACTACGGCGATTGGCGCGGTAATGGTGCAAAGGGGCGATGGCGACAGCCTTATTTGTGGGACATTCGGGCAATTTCTATGGCACCTGAATTACGTGCAGCAGATATTGGGGACCGAGGAACTACAGCCCTTGGGTGCTCTTAGCCTGATGATTTTGGAAGACGGGCCAATTTTTGTGGCCGACACACAGGTTCAACCCGAACCAACACCAGAACAAATCGCGGCAACCGTGATCGGATGTGCGCGACACGTCCGCAGGTTTGGCATTGTGCCAAATATTGCGCTGTGTTCGCACAGTCAGTTTGGCAATCTTGATATCGATTCCGGGCGGCGTATGCGCGCTGCGATGAAAATTCTCGGCGATAAACCCCGCGACTTTGCTTACGAAGGCGAAATGCATATCGATTCAGCGCTTGATGTAGAATTGCGCGAACGGATTTTCCCCAGCTCGCGGATGGAAGGGGTGGCCAATGTTTTGGTCTTTGCAAACTCCGATGCTGCCAGCGGTGTGCGCAATATTATGAAAATGAAAGCCGGCGGGCTGGAAGTTGGGCCCATTTTGATGGGAATGGGCAACCGGGCCCATATTACGACACCATCGATCACGGCACGCGGCTTGCTGAATATGGCGGCGCTCGCCGGAACACCGGTGGCGCAATACGGCTGACCATTCGCCCATGACAGGTTAGCTGCATCCGTTCTGGTGCAACTGTTAAGCGGCGCATCTTTACGGGCCGGCGGCTGACCTTGTCTGCCCGCCAAATGCGCCTTAAACCTGCCCCGGAACGGGGAGAGTTGGTGATGAAATACGCGGACGTATATTCGGCTTGGCAGAAAGATCCTGAAACATTTTGGCTGGACGCCGCCAAAGCTATCGACTGGGACAAAGAACCCACCAAAGCTATGTTTTCCGACAATGCCCCGGAATACGAATGGTTCTCGGATGGCCTGGTAAACACATGCTATAACGCGGTCGACCGGCACGTCGAAAACGGGCGCGCTGATCAGGCAGCAATCATTCACGACAGCCCCGCCACCGGCACAACCAAAACGATCACCTACCGGGAGTTGCGCGATCAGGTCGCCCAATTGGCCGGAGCGCTGGCTGCAAAGGGTATCACCAAGGGTGACCGGGTTATTATCTACATGCCTATGGTGCCCGAAGCACTTGTCGCCATGTTGGCCGCCACAAGGATCGGGGCAATTCACTCGGTCGTGTTCGGCGGATTTGCCGCGAACGAGCTGGCCGTCCGGATCGACGACGCAACGCCCAAAGCTATCATTGCGGGTTCCTGCGGTATCGAACCGGGCCGGATCATCGCCTATAAACCGCTGCTGGACAAAGCCATTGAACTTGCCAGCCACAAAGTGGATTTCACTGTCATTTTGCAGCGCGAACAACAGCCTGCCGACCTGATCGACGGGCGCGACTTTGACTGGAATGAATGTCAGCAAGGCGTCGCCCCTGCCGATTGCCTGCCAGTCGAAGGCAATCACCCGGCCTATATCCTTTACACATCCGGCACGACCGGTCAGCCAAAGGGCGTTGTTCGCCACACAGCCGGGCATCTTGTGGCGCTGAACTGGACGATGAAAAACATCTACGGCATGGACCCGGGTGACGTTTACTGGGCCGCTTCAGACGTAGGCTGGGTCGTTGGCCACAGTTACATCTGCTACGCCCCGCTGATCCACGGCAACACGACCATCGTATTTGAAGGCAAGCCCGTGGGCACGCCGGACGCGGGCACATTCTGGCGCGTTATTCAGGATCACAAGGTGAACGCGCTGTTCACCGCACCTACGGCGTTTAGAGCAATCAAAAGAGAAGATCCCAAAGGCACCTTGGTTAAGGACTATGATTTGTCATCCCTGCGCACGCTTTTTCTGGCAGGCGAGCGGGCTGATCCGGACACGATTGAATGGGCGCAGGATGTGTTGAAAGTTCCGGTCATTGACCATTGGTGGCAAACCGAGACTGGCTGGTCGATTGCCGCCAATCCAATGGGGATTGAGCCGCTTCCAGTAAAACTCGGCTCTCCTTCGGTTGCGATGCCCGGGTATGACGTGCAAATCCTTGACGAGGACGGACATCCGATGAAACCCGGCGAACTTGGGTCAATCGTCGTCAAACTGCCGTTGCCGCCCGGAAACCTGCCAACACTTTGGAATGCGCCAGAGCGGTTCGTCAGCGCCTATTTGGAAAAATTCCCCGGCTTTTATGAAACCGGAGACGCCGGATACATTGATGAAGACGGATACCTTTACATCATGGCGCGCACGGATGACGTGATAAATGTTGCCGGGCACCGCCTGTCGACCGGAGGAATGGAAGAGGTTTTGGCCAGCCACCCGGACGTGGCCGAGTGCGCAGTCCTTGGCGTCGCCGACCCCCTTAAGGGGCAATTGCCGCTAGGGTTTGTGTGCCTGAACACCGGAGCAGATAGAAACGCCGCTGATATATCGGCCGAGA
>JAHRVC010000174.1 GCA_019090885.1 Marinosulfonomonas sp.
GCGCCACATCCCCAGCCGTCGTAACCGCTGCCTGCCCGCCAATGACCCCGGCAATCTGACCTTGCCCGTCAGATTGCCGGGGTCATTGGCGGGCAGGCAGCGGTTACGACGGCTGGGGATGTGGCGCTTGGCGTGGCGCTGGATGAGCCACCGCAAGGCTGGCGATTGGAAAACCCCGATGCAGCCAAGGCCGCAATGGCTGCGCTTTTGGCGGGCGACGGGGCGCGGATTTTGGGCGAGGCCGCAGCTGATGCGACATGGCTGGCAGACCTGCCGCAGGGTGATGGCGTTGCGATAATGGCGTCCATCAAGCCTGTGGACGATCAGCAAGCAGACGCGTTGGTTTTTCGCCCGCTTAAGGTGACACTTGGGGTTGGTTGTGCCCGCAATTGTCCGCCAAACGAGCTTGCAGATTTGGTCCGCGCAGCACTGGCCAATGCCAATGTTGCGCCTTCGGCCTTGGCCGCGATCGGCACGCTTGATCTGAAAGCTGATGAACCCGCAGTTCTGGACGTTGCGCGCCAATTCGGGGTGCCATTACGTTTGTTTACCGCCGCAGAATTAGAGGCCGAGGCGCACCGCCTTGAAAACCCATCGGATGTGGTTTTTGCCGAGGTTGGTTGCCGCGGCGTGTCCGAGGGTGCCGCGCTGGCACTTGCCGGGAAAACTGGCCAATTGCACAGCACGAAAACCAAATCCGCCAATGCGACCTGCGCCATTGGTATCGCACCGGATGTAATCGTTGATCTGCCCGGACAGGCGCGCGGCAAATTGTCGGTCGTCGGGATCGGTCCCGGCCAGTCGACATGGCGCACGCCCGAGGCCAGCCGCCTGATTGCCGATGCGGAAGAACTGGTGGGGTATGGCCTTTATATTGATCTGCTCGGGCCGCTTGCGGCCGGAAAAAAACGCACGGATTTCCCGCTTGGTGGCGAAGAGGATCGCTGCCGCTATGCGTTGGAACAGGCCGGAAAGGGCAAGAACGTCGCGCTGATATGTTCCGGGGACGCCGGGATTTACGCTATGGGCGCATTGGTGTTTGAATTGCTGGATCGGGACGCTGATGCACATGGGGTTTCGGATGCTGCGCGTCGGGCCGAAGTTGTCAGCACGCCCGGTGTTTCGGCCCTGCAAGCGGCCGCTGCGCGCGCAGGGGCACCTTTGGGCCATGATTTCTGCGCGATTTCCCTGTCGGATTTATTAACCCCCCGCGAAGACATCGAACGTCGTATCCGGGCCGCGGCAGAGGGTGATTTTGTGATCGCCTTTTACAACCCGGTTTCGCGGCGGCGGCGCACATTGCTGGCCCATGCGCGCGATGTGTTGTTGCAGCACCGGCCTGCCGACACGCCGGTCATGCTGGCCAGCTCATTGGGACGCCCCGAGGAACATGTGCGCTATCGAACATTGGCGCAGTTGGAAGTGGACGAAGTGGATATGCTGACGGTTGTGCTGATCGGATCGTCACATTCGCGGCTGGCGCAACTGGGCGAGGGCCCAAGAATGTTCACCCCACGCGGTTACAGTCGCAAAATTGACGGAGATTTGTCATGACGGTTTATTTCATTGGAGCAGGGCCGGGGGACCCGGAGTTGCTGACTAAAAAGGCCGAGCGGCTGATCGGCGAATGCCCGGTGTGCCTGTTCGCCGGGTCGCTGGTTCCGGTCGAAGTTGTGGCCTGCGCCCCTGACGGGGCCCGTGTTCTGGATACTGCTGTGATGACACTGGATCAGACGCATGCAGAAATCTTGGCGGCGCATGAAAATGGTCAGGATGTGGCCCGCGTGCATTCGGGCGATCCGTCGCTTTATGGTGCTATCGCCGAGCAAATTCGCCGCCTAAAGGCCGATGGAATCGACTATCAGATTATACCGGGCGTTCCGGCCTATGCAGCAGCGGCAGCGGCGCTGGGGCAGGAACTGACAGTGCCAGAAATCGGCCAGTCGATTGTGCTGACACGGGTGTCGATGAAATCCACGTCAATGCCCGCCGGTGAAACGCTGGAAAATTTTGCCCGCACCGGCACCACGCTGGCTATCCATTTAGGAATTCGCAATCTGCGCGAAATTGAGCGTCAGCTTGTGCCGTATTATGGTGCTGATTGTCCGGTGATCGTTGCCTACCGTGTTGGCTGGCCGGATCAGCAGTTTATCCGTGGCACCCTAAGTGACATCCGGGAAAAGGTCAGGGCCGAGAAAATCACCCGCACAGCGCTGATTCTGGTCGGCCCGGTTTTGAATGAAGTGCAGGATTTTCGCGACTCGGCCCTGTATGACCCGGCGATCCCCCATGTTTTGCGCCCCAAAGTAGCAACAAACACCGCGTAAACTGTAATTTTCTTTGCAATGTTTACAATTGTGTCGCGTTTGCTTGACCTAACAGGAATTGCAGGCATTCTGGCTTGTGGAGACTGGAGGGGATCAGATGTCGGAATACTTGCCAAAAGAAGTGCGTGAGGGGCTGGAGCTTGCTCGCAAACAAGCGATGCGACGCCAAAGTCGGCTGCGGTTGCACGTTGGGGACACGGTTTTTCCAATTCTGCGGTTTTGGGAAACCGGGTTTTCGCTGGATATGGAAGATGCCCCCCAGCTGCGCGGTCTTGTCGATATTTATGACGGGACACACCACCTGTATCAGTGTCTGATTGTTGCATCCGAAGAAGACGGCAGCACTATGATCTATGAATTCAAGCGCAGAACCGCCGCTCTTGACAAGGTGCCTCTGGATTTTGTCCACGACGAAAACGCGCCGGTTGCGCTGCTTAACTGACAGCCACCCCGACGCGCCTTTTACCTATTGCAGATCGGCGAATGCGGCCTGAAGTCTTTTGACCGCTTCAACGATTTGCGACCGCGGCATCCCGATATTGAAGCGCATAAAGCCTTCGCCACCTTTACCGAAAGTTTCGCCCTGATTGACGGCGATTTTTGCCGAATTCTTTAGCCTGTCGTTAATTTCTTCGCCATTCATGCCGGTGCCTGAAAAGTCGACCCACGACAAATACGTGGATTCCAAGTTCATCGACGTAACGCCCGGTATTGCATTCACGCCTTCGTCGAAAACCTTCGCATTTTCCGCAAGGTATGCGTTCAAATCATCGACCCAAGCCGCACCTTCGGGTGAATAGGCCGCTGTGGCCAGATGCAGGCCGAAAGCGTTCGGAGAATTCCCAAGGGCTGCCATTCTGGCGCCAAACCGGGCGCGCAGATCTTCGTCTTCGATAATGACATTGCCCACATGCCCGCCAGCAAGGTTAAAGGTTTTGGACACGGCCGTCATCATGATCAGTCGATCGCTTATGTCTGGCGCGGCAACTGACATTGGAATGTGCTTATGGCCGGGGCGCACAAGGTCGTGGTGGATTTCGTCGGATACAAGGATCAGGTCATGTCGTATGACGAAATCTGCCAGACCCCGCAGTTCGTCTTGCGTCCAGACGCGCCCGCCGGGATTAAGTGGTGAGCATAACAGAAACATTTTTTCGTTGCCGGTCATCTGGGCATCCCAGGCGTCGAAATCAAATTCGATATGCCCGTTGTTGTTGACCATCTCGCATTCAACCACCTCGCGCCCGGCGGATTTTATGACACGCGCGAACGCATGGTAAATCGGCGTGTGCAAAACGATACCGTCGCCGGGTTTTGTGAACGTGTCCAGACACATAGCAGTTCCGTTCACCAGACCGTGGGTCGAAAAAATCCAGTCAGTTTCCAAATCCCAACCGTGCCGTGTTTTCATCCACCATTGAATGGATTCTCGATAGGCGCGGTCATCACCAAAATAGCCATACACACCAAGATCCAGCATTTTTTGCAGCTCATCCTGAACGCAAGGCGGCGAGCGAAAGTCCATGTCGGCCACGAACATTGCCAGCCCGTCATCTGGTGAAACGCCATATCTGGCCTCCATCATGTCCCATTTTGCACAATGGCTGCCACGGCGGTCGATGATTTCGTCAAAACTCATTGGAAAACCTCTGTTTATTTGTTGGGCGTAAGCTAACCGGGAAATCAGCAGGTGCAAGGGGCGTTGCAACGGCGCAGGGCATCGCATAAATGCGAGGGCATGAGTTTACGATCCATATTGATACATCCCGACCCGCGCCTGAAAAAGGTGGCAGACCCGATTGGCGACATTTCGCCAGATTTGCGGCGGCTGGCCGATGATATGCTGGAAACGATGTATAATGCGCCCGGAATTGGGCTGGCTGCGCCGCAGGTTGGCGTGCTCAAACGGCTGTTCGTCATGGATTGCGTAAAAGAAGAGGGCGCGACCCCACAGCCGATGATCTTGTTTAACCCAGAAGTTAGCTGGGTTTCGGAAGAATTAAACACCTACGAAGAAGGCTGCCTGTCTATCCCTGAACAATTCGCAGATGTGGAACGCCCGGCAGAGGCACGCATCAAATGGCAGGATGTTGACGGCAAACAGCACGAAGAACAATTTGACGGGCTTTGGGCGACCTGCATCCAGCATGAGATCGACCATTTGGACGGCAAATTGTTCATCGACTATCTAAAGCCGCTGCGACGCCAGATGATTACCCGCAAGATGCAAAAGCTGAAGCGGGAAAAGGCGCGCGCGTGACGCGCAAAATCATCCCCTGGCCCGACCAGCGGTTGCGAACAGCGGCTGATGTGGTTGATGCGATTACTGACGACACCCGAAATATTTGGGATAATATGGTCGATGTAATGGAGGCGATGCCCGGCGTCGGATTGGCTGCGCCACAGATCGGCTGCATGTTGCGCCTTGCGGTGGTGGATGCCTCGCAGGATCGCGGTCAGGTGGTGCGCATGGCCAACCCAGTTATCCTGCACGCCTCGGCCAAGTTGCGTGGCCATGAAGAAGCGAGCCCAAACTTGCCCGGTGTCTCGGCGTTGATCGAGCGCCCGCGCGCGGTGACAGTTCAATTTCTGAATACAGACGGAGAGTTGGAGCAGCGCGATTTTGTCGGCCTGTGGGCCACATCGGCCCAACATCAAATAGATCATCTGAATGGCCGGATGTATTTTGAACATCTTTCCAAAGTGAAACGTCAGATGTTATTGAAGAAGGCGCAAAAATTGGGGCGGTCGCGATGAGGCTGGTTTTCATGGGAACACCGGATTTCTCGGTGGCCGCACTCGATGCTTTGGTTGAGGCCGGTCACGAAATCGTCGCGGTTTACTGCCAGCCGCCCCGGCCTGCCGGTCGCGGCAAGAAAGATCGCCCCAGCCCGGTGCAACTGCGCGCCGAAGGTCTGGGATTGCAGGTTCGTTATCCCAAGACGCTGCGAGACCCGATTGCACAGGCGGAATTTGGCGATCTTAAGGCTGACCTTGCTGTCGTTGTTGCCTATGGCTTGATCCTGCCGCGCGAAATTCTGGATGCCCCGAAACGTGGATGCCTCAATATCCATGCCTCTCTGCTGCCGCGCTGGCGGGGTGCCGCGCCGATCCATCGTGCGATCATGGCGGGCGACGCCGAAACCGGTGTTTGCATCATGCAGATGGACGTCGGGCTGGACACCGGGCCGGTTCTGTTGCGTCAGGCGACGAAAATCGGTGATGGGGATACAACCGCTGACCTGCATGACCGGCTGTCGCAGATAGGGGCCGGTTTGATTGTCGATTGTATCGCTCGTCTGGATGATCTGGCGCCCGAGGCGCAACCCGAAAGCGGCGTGAGTTATGCCAGTAAGATCGACAAGGGCGAGGCTCGCGTCGATTGGAGCGTCTCAGCACAGGACGTCGACCGCCAGATACGCGGCTTGTCGCCGTTTCCGGGTGCATGGTGCGAGATTAATGGAGAACGGGTAAAACTGCTGCGCTCGAAATTGGCCGAGGGATCGGGAAAGCCGGGGCAGGTTCTTGATGGGTTTCGTGTGGCTTGCGGGACAGGTGCGGTTGAAATTATTCAGGCGCAGCGGTCTGGGAAACGACCAATGAAAACCGACGAATTTCTGAACGGTATTTCCTTGCCAGAGATGCTGAATTGATTTGAAGGGGTTATATGGCGTCCGCATCACCCCATATCAGGCAGAGATATAAGGAATAGCCATGCCACTTCTAGCCCTCGTAATCATCGGTGCTGCCGCCGGTTTTCTGGCCACTCGGCTTATGAAACTGGAAGCAAACGTCATAACGACAATCGCAATTGGCATCTTTGGTGCGTTAATCGGCGGGCTGGTGTTGCGCGTCCTTTTAACGATCACCGGCTGGGCGGCAGGGTTTGTCGGCGCGGTCCTTGGGGCGATGGCGTTGATCTGGTTGTGGCGGCAATACGGCCCAAAACCCTAGGCTGCCTTTTATCGTCCGGGTTTGAACGGTTCCATCCCGGCGCGTGCCAGTTCATCGGCGCGCTCGTTTTCCGGGTGTCCCGCGTGGCCCTTGATCCATTCCCAGTTCACATCGTGGTGCGAAGCGGCCTCATCCAGACGTTGCCAAAGTTCGACATTTTTGACCGGTTTTTTTGCTGCTGTCCGCCATCCATTGCGTTTCCAGCTGTGGATCCATTCGGTCAGGCCATTTTTGACATATTTGCTGTCGGTGACAATCGTGATTGGTGTCGCCCGCTCCAGTGCTTCCAGCGCCGAAATGGCTGCCATCAACTCCATCCGGTTGTTCGTGGTGTCCGGCGCACCGCCGCTTAACTCGCGGCGCTTAACTTCGGTGTCGCCGTTCTGGGCGATCATTAAAACCCCCCAGCCGCCGGGGCCGGGATTGCCGGAACAGGCACCGTCTGTGTAGGCAAACAGGTTTGGTTGGATTTTCATGCAGTTTCTCGCAAAATTTTGGGCACTTTGAATTCGACATTTTCCTGCGCCGTTTCAACATTTTCGACCGTCAGTTCGAATTTCTCGGCAAAAGCGTTCAAGACTTCGTCGATTAGCATTTCTGGGGCCGAGGCACCTGCAGAAATTCCGATTGAGCGGACGCCCTTCAAAGCGCGCCAGTCAATATCTACTGCGCGCTGGACAAGCTGAGCGTATTCGCATCCGGCAGCCTTGCCGACTTCGACCAGTCGTTTTGAATTTGATGAATTTGGTGCGCCAATAACCAATAGTGCGTCGATTTTTTTCGCGATGGCTTTGACCGCCGCCTGCCGGTTTGTTGTTGCGTAGCAGATATCTTCTTTGTGGGGGCCAACGATGGTGGGGAAACGCGCCTGTAACGCGGATACAATACCGGCGGTGTCATCAACCGACAAAGTCGTCTGGGTGATAAATGCCAGTTTGTCCGGATCGCGCACTTTCAGCGCGGCTACGTCGTCGGCGGTTTCAACCAAAAGAACTTCGTCGGGCGGTAATTGCCCCATCGTTCCAACCGTTTCAGGGTGTCCCACATGGCCGATCATAATCATCTGAAGGCCGTTGGCCGAATGGCGCTCAGCCTCGATATGAACTTTGGATACCAAGGGGCAGGTTGCGTCGACATAGACCATTTCGCGGCGCACGGCTTCGGCCGGGACTGCTTTGGGCACGCCATGTGCCGAAAACACAACCGGCCTGTCCGTCGGGCAATCGGCAAGGCTTTCCACGAAAACTGCGCCCAGATCGCGCAACCCATCGACGACGAATTTGTTGTGAACGATTTCGTGGCGCACATAGACCGGCGCGCCCCATTTTTGCAGCGCCATCTCAACTATTTTGACGGCACGGTCCACGCCCGCGCAAAAACCACGCGGCGCGGCCAGATATAGTTCTAAGGTGTCTTTTGTCATCCGCGCGCATTTCCAAGTTCTTTAGTCTGAGCCGTAAGGCAAAATACGGTCCACGTCTAATGAGTGGCCAGCAATATTGCCAGATTGACTTGCGCTGGGTGTTTTATGTGCTTTTGGCATCGACCTTCTGCCACACCAAGCCAGATTGGCGCAGGGTGTCGATGTACCTGCCTGCTCAGCATATTGCATCGTGGATGATTTGGCTGACCGCCCGGCAAAGCCGAAGCAAGCTGCCGCCGGTATCTAAATCTAGTCCGGCGGCAGCAAGTGTCAGTCTTCTTCGTTTGACGTATATTGTTCGTGGTCTCGCGGTTCGCGTGGTGGCCGACCAATGACGTCCTTCAATTCTTCAAGCTCGATGAAATTGTCAGCTTGCCTGCGAAGGTCGTCGGAAATCATCGGCGGCTGAGAACGGATCGTTGAGACAACCGATACGCGCACGCCCTGACGTTGAAGGCTTTCAACCAATGGCCGGAAATCACCGTCGCCGGAAAACAAAACCATGTGGTCGACATGTGGTGCAAGCTCCATCGCGTTGACCGCAAGTTCGATATCCATGTTGCCTTTGACTTTGCGCCGGCCCTGGCTATCTACGTATTCCTTGGCCGGCTTGGTCACCATCGTGAACCCATTGTAGTTCAACCAATCGACAAGCGGCCTGATCGGCGAAAAGTCGTCATTTTCAAGCAGGGCTGTATAATAGAATGCACGCAGCATCTTTCCACGTCGCATGAATTCCTGACGCAGAAGTTTATAGTCAATATCAAACCCTAAGGCCTTGGCCGCCGCAAATAGATTTGATCCATCAATGAACAGGGCAAGCCGTTCGTCACGATAAAACATGAGTCGTCCTTCCAAATTGCATTTCGTCAATGCGATCCGTGAGTGTGAAAAAAAATAAATGGGAACCAGTGAAACTTGATTGTTACATAGGCGACTTGTTGATGGGTGCAAGCGTGAGTTGGAATTGACGTCACGTACCTGTACTAAAAGACATGTATAATTGTGTCATTTTGGGATTGGGCGGCAATATTTCGTCCGATGTGGGTCGTGTGGCGACGACGATTGGCTGCGCTGCGGACGATTTATCCGCCGCTGGTGTGGAAATCCTTTCCAAAAGCAAGATTTATGAAACGCCGTGTTTTCCGGCCGGTGCCGGTCCCGATTTTGTAAATGCGGCTTTGCTTTGCAAGACGCGGCTTGATCCGCAGGCATTGCTGGATTTAATTCACGCTACTGAAACCAAATATGGCCGAAATCGGAATGCCAGATGGGCAGCGCGGACTTTGGATGTCGACATCATTGCAATTGATGACTGCGTCCTGCCAGACGTTGGGGTGTTTCAGGCTTGGTTTGGCTTGCCATTGGATCGGCAAAAAAGTGAAACTCCAGATCAGCTAATCGTGCCGCACCCAAGGCTTCAGGACAGGGCTTTTGTCTTGGTGCCAATGGCCGATGTGGCACCTGACTGGCGGCACCCGATTCTCGGATTCTCGGTTCGTGAACTGCTGAAACAACTACCAGAGCCCGATTTGGCCGCGATTAAGGCTATTCAAGACGTCTGGTAGCAGGATTCGATGCTTGTCTTTAAAGATCAGAGCGCCTAAATACGTCTTTCGATACCTCCCTTGTCTGGATTGGAGAGCTTTATGGCCCGCGTGACGGTTGAAGATTGCGTTGACAAAGTCCCTAACCGGTTTGAACTGGTAATGCTCGCGTCGCATCGTGCGCGCGAAATTGCTACGGGTTCACCGATTACTGTCGAGCGTGACAATGACAAAAACCCAGTGGTTTCTTTGCGTGAGATTGCGGATGAAACCCAGTCTGCTGCTGAGTTGCGCGAGCGGATGATCGAAAGCCATCAGACCCAGATCGAGGTTGATGAGCCCGAAGAAGACGCAATGGCGCTGCTTATGGGGGGCCGAGGCTGATAAACCAGCCGAAGACGACATGTCAGAAGAAAACCTGCTGCGCGCGCTTATGGAAGCGCAAGGGCAGGAATAACCGGCGCTTTCGCGCCAAAAAGGTGCGGACCAGATGATCGATGTCGAAGACCTGATCGACCTGGTTCGCAACTATAACCCCCGGACGAATGAAAAACTGATACGTGCCGCCTATGAATATGGGCGCGAAATGCACGTTGGGCAACTTCGTCATTCCGGTGAGGAATATTTTTCACATCCGGTAGCTGTTGCGGCAATTCTGACCGAGCAGCAACTGGATGATCCAACAATCATTACTGCTTTGCTGCACGACACGATCGAGGATACCAAATCCACTTACCGTGAAATCGCAGAAAAATTTGGCGATGAAGTTGCAGAGCTTGTCGACGGCGTCACCAAGCTGACCAACCTGCAATTGAGTTCCACAGAAACCCAGCAGGCCGAGAATTTTCGTAAATTGTTCATGGCAATGTCCAAGGACCTGCGTGTGATCCTGGTCAAGCTGGCAGACCGTTTGCACAACATGCGCACGATCAAGGCTGCCCCACAAGAAAAGCAGGAGCGAAAGGCGCATGAAACAATGGATATCTATGCGCCACTGGCTGGCCGTATGGGTATGCACTGGATGCGTGAAGAGCTAGAGGATCTCGCATTCAGAGTCCTTAATCTTGATGCCCGAAGCTCAATCATGCGGCATTTTATAACGTTGCAACGCGAAACTGGCGACGTGATCCAGAAGATTACCCATGATATCCGCCATGAACTGGAAGTTGAGGGAATAGAAGCCGACGTTTTCGGTCGCGCCAAGAAACCCTATTCGATCTGGCGCAAAATGGAGGAAAAGGATCAGGGATTTTCACGCCTTTCTGACATTTACGGGTTTCGCATAATCACAAGTTCGGAAAGCGACTGTTATCGGGTGCTGGGTGCCATTCATCGCCGCTGGCGTGCTGTTCCCGGACGGTTCAAGGATTTTGTGAGCCAGCCGAAATCGAACGGGTACAGATCTATTCATACCACGGTATCTGGCCGCGACGGCAAACGAGTAGAGGTGCAGATACGCACCCAACAGATGCATGAAGTGGCTGAATCCGGTGTAGCCGCGCACTGGGCTTATCGTGACGGTGTGCGGGCGGAAAACCCGTTTGCGGTTGATCCGGTCAAATGGATTGCCACGCTGAATGAACGTTTTGGCGTGGCCGACAGCCATGACGAGTTTCTTGAACACGTTAAAATGGAAATGTATTCTGATCAGGTTTTCTGCTTCACGCCGAAGGGGGAAGTAGTGAAACTGCCGCGAGGGGCGACGCCTCTGGATTATGCCTATTCCATTCACACCAGAATCGGCGACAGCTGCGTTGGCGCCAAAGTCGATGGTATTCGGGTGCCGCTGTGGACGCGTTTGCGAAATGGGCAGTCGATTGAAATCATCACAGCCGAAGGGCAAAAGCCGCAGGCCAGCTGGATCGATATCGTTGTTACAGGCCGTGCAAAATCTGCAATCCGCCGTTCTTTGCGCGAAGAGGATCGGGAACGATTCATCAAACTGGGTCGTGAGCTTGCGCGTGTAGCGTTTGAACACATCGGTAAGAAGGCGACGGATAAGGCGCTGAAAACAGCGGCCAAGCAACTAAGCATCGCAGACGCCGAAGAATTGTTGGCACGGCTGGGTTCTGCTGAATTGTCTGCGCGCGATGTCGTCCATCTGCTGTACCCGGAACTTACTGAGGGTGGCGAAGAAATTGACGTGGAGCGCGCGGTTGTTGGATTGCAGTCCGACCAGACATTCCGTCGCGCCGGATGTTGCCAGCCGACGCCGGGCGAACGGATCGTTGGCATATCTTATCGCGGGCAAGGGATCGTTATACATGCGATCGACTGTGCAGCTTTGGAAGACGTAGAAGACCAGCCAGAAAGATGGGTCGATCTGCAGTGGCACAGCGGAAAGCACCCGGCCACGAACACGGTCAGCCTAAAACTGACTATCCGAAATGACGCGGGTGTTCTGGGGCGGATTTGCACCTTGATTGGCGAACAAAAGGCCAATATTTCGGACTTGTTGTTTCTTGACCGGAAGCCGGACTATTTCCTTCTTATTGTTGACGTAGAATTACGCGATATTGAACATTTGCATGCGATCATGCTGGCTCTGGAAGCTGAAAGCGACGTTGCCTCGGTTCAGCGATTTAGAGACCTCGGGCGCAAGCCCTAAAACACGGGAGCGGATACAAGGTGTTCAAGCGCCGCACTAAGCGCACTTACGTGCAAAGTATCGCTGCCGCGATCTATCCACGCGGCGGGTGGTCGCGGGCTGTCAGCTATATCTTGTTGCGCTTGCGCAGATTGCCCGATCCCCCGCATAAGATTGCCCGTGGAATAGCAGCCGGAATTTTCGTTTGTTTCACGCCTTTTTTCGGTTTTCATATCGTGTTTGCAGCACTGTTAACGATTGTGATGCAGGGAAATATGCTGGCGGCAGTATTGGCGACATTTTTTGGTAACCCGCTGACATTTCCAATTATTGCCGGAATTTCGATGGAACTTGGGTCATGGATGCTGGGGTTTACAGAGCATATTCCATTGCCGCGAATTATCGGGACATTTTCCTATGCCTCACTTGAGCTTTGGACCAATTTTACCTCGATATTTACCGATGAAGTGGCCCATTGGAGCAGGCTTGAATGGTTCTACCGGCGGATTTTCATGCCCTACCTTATCGGCGGTTTGGCACCCGGTGTCGTTGCTGCTGTGGTCGCCTATCTGATTAGCCGTCCGCTTATCAGTGTTTATCAGACCAGTCGGATCAAACGATTGAAGAAGCGTTATCAAAAACGGCGCAATGCTAAGATTGCCAAGGCAGACTTGTCGGTGCAATCAGACTGACGATTTTTTGGAAAGGAATACGGTATGTCTGAAATAACTCCCGTTGGCCGTTTGCGGTTAGGGATCAATATCGATCATATCGCGACTGTCCGAAATGCACGTGGCGGCATTTACCCCGACCCGGTCCGGGGCGCGTTGTTGGCACAGAACGCAGGCGCAGATGGTATTACTGCCCACCTGCGAGAGGATCGTCGCCACATTTCCGACAGTGATATAGACAACTTGATGGATGCCCTCAGCGTTCCGCTGAATTTTGAGATGGCGGCGACGGATGAAATGCAGGCGATCGCCCTGCGCCATCGTCCGCACGCGGTTTGCATTGTGCCTGAAAAACGCGAAGAACTTACCACCGAGGGCGGTCTGGATGTTGTGCGCGATGAAAATCGGCTGGCGCATTTCATCGCCCCTATTCGCGACGCCGGTTGCCGGGTTTCAATCTTTGTGGCTGCCGACAAAGCGCAAATTGATGCAGCCCATAAAATCGGCGCCGCCGTGGTTGAACTGCACACCGGGGCTTATTGTGATGCCTATGCC
>JAHRVC010000175.1 GCA_019090885.1 Marinosulfonomonas sp.
TCGTCGGCAGCGTCAGATGTGTATAAGAGACAGGCGAGAAGGGGCTGATCATCATTCACACCGGACCGGGCAAGGGGAAATCCAGTTCCGGCTTTGGCATGATCATGCGCTGTATCGCGCATAAGATGCCGTCAGCCGTGGTGCAGTTCATCAAGGGGGGCTGGCAGACCGGTGAGCGGACGCTGATCGAGGAGAACTTTGCCGATCTATGCCAGTTTTACGCGATGGGCGAAGGTTTTACCTGGGAAACACAGGACAAGGCGCGCGATATTGCGGCGGCGCAGGCGGGCTGGGAGAAGGCCAAGGAGATGATCCGGGACGAGCGCAACACTATGGTGCTGCTGGACGAGATCAACATCGCGCTGCGTTATGAATATCTGGATCTGGCTGAGGTGGTGGAGTTTCTGGAGACCGAAAAGCCGCCGATGACCCATGTGATTTTGACGGGCCGCAATGCCAAAGAAGAGCTGATCGAGATTGCAGACCTGGTGACTGAAATGGGGCAGATCAAGCATCCGTTCCGCGCCGGGATCAAAGCGCAGAAGGGTGTGGAGTATTAGAGATTAGGGCAGCGCCTGACCCTGGGTGGGTGCGAAGCGCCCTCCCGTGGGGAGGGTCAGGCGCTGCCCGGCGATGCCGGGCGACAATAGGAAATCTATAGTTGCGCCAAACTACCTTTTTTGCGCATTGTTTGAGTGAAGTTTGTAGAATGTGAAAACCAATGCCGAAAACTCCATTTAACTGGACTTGTTCGTATTGCGGGCAAGCGACAACGATTGCGAGCGCTAACTATCATAAAGGTGTCTCGGGAATTGATGTTACAATCAAAGAACGTTCCGACTTCACATTAGAATGGACTGCAATTAGCTGTCCTAACCCAGAATGCGGAGAACTCACGCTCGATTGCTCACTTTTTGAGAATGGATTTATTAAAATGGTTCAGGGCAGCAAATGGGGTTCCGTTGGTAAATTGAACGACTGGAAGCTCTTGCCTCGATCCGGTGCAAAGCCAATGCCGACATACATTCCTGAGGAAATTCGCAACAACTACCTAGAAGCTTGTTTGATTTTGAATGATAGCCCCAAAGCCTCTGCCGCGATGTCTAGGCGGTGCCTCCAAGGAATTGTGCGGGATTTTTGGGAAATTCCCCAAAAAAATCGAGGTAATTTGGGTGCGGAGTTGTCTTTTATTCGGGACGAAGTTGATCCAGAAACCTATGCGGGCATTCAGGCAATCCGAGAAATTGGCGACATCGGTGCCCATATGGAAAAGGCGGTTGATACAATTGTCGACGTGGAGCCAGGGGAAGCTGAGTTACTGGTCGAATTGATTGAAACGCTAATTTCTGATTGGTATATCTCCAGATACCGGCGTTCTGAGCGGCATTCTGAGCTTAAAAAGATTGTTGGTCAGAAACGAAAAGCGAAGATAACTTCAAAAAAAGGCTTGGACCAAGAAAAGACAGGCGCTGCTAAGTAGTTCGAGGCAAACCGCTTACTCGCACCCGCCCAAAAAAGTATTCATACCGGGACTCCGCCCGTTCGCGCCTGAAACGCTCCCGCGGAGCGTTTCCGACACGGCGCTCACCCATCCATTTTCAACGCATTAATAAACGCTTCCTGCGGAATGCTCACACGCCCAAACTCCCGCATCTTCTTCTTTCCCTTCTTCTGCTTTTCCAGCAGCTTTTTCTTCCGGGTCGCGTCGCCGCCATAACATTTCGCGGTGACGTCCTTGCGCATAGCCGACAGGGTTTCGCGGGCAATCACCCGTCCGCCAATCGCCGCTTGGATCGGGATTTTGAACATGTGGCGCGGGATCAGTTCTTTTAGCTTTTCGCACATCAGACGGCCTCGGGCCTCGGCGCGGTCGCGGTGCACCATCATCGACAGCGCGTCCACCGGTTCCTCATTCACCAGCACTGACATTTTAACCAGCGCGTCCTCTCGATAGCCAATCATCTGGTAGTCAAAGCTGGCATAGCCCTTGGTCACCGATTTCAGCCGGTCATAAAAATCAAACACCACTTCGTTCAGCGGCAGGTCATAAACCACCATCGCGCGGCTGCCCGCATAGGTCAGGTCGATCTGGATGCCGCGCCGGTCCTGACAAAGTTTCAGCACGTCGCCAAGGTATTCATCCGGCACAAGGATGGTGGCCTTGATCCGCGGTTCTTCAATATGGTCCACATGGGTCATGTCGGGCATGTCGGCGGGGTTGTGCAGTTCCAGCGTCGTGCCGTCGCGCATGAAGACGTGGTAGATCACCGAGGGGGCGGTGGTTATCAGCTCAATATCATATTCGCGTTCCAGCCGGTCGCGGATCACTTCTAGGTGCAGCAGGCCCAGAAAGCCGCAGCGAAAGCCAAAGCCAAGGGCGGCACTTGTTTCCATCTCAAAGCTGAAAGACGCGTCGTTCAGGGCCAGTTTGTCGATCGCGTCGCGCAGGTCTTCGAATTCGGCGTTGTCGACCGGGAAGAGGCCGCAAAAGACGACGGGTTGTGCAGGCTTAAAGCCCGGCAACGCCATTTCAGTGCCGGATTTTTCGGACGTGATCGTGTCGCCAACCCGCGTGTCGCGAACCTGTTTGATCGAGGCGGTGAAAACGCCGATCTCGCCGGGGCCAAGTTCTTTGATGTCCTGCATTTCGGGTTTCAGAACGGCCAGCTTGTCGACGCCATAAACCGCATTGGTTTGCATCATCCGAATGCGGTCGCCCTTTTTGATCGTGCCATCCATGACGCGGATCATCACCACAACGCCAAGGTAGGAGTCATACCAGCTGTCCACCAGCATCGCTTTTAGTGGTGCGTCACGGTCCCCCTTGGGGGCGGGCAGGCGGGTGACGATGGCCTCAAGCACATCGGGTATGCCAACGCCGGTTTTCGCGCTGACATGCACGGCGTCGGACGCGTCGATGCCGATCACGTCTTCGATTTGTTCACAAACTTTTTCGGGTTCGGACGCGGGCAGGTCGATCTTATTGAGGATCGGCACAATCTCGTGGTCGGCGTCGATCGCATGATAGACATTGGCCAGCGTCTGCGCCTCGACCCCTTGGGTGGCGTCAACGACCAGCAGTGACCCTTCGACGGCGCGCATGGACCGGCTGACTTCATAGGCGAAATCCACGTGGCCGGGGGTGTCGATCAGGTTCAGGATATAAGTCTGCCCATCCTTGGCCGGGTATTCGATCCGAACCGAGTTGGCTTTGATCGTGATGCCGCGTTCACGCTCGATATCCATACTGTCGAGTATCTGCGCCTGCATGTCGCGTTCTGCAACCGTGCCGGTCAGTTGGATCAGCCGGTCGGCGAGCGTGGATTTCCCGTGGTCGATATGAGCAACGATCGAGAAATTTCGGATATGTTCTAGGTCTGTCATGGGAACGGGATATGAACGCGGTTCGCTAGGGGGTCAAGGTGGGTGATCCAACAGCTCAAAGATCTTTGGGCGGTTTAGCTTGAGCAGGGGCTTAAGGGACGTCATCCGTGGGGGTAATTTTTTTGGTGATATTCAAAAAAACGGTGAACTGCCGGCATTAAATAGTAACGCTAATCCAAATCCCGCAGGCAAGCCCCCGACACCCTGAATACACGCAGCGTTTGGTCCGCATAGGCGGTTTTGTCGGTTTTGATCGTTGCGATTTGGCGCGCTGATCCGGTCGTGCACATTACTTGCCTCTTTGTGGTGACATATAAAGCGAACGGAGCGGAATGTGGTTTCAGAGGATAATTTTGTTGATAGTAATTTTTGGCCCGCCCATTGGGGGGGACGGATAAAATTAGGGCATCTCGGCCATGTCCGGTCAGAAACAGGTCAGCCAAAATATCCCGGTTTTTTGCAACGATTGCTGCCCCCGGATACGTCTCAGCAAGATCCAGAATTTCGCGACTAATCTCATCGCGGCCAAGATAGCGTGCCAAGACTGGCTGATCCCGGCCCAGATACAAGGTTTCTGCCTGTGTCGTTAACAGCGGCAGGGCAACGGCCACCGTTCCGTTGACCACGAGCGAGAGCCAAAGCCAGCGGGCTTTCGCCTCTACCAGCCAGATTACCGCGACGACGCTGCCGGCCAGATAGGCTGTGAACGCCCAATTGGCCAATGCCCTTGATAGCAGCGCCTGCACGCAGACAAGCGTGATAATTGGTAGGACAAACAGCAACAGTCCGGCCGGCGGCGGTCTGCGGCGCGCGAAGGGCAGAAACAAAAGTGTTGCAAAGACAAAGGGACCAGCGGCAAGGAATTGGGAAAAAAAGAACTCGGCCAACCCGAGAAAATTTAGTGATAAGGCTTGCGAACCGCCGCGTACCCACTGCGCATTGTCCAGCGTATGCTCAACGGTGGTCAAATCATGGGTTATGTTCCAGTAGATATTGGGCGAGATTATCAGAACGAACGCCAGAAAAAACGCTGCCGTGTTTGGTAGAGATATTCGAAACCTTGGCACGAAAATGGCCGCAAGCGCCGCACCAAGCAAGAAATACACTCCGGCATATTTGGCCATAAACGCCAGCCCGATTGCCAAGCCAGCCAGCAGCGCATGAACAACATGGCCGCTGTCCACCAGCCGCAGGTAGAATAGCAAACCCAGCGCAAAGAATGGCGCCAGGATTGTATCGGTGGAAATAAGTGAGCTGCCAACGCTGACCAGCGGCAATGTCAGATAGGTTACAACGGTCCACATTGCCGCCTGCCTGCTGTGCATTCGCGCAGCAATCGCCGCAAGTATTACCGCAGTTAACCCGTGAAACACCGGTGCAGGAAACCTAATCCAAAAGGGCGAGTTGCTGCCCGCCAGTTCGGTCGTCGCCCGGATCACCCAAGCCGCAAGCGGTGGTTTAGAGTAATAGCCAAGGTCAAGGTTCTGCCCCCAAAGCCAGTATTGCGCCTCGTCTACAAAAATGTCGCCTTGCGAAAAATACAGCGCTACCACGCGCAATGTCGTGATTAACCCGGCAATCAGAACTGCGGGAAGCAGCCAGTCACTTGTCCGTTCGGGCATTCTGTTTTCGCTCTGAGTTGATAAGCCACAGATTGCGGCTGTATATTAACAGGCCGAACGACTGGCCCAAAATGAACACCGGGTCTTTGCGATAAACCGCATATGCGAACAATACTATTCCACCGGCAATTGAGAAATACCAGAACGCCAATGGCACAAGCGAACGCCCCGCACGTTCCGAGGCAATCCACTGAACTAGAAATCGGGCCGTGAATAACAGCTGGCCGCCCAGACCAAAGACAACCCACCAGAATTCCAGCCAGTTTTCTACCTGAAGAAATCCGAACACCGCGGTCATTCCACTACCTCGGTTGCTTTCGCCGTTTTCCGTCGTCGCAGTAGCCACATGACGCCCAATATGTCCACCACCCCGACCAACCCGCGCTGAAAATTGGAATAGTTCGACGATCCCTCACCGCGCGCGGCATGGCTGACGTCCACATGGGCAATGTCCCATCCGGCCCGACCAAACAGTGCGGGCAAATAGCGGTGCATATGGTTGAAATACGGAAGCTCCAAAAACGCGTCGCGCCGAAACGCTTTCAGGCCGCACCCGGTATCGCGCGTTCCGTCTTTCAGCAGCCAGCCACGCAACCCGTTGGCCAATTTCGACGCAAGACGTTTTGACAGGGTGTCCTGTCGCTTTACGCGCTGGCCCGCGACCAGCCCCAATCGCGCAGCAGCGTCGGGTGCAATCAAGGGGGCCAGCAATTTTGGCAGCTCCGCAGCTGGATTTTGCCCGTCGCCGTCCAAAGTGGCTATGATCGCGCCGCCGGCTGCCAACACACCTGAATGCACGGCAGCGCTTTGCCCGCCAGAGTTGCCATGCTTTAGCAGCCGCAGGTTGGGCGCGTCTTTCTGGCGCAATTTCACCACAGTCGAAGACTCGTCCGTAGAGCCGTCATCGACAACAATAATTTCGAACTGGGCAACGCCATTACAGGCGATCTGGATTTCGTCAATCAGGTCGCCGATATTTCCGGCTTCATTTTTTATTGGTACAATGATGGATACTTGCAACATGCGGCGGTTTCCGATTTTTTCATTTGCAGGCTTTAGCGCTATCGCAGGCAAATGAACAGATGGAGAAATCGTTTTGGCAATTCGCCGCCGGACTATTTGTGAATTGAATTGCGTGCCGGGCTCTGGCAGTCTGTTGTTACGACCTGAAAATCAAGGACAACAGAAAGTTCCTGTGCCCCTTACCTGTGGATCGGTCTTATGAAGAACATCAGATTTGCTTTATTTTTGTTTTGCGCCAGTGCGTCAGGTGCCAGTGCTGCCGATATTGAACGGGCCTGCGTGCAGTCGGGCCGTGACGCTGTTAGCCGAACGCTTTGCGGCTGTATTCAGGATGTGGCGAATTTGACGCTGTCGGGTGCTGATCAAAAACTGGCCTCGTCCTTTTTTGGGGATCCTCACAAAGCGCAGGAAATTCGCCAGTCTGACCGGCGTTCACATGAAAAGTTTTGGGAGCGCTACAAAGAATTTGGCCAAGCAGCCAAGACATTTTGCAGCTGACCGTGGTTATTGGCTAACGCAGCACGCCGCGGAATTTCATTCGGCGGGCATACCACAGCAAGGCCACCGCAACGACAGCGATAGCCAGCGTGAACCAAAGCGCTTCGGGCCCCATCGCCTTGGTCATGGAGGTGTCCGACATTGCAAACCCCCAGAACGTATTTGAAACCATTCCCAACAGTGAAACGGTAAATGCCCAAGTCGCCAAACGGCTACGCAGCAACAAGAATACAGACCCGCTCAGCCCCGCCCAGACCGCAATTGCCCAAACCGCAACAACCCATGTTGGAAATCCGTAGAAATAATCCAACTGCTGCGGGCTGAAATTACTCATGTAATTTTCATTTTGGGTTTGGGTCATGGTGTAGTCAAAAGCGCCGCCAGCATTCCACAAAAGGCTGACAATGCCGACGACCCAAAGATGCCAAGGTGCTTTCATTGGTGTGCTCCGCAGATGTTCGTAGCGAAGCATACCCCAAAATCGCAAAAATCAAAATGCGTTCGCCGCAGGGCGGTGACCGCTAGGTGCGCCCCCTCCGTAAATTAGCGCTCCAGATCGACCGGTATCTCAACGACGATATCACCGGCTTTCTCGAATGTCAGCGTCACTTTCACCATGTCCCCCTGCGCAAGGCTGCGGTTCAGCCCCATGAACATCACATGGTCGCCGCCCCGTTTCAGCAGGTGAGTTTCCCCGGCAGCAACGGCAATGCCACCTTCGACTGCACGCATCTGCATGACACCGTCAGATGTTTGAATGTGCGTGTGCAATTCGACCATGGCGGCGACGTCTGATGCGGCGCTGATCAAAACATCAGCTTGGTCTGTATCATTTACGATTTCCATAAATGCTGCCCCGGAACTTGCTGCCGGACTGGACGTTCGAACATAGGGGTTCTGTATGGCGACATCGGCAAATACAGGTGCCGAAAGTGTCAGCGAGAGCAATACTGCAGAGAAAGCTATTGTGCGTTTCATCAGAAAAATCCTTGGTTTTTTGTGTCAAAACCAAAATATGGGTTGCGCCCCCAATTTTTAACGCGGCAAATTGTCATCAAATAGGAGAGGCGGCGGAATTCTGCCGCGGCTGGCAATCAGGAAAAAATGTGATGTGTGCAAAAACCGTAATAATTGAGGCTTTCGGCGGCTCGGATCAAATGAAATTTGTTGACCTAGACGTGGCGATGCCGGGGCCGGGGCAGGTTCGGGTCGCGCAAAAGGTCTGTGGTCTGAATTTTATCGATGTCTATCAGCGCACAGGGCTTTATGCGCTGGACCTGCCCAGCCCGCTGGGCCTTGAAGCGGCCGGGATTGTCGATGCGGTCGGCGACGGTGTTACCCACATCGGCGTTGGTGACCGGGTTGCCTATGCTTCGATGACGCCCGGGGCTTATACGGATATGCGGGTTCTGGCGGCGGCTCAGGTTTGCCCGTTGCCAGATAGCATTTCTTTTGACGAAGGGGCGGCGATGATGCTGAAGGGGCTGACGGTGCAATACCTGTTCCGCCGCACCACGCCGATTGTTGCCGGTGACACGGTGCTGCTGCATGCCGCCGCCGGTGGTGTTGGCCTGATTGGCTGTCAGTGGGCGCGCTCCGAAGGGATCACATTGATTGGAACCGCTGGCACGGACGAAAAATGCCAGTTGGCGTTGGACCACGGGGCGACCCATTGCATCAATTATTCGACCGAGGACTTTACTGCCCGGGTCCGCGAGCTGACGAATGGTAAGGGCGTTGATGTGGTGATGGATTCGATCGGTAAGGATACGTTCGAAGCATCGCTTGATTGTTTGCGCCCGTTAGGCATGATGATTTCGTTTGGCAATTCGTCCGGCCACGTTGAGCCGTTTAGTCTGGGTCTGTTGGCGGCCAAAGGATCCCTTAAGGTCACGCGCCCGACTTTGTTCGTCCATATGGCCGAGCTTGAGTCGGCTCAGGAAATGGCGCAGGAATTATTTGCCAAGGTCACCGCGGGGGATGTGAAAATCCGGATTGGTCAGCGTTTCCCACTGGATCAGGTCGCAGCTGCCCATGATGCGTTGGAGGCCCGTAAAACAACCGGGTCAACGATTCTCGAAATCTAAGCTTGTGATCACACAGCAAGGCCATTGTGATCACACTTTTTGAGCATAGGCCTTGGTGCGGAAGAAAAACAAAAAGCCCCGCCGGTTGGCAGGGCCTGATGAAACTCAGAAATAAGAATGACAGCTTAAGAAGTGGCTTGCGCTTTCGCTATGTCTTTCTTGATTTTCAGCGCATTCGCTGAAAGCTCTTCGTCCTTGGCTTTGGCAAGGAATGCATCCAAGCCACCGCGGTGGTCTACCGTGCGCAGCGCCGAAGCAGAAATGCGCATTTTGAACGTGCGGCCCAATGTTTCGGACATCAGGGATGTATGGTTCAGGTTCGGCAGGAACCGGCGGCGGGTACGGTTTTTGGCGTGGCTGACATTGTTGCCAGACATCGGGCCTTTTCCAGTCAATTCGCAA
>JAHRVC010000176.1 GCA_019090885.1 Marinosulfonomonas sp.
GGTTAACCGACCGGTGATTGCAGCAGCTGCTGCCATTTCAGGTGACATCAGATGGGTCCGTCCATCGCGGCCCTGCCGTCCCTCAAAGTTGCGGTTTGATGTGGCTGCGCAACGCTCGCCCGGTGCAAGTTGATCCGGGTTCATCGCAAGGCACATTGAACAACCAGCCAGACGCCATTCAAACCCGGCATCCTTGAAAATATCTGCAAGGCCTTCTTCCTCAGCCTGAGCGCGAACAAGCCCAGAGCCGGGAACGACCATTGCACGTATCCCGTCTTTGATCTTTTTACCCTTCAGGATAGCTGCGGCAGCGCGCAAATCTTCGATCCGTCCGTTGGTGCAGGACCCAATAAAGACCGTATCGACCGGAACTTCGGCAAGCGGAGTGCCCGCCTTAAGACCCATGTAATCCAACGCACGCTGAACAGCGGCGACCTTGCCACCCTCAAAATCGCTGGCAGCAGGAACGACGCCGGTGATTGGCAGCACGTCCTCGGGCGAGGTGCCCCAGGTCACGACCGGTGCAATGTCTTCGCCTTTAAGGGTCAGGACCTTATCGAATTGGGCATCGTCATCGGTGAAAAGTGTTTTCCACCAAGCCAACGCCGATTCCCACTGTGCACCTTTGGGCGCATGCGGGCGACCCATGACATATTCAAAGGTCTTTTCGTCGGGCGCAATCAGGCCTGCGCGCGCGCCGCCTTCGATGGCCATGTTGCAAACGGTCATCCGCCCTTCCATCGACAGATCGCGGATCGCTTCGCCACAATATTCGATAACATAACCGGTGCCGCCAGCAGCGCCGGTTGCGCCAACCACGGACAGGGTGATGTCCTTGGCCGTAACGCCGGGGCGCAGCTTGCCGGTGATCTCAACCTTCATGTTTTTTGATTTCTGTTGGATCAGGGTCTGGGTTGCCAGAACATGTTCAACTTCGGACGTGCCGATACCATGCGCCAGTGAACCAAACGCGCCGTGCGTCGCTGTGTGGCTGTCACCGCAAACAACGGTCATTCCCGGCAATGTCCAGCCCTGCTCGGGTCCGACGATATGCACGATACCCTGACGGATATCGGACACAGGGTAATAGTGGATGCCAAATTCCGCTGCATTTGTGTCCAGCGTTTCCAGCTGAATACGGCTTTCTTCATTCTCGACATGCTCCAACCGGTCCGCGGTTGTCGGAACGTTGTGGTCGGGAACTGCGATGGTGCGATCTGGTGCACGCACTTTGCGTCCGGTCATCCGCAGGCCCTCAAAAGCTTGCGGGCTGGTTACTTCGTGAACCAGATGACGGTCGATATACAAAAGGCAGGTGCCATCTTCGGCTTCTTGGACGACGTGGGCATCCCAGATTTTATCATAGAGTGTCTTGGGGGACATAGGTCCTCTCCCGTATTGGTGAATTGGATTTTCAGGCAGGTAGAGTTGGCACCCTCAGGGGCGTGCGAGCACTGACAGCGTCGCACCAAAAAACCGCCAAGGCAGGCGTGAACGGTCGTCCATGTCGAAAACGGGTTTCATGGGCAATGAAATACAGGGCCTGACCGCATCAAGCAAGTGGCGGATTGATCCACATTGGATACGGCGACTGGATTGGCAATGACTGTTCTCTTGCCATTGCGGTTTGGACCGTGGCAAAGTTAATGAAAACAGGGCCGTGATGGAACCTCAGACGCAAACATTTGCAGATCAGCTAACGGCGCTATGGATTAGCCTGCAGGCCCCGTTTCAAAATCTGCTGCTCCCTTCACGACTTTACCAAATTGCTATCCTGATCGGTTGTTTGGGCGTGGCCTATTTGCTGAGCCGTTGGCTGGGGCCGAAATTTCGTGATTGGATGCGCACGCTGGAAGGCTGGCCAAAATGGCGGCTGCGGCTGCTGGTTGTTTTGCATCAGCGATTACAGCTGATCTTTTTTGTGACCCTTGTGTGGGCGTCCACAGGAATTATGGCGCAAATATTCGTCTTTCCGTCCCGGCGTTACTTGCTTTCATTGATTGCGACTATCGCGACGGCCCTGTTGCTGGCGGGCTTCGTTAGCCGCCTTGTGCGCAACCGCTTCTTGCGCCGAATCGTTCGTTGGGCCCTTTGGATCTACATTACGCTCTACTATCTGGGGCTTGTCGAAGCCGTGTCTGGATTTCTGGAAAGTCTGGCTATCGAATTCGGAGATTTCCATCTGTCGACACTCGCCGTTCTTAAGGCACTCGTCGTCACCGGCCTGCTATTCACCCTTGCCCGTGTGGTCAGCACGCAGACCACACGACGCATTCATGAGAATAAGGAAATTTCGCCGTCAATGCGGGTGCTTGCGGTCAAAATGCTGCAAGTCGTTCTGTATGGCGCAGCGTTTTTCATTGGATTGAAAGCTGTTGGGTTTGACCTTACGGGGCTTGCTGTCTTGTCGGGTGCAATTGGTGTTGGCCTTGGGTTCGGCCTGCAAAAAGTAGTGTCTAACTTGGTATCTGGCGTGATTATATTGCTGGATAAATCCATAAAGCCCGGCGATGTCATCTCGCTTGGTGAAACGTTTGGCTGGATCAATTCTCTGGGTGCTCGCTATGTATCTGTCGTGACCCGTGATGGTCGCGAATACCTGATTCCGAACGAAGACTTGATTACCGGGCAGGTGGTCAACTGGTCCCATTCCAATGATTTTGTCCGGCTTGATATCAATTTTGGCACTGCCTATGGCGACGATCCCCACCGCGTTCGCGCGCTTGCAATTGAAGCTGCCAAATCTGTTGACAGGGTGCTGGGCTACCGCGCACCGGTTTGTCATATCGTCGGATTTGGTGACAGTTCCGTGGATTACATCCTGCGATTCTGGATAAAAGACCCAACTGGCGGGCTAACGAATATTCGCGGCAATGTATATTTGGCGCTTTGGGACACATTTAAAGAAAATAATATTTCGATTCCGTTCCCTCAGCGTGAAATCCGGGTGTTGGATCCACAAAAAACAGACTCTAATAAGGGTGAAATTACCGACTAAATGCCTGTGGCGTAATTCTCGCTTTTGTGACGCGCAGTCACCTACGCTGCATTGAGAATTTTGCCAACTAATGCTACCTTAGAGTCGTTCAATGCGTCGAGGTTTTATGGCGCGCTAGTCAAGGAGGGCAATGTCCTGTCTCAAACGACCCAAGCAGTTGGTGGAACGACTGCCTCGAAAGCGGCAATGACCAGCCTTTCGAAAACCTCTTCAAGCAAAGCTTTGCTTGAACTTATTCTTGCAGCATTGGACGACGATAAAGCCGAGGACGTGATCTCGATTGATTTGCGTGGCAAAACCCAAATTGCGGACTACATGGTTGTCTGCTCTGGCCGCTCGACGCGGCAGGTTTCTTCGATGTCAGAAAAGCTGACCGACCGGATCAAGAACGAATTTGCTATTCTTTCAAAGACCGAGGGAAAAGATCAGGGCGATTGGGTTTTGATCGACGCGGGCGACGTGATTGTTCATGTGTTCCGCCCCGAAGTTCGTGAGTTTTACCAACTTGAAAAAATGTGGATGAACCCGGGGCAAGCGCCGGCAGAAGCCTGATGCGGGTCCAGATATGCGCTGTTGGACGTATGCGGGCAGGGCCAGAGCGTATGCTCGTTGACGACTACCTGACCCGATTTGATCGCACCGGTCGCGCCCTTGGGTTGGGCCCGGCCAAGCTGTTTGAAGTGGAAGACAAAAAAGGTGGTGGCATGGCCGCCGAGGCAACCTTGCTGGAAAAGGCCGCTCCGTCAGGCGCATTCATCTGTGTGATGGACGAGCGGGGCAAGACGACAACGTCACCTGAATTTGCCGACCTGCTAGGAAAATGGCGCGACACCGGCCGACAGGATTTAGCGTTTGTAATCGGCGGTGCGGACGGCATCGCGCAGAACGTGCGATCCCGCGCAGATTTTTCGTTGTCTCTGGGTAAAATGGTCTGGCCACATATGTTGGCGCGGGTGATGCTTTGTGAGCAACTTTATCGGGCAGCTAGTATTCTGGCCAATAGCCCATATCACCGCGCCTGATGTTTCGGGCAACAAATGCTACAGACCCGGTTTCGCCTGCGCGCGCGGCGCGCTAGAACCGTATTGCAAATCATGAGGCCGCCAATGCCCACGCCCAAACCTGTTGTTCTTTGTATCCTTGATGGCTGGGGGCAGCGCGATGATCCTACCGCAAATGCCCCCGTTCTTGCCGATACCCCAACGTTTGACACGATTATGGCAACTTGCCCGCACGCAACGCTGA
>JAHRVC010000177.1 GCA_019090885.1 Marinosulfonomonas sp.
CGGGCCCGGGCCCGCATGCCCCGCTCGCTGGTGCTTTGCCCAACACGCGAATTGGCCGCGCAGGTCGCCGAAAACTTTGACACATACGCCAAACACGTAAGGCTGACCAAGGCGCTGTTGATCGGCGGTGTTTCGTTCAAGGAACAGGATTTGCTGATCGACCGGGGCGTTGATGTTTTGATCGCCACACCGGGCCGCCTGCTGGACCATTTTGAACGTGGCAAACTGCTGTTGACCGGCGTTCAGATTATGGTTGTGGACGAAGCCGACCGGATGCTTGATATGGGCTTTATTCCCGATATCGAACGCATTTTTTCGGTCACGCCATTTACCCGCCAGACGCTGTTTTTCTCGGCCACGATGGCGCCCGAAATTGAGCGGATCACCAACACCTTCCTGTCCAACCCGGCCCGGATCGAGGTTGCACGCCAAGCGACCGCTGCCGAGAATATTGAACAGACGGTCATCATGCTTAATGGCGGGCGGCGTGATCGCGTCGCCAGCGAAAAGCGCCAACTTCTGCGCGCGCTGATTGATGCCGAGGGCGACGCCTGCACCAATGCCATCATCTTTTGCAATCGCAAGATGGATGTGGACACTGTCGCCAAGTCGCTAAAGAAAAACGGCTATGACGCGGCCCCGATCCACGGCGATCTGGATCAGTCACAGCGCACGAAAACACTGGACGGGTTTCGCGAAGGAAATTTGCGTATTCTTGTTGCTTCTGATGTGGCTGCGCGCGGGCTGGATGTGCCAAGCGTCAGCCATGTTTTCAACTTCGATGTGCCAAGCCACGCCGAGGATTACGTGCACCGGATCGGGCGCACCGGACGCGCCGGGCGCGACGGCAAAGCGATCATGATCTGCGAAACCCGTGACGAAAAAAATCTGGATGCGATTGAGCGGCTGATTGAAAAAACCATTACCCGTGGCAAAAACCTGTTGACCGGTGATGCCCCTGCCGAGGAGGCCACCGCAGACGTGGCCGCACCGACCGAGGAAAAGCCAACCCGCTGCGGACGAACAAGATCACGATCAAGGTCGCGCAAACCTGAACCCGCAAAAGAAACCGCGCCCGAAACCAGCGTTCCGGCCGTCAGTGAAGCGCAGGCAGCACCGGAACAACCGGCCGCCCCACCCATCACCAAGTCAGATGACGACAAGCCCAAACGGGGCGGACGTTCGCGCGGCGGACGTGGCCAACGGGACGAAAAGAACAAGGTTGTTGGAATGGGCGAACACATGCCCAGTTTCATCGCGCTTAGCTTTGAATCGCGGATGGAAGACTGAGCACCTGCCGCTTTTGACAGCTGCTAAGCTTACAATAATACGGGGCCATCATCACCATCGCCACATCGACGCCCAAACCGGCATGTGGCGCTGGTGATGATCCTAAATCTTGCCCCGAGTATCGCGTAAATCATCAGCCGGGGTTTTCACGGAGCTTCGCGCTGCTCCGGAAACCATTGCCCCAGTCTGCCATCGCCCCAATCTGAACGAGTCAGCGCCCAGGCACACTCATCCCGCCAAACGGCTGACCACCAGCGTTACTTCTGGCTTTTTGCCAATCTCTTCCTTGGACGAATTGCGCACGATCCGGCGGATCGCTTCGTTCAGCTTATCGTCGCTTGCCAGTGTTTTCTTGTTGGCGCGCATCAGGAACTGGGTCAAATCCTCTTCCAGAACTTCGATCAACGGCGTGCGTGATCTGCCCACTTTCGGCAGACCAATGATTTCGCACCAAGCGTCGCCCAAAGGTTTGCCATCCTCGATGATAAGCGTCACCACAACATGGCCGTATAGCGCCATTCTGATCCGATCACGCACAACCCCGTCCATCGCGCCGATCTGCACCCGACCGTCCAGATAGGTCCGCCCGGTTTCGATAAATTCCGCGACCTTGGGCGCGTTGCCGGTCAGCTCGATCATTGTGCCATTGGGGGCAATCACCGATTTGAAACCACCGCTTTCGCCCAGTTTTGCATGTTCGCGCAAATGCCGGTGTTCGCCGTGCATTGGGATCACGAATTGCGGTTGGATAATCTTGTGCATCTCGGCCAAATCGGGGCGGTTTGCGTGGCCCGACACATGGTAATGGCCGGAACTGTCATCCACCACGTCCACGCCCATTTCTGAATAGGCATTAACGATCCGGGCCACTGATTTTTCATTGCCCGGAATTGTTTTGGACGAAAACAGGAACAGATCGCCCTCTTTCAATGACATCCCAAGGTATTTTCCGCGCGACAGCTGCGCGCTGGCAGCCCGGCGTTCCCCTTGCGAGCCGGTGGCAAGCAACATCACGTTTTCACGCGGCAAAGCCTTGGCGTCCTCGGGGCTGATAGTCTTGGGGAAATCTTTCAGAATGCCAACTTCGACGCCAGCGGTAACCATCCGACGCATCGAACGGCCCAGCAACACAATCGAGCGCCCTGCCCGTTGGCCTGCAACCGCAAGGGTCTTAACACGCGCGATATTGCTGGCAAAAGTCGTGGCAACGACCATGCCCTTTGAACTGGCGACGAGCTTTTCAATCTCAGGCCCGACAGTCACCTCAGAACGGCCCGGTTCAGGGGAAAACACATTGGTGCTGTCACAGATCAGCGCCCGCACGCCGGGTTTTGCAACCTTGGCCCAAAGCTTGCGGTCAAATGCTTCGCCAACACCGGGGGTTTCATCAATTTTGAAATCACCCGTATGCACCAGACGGCCCGCTTCCGTATCAATCACCAACCCGGAGCTTTCCGGGATCGAGTGGCTGATTGGCACGAAACCAACGCTGAACGGCCCAACTTGGGTCATTTCAGGGAACGCACCAACGGTGTTGATCGCCATTTCGTCATGGCCATGTTCTTCGAATTTCAACCGGGCCAGATGCGATGTGAACGCGCGGGCATAGATAGGCGCGCCAAGGCGCGACCATAGGTGGCCGATGGCACCGATATGATCCTCATGTGCGTGGGTAATAAATATCGCGTCCAGCCGATCTTTGCGCGCCTCGATCCACGCGATATCAGCAAAAATCAGGTCGACGCCGGGCGTGCTGTCCATATCCGGAAATGCCACGCCTAGGTCGACAATGATGTAACGCTCTTTGTCTGCCGGCCCATAGCCGTAGACATAACAATTCATTCCAATTTCACCTGCGCCACCGAGCGGCAGATAAATAAGCCGGTTACTTGTCAATTTCCATTTTCCTTGTTGAAAGCGTTGATCACGGTCAATCCGTGCATCGTCAGGTCATCTTCGACCACGTCAAATAGCTTTTCGCCCTGTGCAAACAGCGGCGCGAGGCCACCGGTGCCGATAACCTTCATTTTTCGTCCATATTCCTCGCGGATACGGCGCGTTATGCCCATGATCAGCCCGGTGTAGCCCCAGAAAACGCCTGATTGGATGCAAGCGACGGTGTTCATTCCGATCACCTGCTCGGGTTGGGTGATATCCACATGCGGCAGGGCGGCGGCGCGCTGGTGCAATGCTTCCAGTGACAGGTTAACGCCCGGTGCGATGACACCGCCTACATAGGCGCCATCGGCGGCCACGACATCAAAATTCGTCGCCGTGCCGAAATCGACAACCACCACATCACCGCCGTGCCGCTCAAATGCACCGGCCGCATTGGCCAGCCGGTCAGGGCCGGGACGTGTGCCCGGATCAACACGCGGTTCTACCGGCAGCATGCATTCCGGTTTGCCGACCACCAGCGGACGACAGTTAAAATAGCGGTCACACAGAACACGCAGGTTGAAAACCACGCGCGGCACCGTGGATGAGATAATCGCGGCATCAATCGTCACCTGCAGGTCATTGGCCTTCATCAGCGTATTCAGCCAGACGAAATACTGATCCGCGGTGCGCTGATGCTCGGTCGAGGCGCGCCATGTCGCCAGAAATTTTTCACCGTCCCAGATGGAAAAGACCGTGTTGGTGTTGCCGGTGTCGATGCAGAGAAGCATATTTTGCCCCTAAAAGAAAATGTCCGCCGCAGGGATAACCTGTCGGCCTTTGGCTGTCGATAGGACCAGTTGACCTGACACATCTATGGTTTCGAAAGTGCCGGTTGTCTCGGTCTTGCCGGTGCGGGCCGTGATGACCTCGCCTAACCGCGCGGCGCGCGAAAGCCAAGCCTCGCGGATCGGCGGGAAACCATAGGTGGTAAGCTGGGTTTCCCATTTGGCAAATGCCGGGGCCAGCAGATCAAGGAAGTCTTCTGGTGTAACTTTCGCGCCGGTTTGTGACAGCAGGCTGACGGGGCTGGTGGCGTCCTGTTCAACTGAGCCTGCGTCCGGTGCAGCCACCAGATTAACGCCAAAGCCGATTGCCAGATACGGGATATTCCCACCACTGCCCGCACTTTCCAACAGGATCCCGGCCAGTTTCCCGCCATTCAGCAACACATCATTCGGCCATTTAAGCGCCAGTCCTTCGGCCCGCCCCGTGGCCGCAACGCAGGCATCATAAAGCGCCAGTGCCGCCACAAAACTGCGCAAAGCCATCTGATCAGGCGGGCCGTTGGGGCGCATTACATAAGTGGCTGCAAAATTTCCCGGCGGATCAACCCAGCCGCGCCCGCGCCGGGCCCGGCCATCGGTCTGTTTCAGGGCCAGTATCCATTCAGGTCCGGTCAGATCGGGCGCCAGACGCGCGGCCTGCGCGTTAGTGCTGTCAATTTCGGGCAGAACCCGGCGGCCAACGTCGCTTGGCCAGTTAGTTGACAAGGGCATTTGCCGCAGTAGCCGCAAGCGCTTCGATCCCGAACAGATTGACCACGCCAACAACCATAATCGCCGCCGAGCCCATCAGGAACACCCAAGCAACCGGGGCCATCGCGCCGTCAATGCCGTCGCCCTCTTTGCCGAAATACATGAAAAACACCAGACGCAGGTAATAAAACGCACCGATAACGGACGCGATCACCCCGCCCACAGCAAGCCAGACCAGATTGGCGTCAACGGCGGCTTTCAGCACATAGAACTTGCCAAAAAAGCCCACCAATGGCGGCACGCCTGCAAGCGAGAACAACAGCACCAGCATCGCCAGCGCTTTCAGCGGTTCGCTTTTGGACAACATGTTCAGCCCGGATATATCGGTAACTGGCCGCCCGTCGCGCTCCATCGACAGGATGAAGGCGAAGGTGCCTATATTCATCGTCACATAGATCGCCAGATAGATCAGCATCGCCTGCACACCGCCGGCATTTCCCGCAGCTAGCCCCATTAGCGCAAAACCCATATGCGCGATCGAGGAATAGGCCATCAGGCGCTTGATATTGGTCTGACCGATCGCCGCAATTGCACCAAGCGCCATCGACAGGATCGACAGGATCGCAACCACCTGTCCCCAGTCGCCGGTGACGCCGCCAAAAGCGTCAAACAACACGCGGGCAAACATCGCCATAGCGGCGACTTTGGGTGCGGTGGCAAAGAACGCAGTAACAGGCGTTGGCGCGCCTTCGTAAACGTCCGGCGTCCACATATGGAACGGCACGGCCGATACTTTGAACGCAAGGCCGGAGATCAGGAAGACCAGCCCGAACAGCAGGCCAAGCGACACATGGCCCTCGCTTGCGGTCTGAATGATGCCGCCAAACAGCGTCGTTCCGGCAAAGCCATAGACCAGCGAGGCACCATAAAGCAGCATGCCAGAGGACAGCGCACCAAGGACGAAATACTTCAGGCCAGCTTCGGTCGATTTCACACTGTCACGGCGCAACGAAGCAACCACGTAAAGTGCCAGCGATTGTAATTCCAGCCCCATATAAAGCGTCATCAGATCGCCCGCCGAAACCATGACCATCATGCCAACCGTCGCCAGCGCTATCAGCAGCGGGTATTCAAATTTCAGCAGATCCCGTTTGGCCATATAGGGCGCGCTCATCAACAAAATCGCCGCCCCTGACAGCAATATGATGACCTTGGAAAAACGCGAGAATGAGTCGTCGTTGAACATGCCGCCAAAGGCCGCATTGTCGCCTTCGCCGTTCAGCCCGATCCAGACCGCAAGTGCCGCCATAACCGCCGCCGTCAGCCAGAACATCAGCGGCGCGGTTTTATCCTTGCCGGTGTAAACCGCGACAACAAGTGCGAGCATGGCGAAGACAGCCAGCAGCACCTCGGGCAGGACAATGTAAAAATCGGCAGATGTCATGCGTTCAGGCCCCTAATGCGTCGCCGCTTGTGTCTCACCCATGGCGGGCAAGGCGGCGTGGTAATCTGTAATCAAGGCGGTCACGCTTGGCCCGATCATATCGGTGATCAGGCTTGGGTAGACGCCAAGAAGGATGGTCATCACCACCAGCGGCGCAAAGATCGCGCGTTCCCGGGTGGTCAGGTCAGTAATCGATTTCAGGCTTTCCTTGATCAGCGCGCCCATCACGACGCGCCGATACAGCCACAGCCCGTAAGCCGCCGACAGGATCACGCCGGTTGTTGCAAACATGGCGACCCATGTGTTGGCCTGGAATATTCCAACAAGGGTCAGAAACTCGCCAACAAATCCGCTGGTTCCCGGCAGGCCGACATTGGCCATGGTGAACAGCATGAAGATCAGCGCGTAGGCTGGCATCCGGTTCACAAGACCGCCGTAGGCGTCAATTTCGCGGGTGTGCATCCGGTCATAGATCACGCCGACACACAGGAACAGCGCCCCGGATATAAACCCGTGGCTGATCATCTGAAAGATCGCACCATCAATGCCCTGTTGATTGGCCGAAAATATGCCCGCCGTCACATAGCCCATATGGGCGACCGAGGAATACGCAATCAGCTTTTTCATGTCTTTCTGGGCCAGTGCCACGAGCGAGGTATAGACAATCGCAATCGCGCTTAACCAAAGAACGAACGTTGCCAGTTGATCAAAAGCCACCGGGAACATCGGCATTGAAAACCGCAAGAAGCCATAGCCGCCCATTTTCAACAGGATCGCCGCCAGCACAACCGAACCGGCGGTCGGGGCCTGCACGTGTGCGTCCGGCAACCATGTATGCACCGGCCACATCGGCATTTTCACAGCGAAACTGGCAAAGAAGGCTAGGAACAGCAGGGTTTGCAAGCCGCCCACGATCTGAAATCCGAACACCGCAATCGTATCGGAGGCAAAGCTGTGGGCCAGCAGGGCGACCATATCGGTGGTGCCCGCATCAACGAACATCGCCACCATCGCCACCAGCATCAGCACCGAGCCAAGAAAGGTATAAAGAAAGAATTTGAACGCCGCGTAGATGCGTTCCTTACCACCCCAGATGCCGATGATCAGGAACATCGGGATCAGGCCAGCTTCAAAGAACAGGTAGAACAGCACCAGATCAAGCGCCATGAACACGCCCAACATCAGCGTTTCAAGCAGCAGGAAGGCGATCATATATTCTTTGACCCGCGTCTCAACTTTCCAGCAGGCCGCAATTGTTATCGGCATTAGGAATGTCGTCAGCATCACAAACAAAACCGAGATACCGTCGACGCCCATTTTATAGGTCATGCCCATCAGCCACTGGCGTTCCTCGACAAACTGAAAACCGGTGTCAGTTGGATCAAACTGAAACAGGATCGCCAGCGAGGCGATGAAGGTGACACTTGTCGCAAACAGCGCCAGCCACTTAGCGTTGCGCTGTGCCGCCGCGTCGTTGCCGTGCAAGCCAAGCGCCATGATAGCTGCCGCAACCAACGGCACAAAAGTAACAATAGAGAGCATATTTTCCATCAGTTGGCTCCCCCGCTCAGCGTCATCCAGGTTATCAGCACCGCAATGCCGATCACCATCGCGAATGCGTAGTGGAACAGATAGCCAGATTGTGCCCGCCCGGCGAGGCGGGTCAGGAACGGCACGATGCCAAGGGCGATCCCGTTCAGCGTTCCGTCAATCACATTGCCATCGCCGCGCTTCCACAGGAAGTTGCCAAGCCATTTGGCCGGGCGGATAAAGACCCAGTCGTAAAGCTCGTCAAAATACCATTTGTTCAGCAGGAAATTATAAAGCGGTCGCTGGCTGGCCGCCAAACGTCCCGGCAAATCCGGGCGACGGATGTAGAACATCCACGCTGTGAAGAAACCGATCAGCATCGCGATGAACGGCGAGACTTTAACCCAGTTGGGCGCATGGTGTGCATCGTCGATGATGTGATTATCCTCGGCCATAAAGATGGCACCCTGTGGCGCATCGTGATGCTCAGCGACCATTGCAGTGGTGTGGGTGGCGGCTTCTGTATGGGTGGCATGGGTCGTGTCCGTGCCATGCGTTGCGGATTCAGCGCCGTGGGTCGTCGTTTCGCTATGGGTTGGCAGGCCAAAAAATTCGTTCATTTTGTCATGGTCGCCAAAGAACGGCCCATACCAGACCATCCCGGAAAAGATTGCGCCAACCGCCAGAACACCAAGCGGGATCAACATGCTCATCGGGCTTTCATGGGCGTGCTCATGGGCGTGTTTGTCCCCCTTGGCGTCGCCATAAAACGTCATGAACATCAGCCGCCAGCTGTAAAAACTGGTGAACATCGCGGCCACGACCAGCAACCAGAACGCATAGCCCGAGCCAGACGCAAAGGCGCTTTCGATAATCGCATCCTTGGACAGGAAGCCAGCAAAGCCGATCGTGGTCAGCGGAATGCCGACCCCGGTGATTGCCAATGTGCCGATCATCATCGCAGCAAACGTCAGCGGAATTTTTTTGCGCAAGGCACCGTAGTTACGCATGTCTTGTTCATGATGCATCGCGGTGATGACCGAGCCTGCGCCAAGGAACAACATCGCCTTGAAAAACGCATGTGTCAGCAGGTGGAACATCGCCACCGAATAAACCCCGACGCCAGCGGCCACGAACATATAGCCAAGCTGGGAACAGGTTGAATAGGCGATGACGCGCTTGATGTCGTTTTGCACAAGGCCAACGGTGGCGGCGAAAAACGCAGTGCTGGCACCAATGATGACGACAAACATTTTCGCTTCGGGCGCAAATTCGAACAGTGGCGACATACGGCAGACAAGGAACACACCGGCCGTTACCATGGTGGCGGCGTGGATCAGGGCCGAAACCGGTGTCGGGCCTTCCATCGCGTCAGGCAACCAAGTGTGCAGGAACAATTGCGCCGATTTACCCATGGCACCGATGAACAGCAGGAAGGCCAGCAGGTTGGCAGCATTCCAGTCGGTCCACAGGAAGTGCAGGTTGGTTTCCGCCAAATGCGGTGCGGCGGCAAAAATATCATCCATGCGGATACTGTCGACCAGATAGAACAGCCCGAAAATGCCCAGTGCAAATCCGAAATCGCCAACCCGGTTGACGACAAAGGCCTTGATCGCGGCGGCGTTGGCGCTTGGCTTTTTGTAATAGAACCCGATCAAAAGGTAGGATGCGACGCCCACGCCCTCCCAGCCAAAGAACATCTGCACAAGGTTGTCAGCCGTCACCAGCATCAACATCGCGAATGTAAAGAACGACAGGTAGGCAAAGAAACGCGGGCGATAGGTTTCGTCTTCGCCGAAATTCTCGTCATGCGCCATGTAGCCAAGCGAATATATATGCACGAGGCTGGAAACCGTCGTGACCACGATCAGCATGATCGCCGTCAACCGGTCCAGCCGGATCGACCAATCTGAAGACAGCGAGCCGCTTTCGATCCAGCGCAGGATCTGGATATGCTGGGTCACACCGTCAAAGCTAAGGAAGACGATCCACGACAGTAAGGCAGCCAGGATCAGCAACCCCGAGGTCAGGTATTGCGCAGCCTGATCACCGATCACCCGCCAGCCGAAACCAGCAATAAGCGCGCCAACCAGAGGGGCAAATAGGATAATCGTTTCCATAGTC
>JAHRVC010000178.1 GCA_019090885.1 Marinosulfonomonas sp.
AGACGTTGCTAAGAAGGCACAGGAACATGGCGTAAAAACGCTGGAAGTAGAAGTTCAGGGCCCCGGTGGCGGTCGTGAATCGGCACTTCGTGCGTTGGCCGCTGTTGGTCTCAACATCACTTCGATCCGTGATGTGACACCGATGGCGCATAACGGATGCCGCCCGCCGAAACGTCGTCGGGTCTGAATATTTTTAATAGCTCGGGTTGCAGATAGCTGCGGCCCGAGACCGTCATTTTAACCTCGGGCGTTCCCCGGCTTACGGACATGGGCCACGGAACTGGAATTGAGGAGATACGCTGATCCACAAAAACTGGGCTGAACTAATTAAGCCGAATCAACTGGAAGTTAAGCCAGGCAATGATGTTGCCCGTCTTGCGACCGTTGTCGCCGAGCCGCTGGAGCGTGGCTTTGGCCTGACGCTTGGCAATGCTCTGCGTCGTATTTTGATGTCGTCGCTGCAAGGTGCTGCGATTACGTCTGTTCAGATCGACAATGTTCTGCACGAATTTTCGTCCGTTGCCGGGGTTCGCGAAGATGTCACTGACATCGTTTTGAACCTGAAAGGCGTCGCTTTGCGCATGGAAGTTGAAGGGCCTAAACGCCTGTCGGTTTCTGCCAAAGGGCCTGCTGTTGTGACCGCCGGTGACATTTCGGAGATTGCCGGAATTGAAGTTCTGAACAAAGAGCACGTCTTGTGCCATCTGGATGAAGGTGCTGACCTTTACATGGAACTGACCGTGGATACCGGTAAGGGCTATGTGGCTGCGGATAAAAACCGGCCAGAAGATGCGCCAATTGGGCTTGTTCCGATCGATGCGATCTATTCGCCGGTCAAAAAAGTCAGCTATGATGTTCAGCCAACGCGCGAAGGTCAGGTTCTGGATTATGACAAGCTGACGCTAAAGCTTGAAACCGATGGCTCGATCACACCGGATGATGCGCTGGCTTATGCTGCGCGAATTTTGCAGGATCAGCTGTCGATATTCGTGAACTTTGACGAACCTGAATCAGCGCAGCGTCAGGACGACGACGATGGGTTGGAATTCAATCCGCTGCTCTTGAAGAAGGTCGACGAGTTGGAACTGTCGGTTCGTTCGGCTAACTGCCTGAAGAACGACAATATCGTTTATATTGGCGATCTCATCCAAAAGACCGAAGCAGAAATGCTGCGGACGCCAAACTTTGGTCGCAAATCTTTGAACGAAATCAAAGAGGTTCTTTCTGGAATGGGCCTGCACCTTGGCATGGATGTCGAAGAATGGCCGCCTGAGAATATCGAAGAACTGGCAAAACGCTTCGAAGACCAGTTTTAAGGAACTCCCTGCCGCGCCTGTAAGAATGGGGGCGGCAGGATAAAATATCTGGACGAAACGGGCATAGGAAGACTGTGCCTACGAGACGACCCGGGCAATTCTGCCCCAAGGAGAGTAGCCTGACGCAACAGGTTGCCGGACAAAGTATAAAATAGACTGATGGAGAAATAAAATGCGTCACGCTCGCGGATACCGCCGCCTGAACCGAACCCATGAACATCGCAAGGCGTTGTTTGCCAATATGGCGGGTTCCCTGATTGAACATGAACAGATCAAGACGACCTTGCCCAAGGCAAAAGAGCTTCGTCGGATTATCGAAAAGCTGATAACGCTTGGTAAACGTGGCGATTTGCACGCGCGCCGTCAGGCAGCCTCGCAGCTAAAACAGGACGCATATGTTGCGAAACTGTTTGAAGTGCTCGGACCGCGCTACAAAGACCGCCAAGGTGGTTACGTGCGTGTGCTAAAGGCCGGTTTCCGGTTTGGCGACATGGCGCCAATGGCGATTATCGAATTTGTGGACCGCGATGTCGACGCCAAGGGCGCTGCTGACAAAGCGCGCGTCATTGCTGAAGAAGCTGAATAAGCTTTCACGTTTTGTCTGATTATTTGCATGGGCCGGCTCTTTGAGGCGGCCCATTTGCATTTGAACTAGTTGAAACGCCGGGCTGTTCCTAAATGTTTCAAACTGATGGATGTATTGAGTGAGTCTACAACCCGCTCAATTTCACCAGAGGTTTTTTTGGCAGCCCCCAAAAACTCAAATAAATCATCACGTTCCGGGCCAGGAATGGCCATTAGAAACTTTTGTAATTGCAAATCTGTGGCTGTCATGGGCTCTCTAAGGTTTAGTAACATTATCAAGACACACTTTAAGGTTGACTAACCAATTTACAACCCCTCTAACAGTGAATATGCAGATTGAACGATTTAGAAACGGATACTAAAGGGCATGGCAGATACGCAGGGACTTGATCTTGGTCTGGCAAAATTGTCGAGTTTGGCGCCGCGCGGCTACGCGTTGGGGCTGCATATCCGTTTCTCATCGGCAAGTATCAATGTGCAAACCTATGATCCTCGGTGGATTCAACTTTATACCGAAAAAGGGTATATGTTGTGCGATCCACTGATCTCGTGGGGATTTGGCAACGAAGGTACGATTCGCTGGAGCGAACTCGACTATCCGGATCCTCATAATATTCTAGAGCAGGCGGCCGGGTTCGGTCTTAAATACGGGTTTGCCGTTTCACACGGCCCAACTTCTTCGCGTTCAATTGGCGGATTCGCACGCGAAGATCGAGAGTTTACCGACAAAGAAATGACGGTCATCGCAGAAATATTTGGCCGTCTGCATAAAGAGTCAACTCCACCCAAAAGCCTTACAGATGCACAACGAATGGCGTTGCGGTTGGTAGCTAACGGAAGCCGCCACGCTGAAGCTGCTGCATTGCTTGGTATTTCAGAAAGCGCATTAAAGGCCCGACTTCGGTCGGCTCGTGAACGTCTTTTTGCGCGGACGACTGCCGAGGCGATTCAAAGGGCTCAGGAATACAATTTGCTCTGACAAAACGTCCCGGCTGGCAAGGTTTATCAACCCAACCCAACCAAGCTGGAGACTACAATGCAGACAACGACACTGTCATTTCAAAACATGCATATCCACGGTGAACTTTTCACCGATGTTCTAAAGGCTCGTCACGAGTCCTTTATCGTTCAGAAAAACTGGGACTTGCCGCAAGAAGACGGCATGGAATTTGACCAGTATGATACGCCGCAAAGCCGGTGGATCGCAGTTCATGATTTCGGCCGCGTCCTTGCGGGTATCCGGATGACACCAACGACAGCAAAGTGCGGTATTTATAGCTACATGATCCGTGACGCTCAGCTTGGATTGCTGGATTCTATCCCGGCAAGCGTTCTTTATGAAGATGCGCCGGTCAGCGCACATATTTGGGAAACTTCTCGGATATTTGTAGCGCAGGATGTTCCGGCAAAATTGCGTCTGGGGGTGCAGAAAAACCTGATGCAGGAAATGGTTCGCACGGCGCGTGAAAACGGTGCAACACAGCTTCTTGGGCTTTGCCCGCGAGGATGGAAGCGCTGGATGAGCCGTTTGGGCTATCAGACCGAACATGTTGGTGCCTGCCAGGATATTGGCGGTTCGCTTAATCAGGCAATTCTGATGCGGCTGAACACAAACCTGCACTAAAGGTGGATCTGAGTGTTGGAAGGCGCAGTCTGAATTAGGCGGATTGCCCTTCCCCCGCCATGCCGCGACGTTTACGGTTGCTGCATGGCGGACCTTTTTGACAGCACTGACGAACCGGCTGAGGGGGCGAAGATGCGGCCGTTGGCTGATCGGCTGCGCCCAAAGCACTTGTCCGATGTGATTGGTCAGGACCATGTTCTTGGTCCGTTGGCACCACTGGGCGCGATGTTGTCATCAAACAGTTTTTCGTCGCTTATATTTTGGGGCCCGCCGGGTGTTGGTAAAACCACGATTGCCCGGCTTTTGGCAGACGAAACGGATCTGCATTTCGTGCAAATTAGTGCGATTTTTTCCGGGGTTGCCGATCTTAAGAAAGTGTTCGAAGCGGCAAGGATACGCCGCGCAAACGGACGCGGTACGTTGCTGTTCGTCGACGAAATCCACCGGTTCAACAAGGCGCAGCAAGACGGATTTCTGCCGTTCATGGAGGACGGGACAATTTTGCTGGTCGGCGCAACCACAGAAAACCCGAGCTTTGAACTGAACGCAGCGCTGTTGTCGCGCGCACAGGTTTTGGTGTTGCACCGGCTTTCCAAGGTCGATCTGGAATTGCTTGCACAACGGGCCGAAAAAGAGCTTGGAAAACCACTAACGCTGACAGGGCCAGCGCGCGAAGCGCTGTTGGAAATGGCTGATGGTGACGGGCGCGCTTTGCTAAATTTGATTGAGCAGATTGCGGCATGGAACCTGAAAGACAAAATTGACGTTGACGCGTTGGCCACGCGGTTAATGCGGCGTGCGGCGAACTACGACAAATCTGGCGATGAGCATTACAACCTGATCTCGGCTTTACACAAATCGGTGCGCGGGTCAGATCCTGACGCGGCGCTGTATTGGTTTGCCCGCATGTTGAACGGTGGCGAAGACCCCCGGTATCTGGCCCGCCGGATCACCCGAATGGCCGTCGAGGATATCGGCCTTGCCGATCCACAAGCACAGTCGATTTGCATTGATGCGTGGCAAACCTATGAACGGCTTGGATCGCCCGAAGGTGAATTGGCGTTGGCGCAAGCGGTCACTTATTTGTCGCTCGCACCCAAATCAAACGCTGGTTATGCGGCGTATAAGAATGCGATGGCGGCGGCCCGGAAAACTGGTTCGGAACCGCCGCCAAAACACATTTTGAATGCGCCGACAAAATTGATGAAAGATCAGGGCTATGGGGACGGCTATGCCTATGATCACGAGTCCGAGGACGGGTTTTCAGGGCAAAATTATTTCCCCGAAAATATGCACCGCGGCGTCTACTACAGCCCGGTCGAACGCGGGTTTGAGCGCGAGCTGAAAAAACGCTTGGATTTCTTTGCAAAGCTGCGCTCTCAACGGGGCGACGGTTGACAAAAGCCCCCCCGCGCGTGAAGGAATGCCGATGTTTGCAACAATTCTTCCAGTCGCTTTGGGCGGCGCACTTGGTGCCTCGGCCCGGTTCCTGATCGGACTTGCGGCACCGTTTCCATTTGGCACGCTGACGGTCAATATCCTGGGCTCTTTTTTGATGGGGCTGGCTTTTGTCTTTTTTGCCGACAAGGGGCTGGATCGTTGGGCGCTGATGGTGACGACCGGCGTGCTGGGTGGTTTTACAACATTTTCAACATTCTCGCTGGATGCCTTACGCCTTTATGAAGCCGGGCGGATATCGGCGGCTGGCGGATATGTTTTGGCATCGGTTGGTCTGTCGCTGGTCGCAATTTTTGTCGGCGTTGCTTTAATGCGGGGAATGCAGGGATGAGCCGGGCTCAATTGTTAACAGTAGGTGAGGACGAAGCAGAACAGCGGTTGGATCGCTGGGTTCGCAGGAATTTTCCAGATCTGGGGCAGGGGCGCATCGAAAAGATGTGCCGCAAAGGCGAAATTCGCGTCGATGGTGGCCGGGTCAAGGCGTCTTCTCGTGTTGCACCGGGCCAAGAAATTCGAATTCCGCCTTTGCCGGATGCCGGACCGCGCCCTAAAGCAACACGCGGCTATGTTTTGCCAGCTGACGCCGAAATGGTGCAGCAATCTGTGCTGTTTAAAGATAAACATCTGATCGTTCTCAACAAACCTGCCGGTGTTCCGGTTCAGGGGGGCAGCGGACATTCCCGCCATATTGACGGCATGGCCGAGGCGTTGAAATTCGGGTTTGATGAAAAGCCGCGTCTGGTTCATCGGCTGGACAAGGACACATCCGGCGTTCTGCTGATGGCGCGGACGCCAAAAATGGCGACTGCGCTGACGGCTGCTTTCAGGAACCGCAGCACCCGGAAAATATATTGGGGCTTGGTTGCCGGTGTTCCTAACCCATCCGTTGGCACGATCCGTTTCGGGTTGGTTAAGGCGCCGGGGCGGGGGGCGAAAGGTGAAGGCGAAAAGATGCATTGCGTGCATCCCCGCCAGATTGATGAAACGCCCGATGCCAAACGCGCCACAACGGATTTTTTCGTGCTTTCTCGCCTTGCCAGCCGGGCGGCCTGGGTCGCGCTGGTGCCTATCACCGGTCGCACCCATCAGTTGCGGGCGCATATGGCAGAACTTGGCCACCCAATTATTGGCGACGGGAAATATGGCGGATCAGGTCAGGAAAATCAGGGCGACGGGTGGGGTGCGCAACTTGGCGGTGACATCAGTAAAAAGTTACACCTTCACGCACGCTCGCTGAAAATCCGCCATCCGGTGACGGGTGCTGATATGGTTTTTACTGCACCGCTGCCGCCCCATATGAAACAGACTTGGGATACAATGGGCTGGGCCCCGTCTGACGTTCCAGAGGATCCGTTTGAGGATCTGGAATGAGCGAATGGAAGGCCAAACGATTTTGGTCGCACGCGCGATCAATGCCCAAGGGGGATGGATACCAGATATTGCTCGACGATCGTGAGGTCAAAACACCGGGGCGCGTTTCGCTGATTGTTCCAACGTCTGGATTGGCCAAGGCAATCGCAGCCGAATGGGACGCGCAGACAGATCAGATCAACCCAGATACAATGCCATTCACGCGCACGGCCAACTCGGCCCTAGACAAAGTCACGGTGCAATTTTGCGAAGTGGCGGAGATGATCGCAGCTTATGGGGATTCAGACTTGCTGTGTTACCGGGCAGAGTCGCCTAAAGAATTGGTTGATCGACAGTCTGAAAAGTGGGATCCGCTTTTGGATTGGGCCGCAGATGAGTTGGGTGTGCGGTTAAAACCAGTCACGGGTGTCGTCCATCAAGCGCAGTCGGACGCTAACAATGCAGCGCTGTTGGAGCTGGTTAATCGTTTTGATTGCTTTGAGTTGGCTGCATTTCACGATTTGGTCAGCCTGTCAGGGTCGCTGATAATCGGGTTTGCGGCGGCACACCGAGTCTATCCGGCAGACCTGCTGTGGGACACGTCCCGGATTGATGAAAATTGGCAGATTGAACACTGGGGTCAAGACGACGAAGCGACGACGATGGCGAATCAGAAGCGGTCGGCATTTCAACATGCCGCAGCCTTCCTTGCCCTGTGTCACAAAACCCATTGATTAATGAAAGTGCTATTAATCTGAATAATCCTGTGTTTGCGCAGGGTAATGCATACGATTTACTGAACAAACACTTGACGAATAACGATGAATCCGCCCACACTTACCGCCGTAAAGGGGTTTTCCCTAATACTATCGCCCCTGGCCTTTGTGGCCGGAAGTATCGCCTGTCTTAGGTGATTGAATAACAGGAAGAGGTAACAATGAATAAATCCGTAATTTTTGGCGTCCTGACCGTTGCTGGTCTGGCTGCCGGCACTGCATCAGCAGCTACGCTTGACGATGTCAAAGCACGTGGCAAGCTGAACTGTGGTGTTACAACCGGTCTGGCTGGATTTGCATCGCCAGATGCCAACGGCAATTGGGAAGGTTTTGACGTTGACGTTTGTCGCGCTGTTGCGACTGCCGTTTTCGGTGATCCGAATGCTGTCGATTTTACACCGCTGACAAGCGCCACGCGCTTTTCTGCACTTGCATCAGGCGAAGTTGATCTGTTGTCACGTATCACAACATGGACATTTTCGCGCGACGTTGACCTGAAGTTTGAATTCGCAGGTATCGCGTTCTATGACGGCCAAGGTTTCTTGGTTCCAAAAGAACTGGGCGTTTCGTCCGCGAAAGATCTGGATGGCGCAACGGTTTGTATCCAAACAGGTACAACAACCGAACTGAACTTGGCCGACTATTTCCGCACAAACAAGATGGAATACGAACCGGTTCCAATCGAAACAAACGCAGAAGGCCAGCAGCAGTACCTTGCCGGCGCTTGTGATGTTTACACGACTGACTCCTCTGCTTTGGCCGCTACGCGGGCAACATTCGAAAATCCTGACGAACATGTTGTTCTGCCAGAGATCATTTCGAAAGAGCCACTTGGCCCACTTGTTCGCCATGGCGACAACCAGTGGGGCGACATCGTTCGCTGGACTTTGAATGCAATGATCACAGCCGAAGAACTTGGTGTGACATCTGCAAATGTTGGCGAGCTTGCGGGCGGCACCGACAACCCAGAAATCAACCGTCTTCTGGGTACTGATGGAAACCTTGGCGAGCAGCTGGGTCTTTCAGCAGACTGGGCCAAGAACATCATCAGTTCTGTTGGCAACTACGGCGAGTCCTTTGCTCGCAACGTCGGCTCAGAGACCCCAATTGGGATTGCTCGTGGCCTGAACGGATTGTGGACCGAGGGTGGTCTTCAGTATTCTCCTCCTTTCCGGTAGGATAACCAAATTAGAAGGGCGCGGATCATTCCGCGCCCTTTGACTATCTATATGACAAAAGCACTTTCTACCCCGAGCGGTCGTCAAAGAATTGCCGGGTTTTTTATCATCAGGGAGCATGGGGGCGTCTTTCATGACGACTACGACCGATCCACAAACGGATTCGTTCCACCTCAGCCAGTTGCTTTACGATTCTCGATACCGTTCAATGACCATTCAGGTTGTTGCGCTGATCGGGTTTGTATCGCTGGTTGCATGGTTGGTATCGAATACTATCGTAAATCTTGAAGCGCTTGGAAAAAACTTCAGTTTTGGTTTTTTAGGACAACGCTCTGGCTATGATATCAATCAACGTTTGATTTCATATTCATCTGACTCAAATCACTTTACCGCCGCCGCTGTTGGCTTGCTTAACACCCTGCTTGTGGCCTTTCTGGGCTGCATTCTGGCCACGGTTATTGGTGTTACGGCTGGCGTTTTGCGATTGTCCAGAAACTGGATTACCGCAAAAATCATGACGGTTTATATTGAGTCATTCCGAAATATCCCTGTTCTTTTGTGGATATTGGCGTTCAACGCCGTGATGACCGAGGGCTTTCCATCGCCACGCGATTTCAAGGGTGACAACGCAACAGCGTCGATGTTGTTTAACGATTCCGTTGCGGTAACCAACCGCGGGATATTCGCGCCGTTGCCCATTTGGGAAAATGGATATCAGATCGTCGTAATTGTGTTCCTACTTTCGATAGCTGCGATCTGGGCTTTCGGGCGGTATGCGAAGAAACGGCAGGAACTGACGGGTGATATATTGCCTGTGTTCTGGATCAAACTGGCGATCTTGGTGTTGCCAGTCCTGATTGCCTATTTCGTGCTGGGTCGTCCAATTGGCTTGGAGTATCCTGAACTCAAAGGCTTTGGCTTTAAAGGTGGCTTGAATATTCGTCGATCATTGATCGTTCTTTGGTTGGCTTTGTCATTTTATACCGGTGCGTTCATTGCAGAAAATGTCCGCGCGGGAATCCTTGCGATTTCAAAAGGACAATCCGAAGCCGCGCATGCGCTTGGGATCAATCCCAAGAATACGATGAGTCTTGTGGTTCTGCCCCAAGCATTGCGCGTCATTATCCCGCCGTTGATTTCACAATATCTGAACCTGACAAAGAACTCGTCGCTTGCGATAGCGGTCGGGTATATGGATGTTCGATCGACTTTGGGCGGCATCACGCTGAACCAGACCGGGCGCGAACTGGAATGTATGCTGCTTTTGATGGGGATTTATCTGCTCATCAGTCTGGCGATTTCCGGGGCGATGAACGTCTACAACAAATCAACTCAACTGGCGGAGCGGTAAAATGAGTAACTTATCATATGTCCGCACCGATATGTTGCCGGAACAAGCACCGCCTGCGGGTCAGTCGGGGATTGCTCTGTGGCTTCGCACCAACCTGTTTTCCGGGTGGGTAAATAGCGTTGTTACTGTTGTTGTGCTGGTATTGCTGTACAAAGTTCTGGCCGATATCCTTCCGTGGTTTTGGAATGGTATCTGGGTTGGAGATTCACTGACCGAGTGTCGTGCTATCCGCGATGAACGTGGTCTGGAATCTGCTGCGTGTTTCTCGGTTATCCGAGAGCGGTGGAGCCAGTTGTTATTTGGCTTTTATCCCAAACATCTTTATTGGCGCGCTATTTTGGCGCTGGTTTTGCTGTTCGTTGCAATCTCTCCGATCCTGTTTGACCGGGTGCCGCGCAAGCTGTTTATGTTTACGGCAGTATATCCGTTCCTGTTGGTTTTCCTGATCTGGGGCGGCTCTATCTGGGGTCCTCTTATGGCGATGGCTGGATTCGGCGTGGGCTATCTGGCTTACAAAGTGATTGCCACACAGAATGCTCTGTTAGGGCTGATCGCAGCATTTATTTTACCGGTAATCTGGTGGATATTTATTGCTGGGCCTTTGGCCGGTGCAATTCATTCGGTTGTTCCAATCGGATGGGAAGCGGTGGAATCAAAATTCATTAGTGGATTTATGATCTCGGTTATCATTGGTGTATCGGGCATTGCGCTGTCTTTGCCACTTGGCATTGTTCTGGCGCTTGGCCGTCAGTCAGACATGTTTATCGTTCGAGTAATGTGTATCGGTTTCATCGAATTCGTTCGAGGTGTTCCGCTGATCACGCTGTTGTTCGTGGCTCAATTGTTGTTGAACTATTTCCTGCCGAAGGGCACGAATTTTGACATCATCGTACGGGTAATGATCATGGTGACCCTGTTTTCCGCGGCCTACATGGCGGAAACGATTAGGGGCGGCTTGGCCGCATTGCCAAGAGGTCAGTACGAAGCCGGGGACTCGCTGGGACTGAATTACTGGCAGGCTCAGCAGTTGATTATCATGCCGCAGGCATTGAAAATATCGATCCCCAGCATTGTTGGCATCTTTATTGGCCTGTTCAAGGATACCACTCTGGTGGCCTTTATCAGTATCTCGGACATCCTGGCATTCACCAATCTGATCCGCGCGAACACTGCGTGGAACGGGATTTACTGGGAGTTGTTCATCTTTGTGGCATTCGTCTTTTGGATATGCTGCTTTTCGATGTCCCGATATTCAATGTACCTGGAGCGCAAGCTTCAAACAGACCACCATTAAGGAGGCCTAGAAAATGGCTAATGAATCAAACGCTGCACAAATGCAGGTTTCCGATGAAGTGGCGATCCAGATCACAGATATGAACAAGTGGTATGGAACGTTCCATGTGCTGAAAGATATCAATCTGACCGTCAACCGTGGCGAACGGATCGTTGTCTGTGGGCCGTCGGGTTCCGGTAAATCGACGCTCATCCGGTGCATCAATGCACTGGAGGAGCACCAGAAGGGATCTATCGTTGTGGACGGGACCGAACTTTCGTCGGACCTGAAAAACATTGACAAGATCCGGTCCGAGGTTGGCATGTGCTTTCAGCACTTTAACCTGTTCCCGCATCTGACCATTCTGGAAAACTGCACACTGGCACCGATCTGGGTTCGCAAGATACCCAAGGCCGAGGCCGAAGAAACCGCGATGCGTTTTCTGGAAAAGGTGAAAATCCCCGAGCAGGCAGACAAATACCCCGGCATGTTGTCGGGTGGTCAGCAACAGCGTGTGGCGATTGCCCGCTCGCTTTGTATGATGCCGCGGATCATGTTGTTTGACGAACCTACGTCGGCACTTGACCCCGAAATGATCAAGGAAGTTCTGGATACGATGATCGAGCTTGCCGAAGAAGGCATGACGATGATCTGTGTGACCCATGAGATGGGCTTTGCCCGTCAGGTGGCCAACCGCGTGATCTTTATGGATGCGGGCCAGATCGTTGAACAGAACGAGCCGGAAGAGTTCTTTAACAATCCGCAATCAGAGCGGACGAAATTATTCCTGTCGCAGATTTTGGGGCACTGATAAACTTCCCGGCATTCGCATTTGCGTTTGCCGGGGACATTTCTCGGGATTTTAGATTAAATCCCGGGGAACTACGAAATTGATAATTCGGCCCTGTGCAGGCCCAATATCGCTCCATGATGTCTGGCCAAATTCAAACACAGTCGTCGCCGCCGTTGGGTACCGCTGGAATTGAGGGTGGTCCGGATTCGCATTGGCAAGGTCTGCCGCAAGATATCCGGTGCCCGGATTGTGGCCCAACAACAGAAGCGTCTTTGCACCGGACACTTTTCGAATAATCCCCAACATGACGTCTGGTGAGGCCAGGTAAAGTGCTTTGGAAAACTCTGCCTGAGTTTGCGAAAACCCCTGCCGGACCAGTTCCCAAGTTTCACGGGTTCGCTGCGATGTTGATGAAATTGCGGCGTCAGGCAGATACTGGTTTGCCACCAACCAATTGCCAATCGCAGTTGCCGAGCGCCGTCCACGGTCGTTTAACGGCCGATCATGATCTTCCAGCGTCGGGTCGTCCCAGCCGGATTTTGCATGGCGCATTAAGATAAGGCGCAGCGTCATTAATAAAGTGCCTTCATGTGGATTTCAGACCGCGGGTGAATTGAGCGGTAGTCCGACGAATTCGGATGTTGATATCTTGCTTAGTTTGGGCGGATCATGGACCCCGCGCCGTGTTCGGTGAAAAGCTCTAGCAGGCAGGCATTCGGCGCGCGCCCATCCAGAATGACGACCGCACGCACGCCGCCTTCAAGTGCCAGAAGCGCTGTTTCAGTTTTGGGGATCATCCCGCCGGCGATGATGCCTTCGGAGGTTAGAGTGTTTATTTGATCGGTGCGCAGCTCGGTCAGGACGTCGCCATTCGGGCCTTTGACCCCTGCAACATCGGTCAGCAGTAAAAGGCGGTCAGCCTTCAGCGCGGCGGCAATTGCACCGGCGGCGGTATCGCCGTTGACGTTGAATGTCTCGCCATTGGTGCCCACGCCAACCGGCGCAATAACCGGGATGAATTCAGCCGATGCAAGCGAGCGCAGAAATTCGGGGTTCACCTTGGACGGTTTGCCGACAAACCCCAGCTTTGGGTCGGCCGCTTGGCAAATCATAAGGTTGGCATCCTTGCCCGACAGGCCGATCGCGTTTCCGCCTTGCGCGTTGATCGCCTGAACGATCCGCTTGTTGACCAGACCAGACAGAACCATTTCGACAACTTCCATCGTTGCCTTATCAGTTACCCGTTTACCGTCCACAAACTCCGACGTGATCCCCAAACGATCCAGCATCCGGTTTATCATCGGCCCGCCACCGTGAACGATAACGGGGTTAACCCCAACCTGCTGCATCAGCACGACGTCGCGGGCGAAATCATCCATTGCTTCGTCGCTGCCCATGGCGTGGCCACCCAGCTTGATAACCACCGTCGAGCCGTCATAGCGCTGCAAATAGGGCAGGGCTTGGGATAGGGTCTTGGCGGTTGCAATCCAGTCGCGATTCATAGCGTCCTGCTTTTTCATGACAATTGTCCTTTGGTCACGCCCAGTTATTCGAATGAAGGGGCTTGGCGCAAGTGTCCAAAGGCCACAATCTTGGGCGCAGAGCCGACTATGTGATGCCTGCAATAATGGCACGCAGCGTATCAATCCCGTCACCCTTTTGGGATGACGTGGTTACAAGCTCGGGAAATGCTGCCGGGTGTTTGGACAGGCTGGCGCGCACCTGCGCTAGATTGCGTTCGCGGTCGGCGGCTTTGACTTTGTCGATTTTGGTCAGAACGACCTGAAATGTTACGGCGGCAGAATCCAGCAGACTAAAGATTTCTTCGTCGACCTTTTTTGCGCCATGGCGCGCATCAATCAGCACAAACGCCCGGCGCAGGGTTTGGCGACCCGACAGGTAAGATTTTAGCAACCGCTGCCATTTTTCAACGACTTTCATCGGTGCGTTTGCAAACCCATAACCGGGCAAGTCGACCAGATACTGATCGGCGCAGGTGAAATAGTTGATTTCTTGGGTGCGCCCGGGCGTGTTGGATGCGCGTGCCAGCCCCTTGCGCCCGGTTAGCGCATTGATCAATGTCGACTTTCCGACGTTGGAGCGGCCAGCAAAGCAAACTTCCAGGCGGTCTGCGGGTGGCAGCCCATCCATCGCCACAACACCCTTTAGGAATTCTGTTTCGCCAGCAAACATCAGGCGTCCCGCCTCAAGCTCTGCTGCGGTTTGTTCGGCTAATGGAAATGGCAGTTTCATGAAAGCACCCGGATTTTGTCACCAAGGGAAATATTGCCGGACTTGGAAACGACGCCGTAGACGCCAAAATCCATGTGGCCCCAACCGGACATCAACGCATCAAGCGTATCTGCATCGCGGGTTCCCGTTTGTGGGTTTGCTTCGGTCGCCTTGCAACGTTCGATGCGTTCTTGCACTGTGAATTCCGCTGTTCCGATTGAAATTCGTTTGCCGATCCAGTCAAATTCTTCCCAAGCGCCCAACCCATCCAGCCAGATATTTCCGCGCCAGCGTTGGGGTGAAATATCTGTGCCCATTTGGTTACTAACCGCCCGATTGGACGCCAAGTTGTTCAGGCTTATTGATGGGAAATCGGTGTCTGTCATGCCGCGTGACGGAACCCGAATGATCCGGCTTGATTGCGGGCGTTTCTTGGGCATCAAAGGGGTCACCCAATCCAGAAATATCTGCGCCTCATTATCGGGATCAAACGTCAGTTCGGGCCGCGCGGGGTGTGTCAGGGTTATGCGGTTTGTGGCCACATCCAGCTTTGATGTGATAGCCTGCAATGCGGGCACATGCGCGACGCGCGAAAAATTGGCACATGGCGACCATTCGCCCGCGTCTACTGTCGCTTTGGTGTGGGCGACGGCCCAGGCGCGGTCCCAGGGCATAGTCTGCCCTTGGAGCAAATCTATGGTGTCCAGCTTTTCGCGGCCGTGCGACTTTATCGGGTGCCGCCAAATATGAGCGACTTCACCGCTCATTTTTGGTCTGGTTTTTTACGTTTGAGGCTGCTCGTAATATTGCCAAGAATATCCGGTTTGAAGCCCTGTGAGCGCATGATGACATACTGCTGTGTAAAGGTGATCGTGTTGTTGGCGATCCAGTAGATTACCAGACCACTGGCAAACCGACCCAGCATGAACATGAACACCCATGGCATCCAGGCAAAGATCATAGCCTGTGTTGCATCGGTTGGGGCCGGGTTCAGTTTTTGCTGCAACCACATGGATATACCTAGGATGATCGGCAGAATGCCGAGCGATACGATGGCGAGCAGCGAGCTTGGGTCGGGTGGCGCA
>JAHRVC010000179.1 GCA_019090885.1 Marinosulfonomonas sp.
GGAGCACACGCTGCGCGTCTATATAGAGGCGGCCCGTCACAAGCTTGGGGCGATGAACACGACGCATGCGGTAGCCAGGGCCATGAGCGCGGGTATCATCGTCGTTTGAAGCCCCCGAATGGCCGTTTGCAGAGCCTCGTTAACTATATTGGCACGCTGCGCTAACAACGCGGTAACACCTGGCACGTAACGTCCCCCTTGCCACAGTCGGAAAGGGGCAGTCCAATGTTGCGTTACATATATGGCAATGATCTTGATAAATTCCCGCGGCTTAGGGATACTATGTTTCGTGATCGCGCAGACCAGTTTTTGCACCGTTTAAAATGGGATGTTTCGGTTGATGACTCGGGCCATGAACGGGACGAATACGACGCAATGAACCCACTTTATGTAATCTGGGTTGCCGAAGGGGGCGTTCATGGTGGCTCAATGCGGTTTTTGCCAACTGTCGGACCAACGATGGTGCAGGATCATTTCCCACACTTAACGAATGGCGTTCGGATTGAAAGCCCGCTGATATGGGAATGCACACGGTTTTGTCTGGCACCCAATTCAACGCGCAATGTCACGGCTGGCCTTGTTCTTGGTGCGGGCGAGATTATGGAGAACTTTCACCTATCGCATTTTGTCGGTGTTTTTGATCCGCGAATGGAACGCATCTATCGGATCTTGGGGTTGAACCCCGACGTGATCGGAACTGACGGTCAGGGCGCAGCACAAATCGGCGTCGGCTTGTGGGAAATGCAGAAATCTGCTTGGCCGGGAACTTTGCAGCGCGCTGGTGTCAGCCGGGCTGAGTCTCGCGAGTGGTTCCGAAGTTCATTTGGTTTCACTACCCAGAAGGCCGATCGCCAAACAGAGGTTGCCTAAAACGGCAACTGTGCTGGAAAGCAAAAGGGGACGCCTGTAGGGTCGTCGTCATGAGCGTTCCGGTATTTCAATTTTCAGAAGATCAGGCAGAGGCCTATGATCGTGTCGCCGACCTTTTGCGAAGTGTTGGGGTCGATCTGGACGAGAGCATTCTGACGCCAACGGCGCAAAGTGGCAGCGAGGTTCTTGGGGTCATCGGCAAGGCTGGTTCCGGAAAAACGATGCTATTGGCGCGACTCTATCGGGCAATGGAAGAGGCCGGAGTCGATATCATTTCCGGTGATTACGAGGGGCGACGCCGCAAGGACCGGCGCACCGTTGCAATCCTTGCGCCAACCAACAAAGCGGCCAGTGTTTTGCGCATGCACGGGGTTCCGGCGACGACGATCCACCGCATTCTTTACACACCACTTTACGACCCGGAATACGAAAAAATTGCTGAATGGCTGGCCGGGAATGGCGAGCGCCCCGAAATTGAGGGGCTGACCGATGCCGCACTTGACCGCGCGGCGTTATTTTACAAAAGCAATCGATCAATACCCGGTGCACTGGCGACAGCCGGATTGCGAGGGTCCGACTTCATCATTGGCTGGAAGCGGCGTGAAGACCCACTGGATATAGGACTTGTTGACGAAAGCTCTATGTTGGATGACCGGCAATATAATGACCTGAAGGAAATTTTTCCGACGTTGCTATTATTCGGCGACCCGGCGCAATTGGCGCCTGTCAATCAGTCCGGAACGATGGTTTTTGAAAAACTTCCAGAAGCCCGGCAGTTGGTTTTAAGTCGTATTCACCGGCAAGAGCAGGACAATCCAATATTGGATCTGGCGCATGCACTGGCTGACGAAAACCTCGGCTTTCAAGAATTCGAAAGCATGGTGCGCGACGCTGCTGAAAACGACGAACGGGTTGTTCTGGCCGGTCGGGTGGAAGCCGAAAAAATGGCGCGATCACCGGTTTTGGTTTGGCGGAATGTCACCCGCGTGCGGTTGATACATGCCTTCCGTACTGCATATGGGGCGCCGCCGGATGAATTGTTGCCCGGCGAACCTTTGATTTGTGACGGCATTGAGTTGCCGTTGAAACACCGAAAGCGCCGTATTGATCTTGAGGCCCGTGGGCTGATCAAGGGCGCGCAGGTCGTCTATCTGGGGCCGGGGCGAAAGCCGGGATTTTCTCGCTTGCATGTTGTGGGTGCCGAAGAACCGCAGGTGTCTGCCGCCTCGATCATAAAAATTGAAATGCCGGATGAAGAAGAACCTTTCATTCCATTTGCGGCCCGTATGGGGGCGGCGTTTTTGCACGGCGCTGCCGTGACCATCCACAAGGCGCAAGGAAGCCAGTGGGAAGACGTTCAGGTTTTTGCGCCAGATTTATGGGCCGCTAGCCGTGCGGGCCGGATTGAAGCTGGTATTCCTTTGTGGAAACGGTTGGCCTATGTCGCGATCACCCGGGCACAGAAACGCCTGTTTTGGGTGACGCGTAATCGTCTTGCGTTGCCCCCGGAACCGCTGAATACCGACGATCTGCAAGCGCCACCAAACGAATTTCAACTGACGGCTGAGGAAGAGCTGACATGACCCAGTCGATTATTATCACGGGTGCAAGCTCTGGTATTGGGCGCGCGACCGCGCAACTTTTCCTGAGTGCCGGTTGGCAGGTCGGCCTGCTTGCCCGGCGTAAGGATAAGCTGGATGAATTAGCAAAAGGCCACGAAAACGCGCATGTTCTTGTGGCCGATGTCACCGACCCAATCGTGTTAAAAACCGTGTTTTCTGACTTTGTCAGGGTCACGTCCCGATTGGATGTATTGTTTAATAATGCCGGAATGTTTGGGCCAAGCAGCACTATCGATGAGGTCAGCCTTGAGGATTGGCAACAGGTTTTGAATGTGAACCTGTCGGGCATGTTCTATGGTGCGCGCCTGGCATTTTCCCAAATGCGCCATCAGGCCCCACAGGGGGGGCGTATCATCAACAACGGATCGCTGTCGGCGCATTCCCCGCGGCCCGGTTCAGTTTGTTATACGACCACGAAACATGCGATCAGCGGCTTGACCCGCACCCTAAGTCTGGACGGGCGTCCGTTTGATATTGCCTGCGGGCAGATTGATATCGGCAATGCCCGCACTGAGCTTGTTGATGATTTGAATGCGCGGGTTCTGGCGGAAAATCCGGATGCGGAACTTATGCCGATGATGGATGTCAAAGAGGCAGCCAAATCTGTGTTTCACATGGCAAGCCTGCCGCTGTCAGCGAATGTTCAGTTTATGACGGTGTTGGCAACCAAGATGCCCTACATCGGGCGTGGATAGGACCTGTGTCGGGCGCGGCTAAGGGCGCAGGTATCTGAATGCCGCAGATGCGCCCCAGCCCGCCACGATTGCTATGAACAACGACAATAGCCCGTAGGCCAGCGGTTTTTCATGTGCGAGGTTATACAACCATCGTTCAAGGCCAACCTTTTGCACGGCAATCGTGGTTTCATAGGCGTCCACGACCATACCGTTCCGGGTTAGAAATATCCGGGTAATATAGGCGCCTTCGGTTAGGTTCGAGGGCAGCGCAATCTGCGTTTTGAATAGGGTTTCCTCATCCAGAACCACAGTTTCTGGGTTCAGCTGATAGAGGTCCTTCTTAGTTTTAATACGGATCAGAGCTTCGGTGAAACTTGCCGCGTCCGACACATTACCTGGCGCGCCGACCGAACGGATGGCGCGCGGGATTGAGATTTTGTGGCGCAAATCTTCGGTATCGAGCAGAATGTCGGCGAGCGGTGCGCTTGTGGCTACGGAATAGAAACTTGGGGCCGAATCGACGACAACTGAATCCGTGTTCATCCAGATGCCATAGCGATGTTCTTTGCGCCGCACTGTCACTGGTTTGGATGGGCCGGCGACAGTTACGATCACGTGCATTTCACCCGTGTCCGGCGTTGGTGCATCGCGCTTGACCGCGCCAAAAATAAGAATTTCCGAGCCGTCGAAATTGGCCGTTATCGCGACCCGGTTTTGCGAAAGACCTACCACGACTTCTTCGCCATAAGCGGGCGCCGTCAGGGCCAAAAGCAATATCAGAATACGCAGCATCAGTGACCACCCCGGCCAAGCGAGTAAAGCTCTGCGGGTTGCAACAGCAGGTCCATTGCCAGTTTGCCGCATACACCCAGAACCATGATTGCCAGCAGGATGCGTAATTGTTCTGCCTTCAGCTTCAGGCCGATCCGCGTTCCGATCTGTGCGCCGACAACGCCGCCGATCAGCAGCAGAACGGCCAGCGCCATATCAACCGTAAAGTTTGTCGTTGCATGCAGCAGGGTAGTAAAGCCGGTGACAAAGATAATCTGGAAAAGTGAAGTGCCGACTACGACTTTGGTTGGCATTCCAAGTAAATAGATCATCGCCGGAACCATTATAAAGCCGCCGCCCACGCCCATGATGGCCGCCAGAATGCCGACCGCGACGCCGACGACAAGCGGTGGGATCACTGAAATATAAAGCCCCGACGTGCGGAATTTCGTTTTGAACGGCAGCGCATGAATCCAATTGTGCTTTTTTCGCTTAGGTACGGCATTTGGCGAACGCGAGCGCAAAATTGCACGCAGGCTTTCAATGAACATCAGCCCGCCAATGATCCCCAAAAAGACCACGTAACACAGTGTCACCAGCAGATCGACCTGACCCATCTGTTTAAGGATATTGAACAGACGCACACCAAGGGCCGCCCCGGCCAAACCGCCAATCAGCAGCACGCCACCCATTTTCAGGTCAACTGTTTTACGCCTGAGATGTGCCAGAACGCCGGAAAAGGATGAAGCGACGATTTGGTTGGCTTCGGTGGCAACGGCAACCGCTGGTGGGATGCCAATGAAAAACAGCAATGGCGTCATCAAGAACCCGCCACCAACACCGAACATACCCGACAGGATGCCAACGATCCCGCCCAATCCCAACAAAAGGAATGCGTTCACGGAAGCTTCGGCAATCGGTAGATAAATTTGCATGAGTGGCCGTCAGAATAAGACTGGGATGAGCGTCCTTACAGACAACTGCTTCTGAGCGACACTGTCAAACC
>JAHRVC010000180.1 GCA_019090885.1 Marinosulfonomonas sp.
TCCGGAAGGAAGCAACCGTAACGAGTCCCGTTTGGGTCGTTGTCCAGCCTCTCACCCACGCCACGCAGGAAAGGAGGGCGTTTTATGATTGTCGTTAAACTCCTTCGGGCGTGCCATCTGGCCGCATAAGGCCGCTATTTGTCATCAGCCCGATCATTGTTTCGACACCCGCGCCAAGAGCGCGGCGGTGTCTGTTTGCGACACAACAAGGCTGACCTAAAATGACATCTTCTTTACAAACACTGGCCGACTACGGCTGGACCAATTTTTTTCAATCCCAACTATCCATCGAAGAAACCGAAACCATGACGCCCCGTCGGGTGACCGAGGTGCATCGCAACGAGTTTGAGACCGTTGGGATGGCAGGCCCTGCCCGCCTGCATTTGAGCGGCAAACTTGCCGAACACGGCCTTGCCGTAGGTGACTGGGTACTGGTGGAAAATGGAACTGAACACGCCACCCGGGTTTTGGAGCGCAAAAGCCTGCTGCAAAGACGTGCCGCTGGCGATCAACCCGTGTCACAGCTTATCGCCGCCAATATTGATACACTTTTTATCGTTTCGTCGTGTAACGACGATTACAACACAGCCCGCATCGAGCGCTATGTTGCGCTGGCGCGGCAGGCCGGGGTTGATCCTGTTTTGATCCTGACCAAAGCGGATATGTGCGAAGATGCGGATAGTTTCCGACAAAAAGCAGAACAGGAAATCAAAGACCTGCTGGTTGAAACTGTCGACGCCAAATCACCCGACACTATCGTCCAGCTTGCCCCGTGGTGCGCCAAGGGCCAGACACTGGCGCTGATCGGATCGTCGGGGGTTGGCAAGACAACTTTGATGAACCTGCTGGCTGGGCGCAATGAAAAGACGCTTGATACCCGGCAGGACGATGCAAAGGGGCGTCATACCACCACTGCGCGTTCAATGTATCCGATGCCAACTGGCAGTTGGATGATCGACACGCCGGGCATGCGCGCGCTACGTCTTTTTGATGTAAGCGAAGGCGTCGAGATCGTGTTTCAGGACATCGCAGACCTCGCGCAGAATTGTCGGTTCTCTAATTGCGCCCATGAAACTGAGCCTGGATGCGCCATAATGGCCGCGATAGAGGCAGATGAACTGGATGCGGCGCGCCTGAAACGATGGCAAAAACTGCAACTTGAAGATTTACGTAATTCGGCAACAATGGCCCAAAGCCATGCGCGGGCCCGCCGCGTTGAACGCACATATGATGGTGGCCGCGAACGCGGAAAGGCCAAGCGCGGACCATTCAAGTAAATCTATTTTTATTTGGAATTGGCCGCGCTGCACGACCGCTGCGCGGTGCGGGCCGTTTCATCAGGTCAGAACTGGCTAATCCACGACCAAGAAATTCTGGCAAGAACGACGACAACCAACGCCAGCACTAACCCTAATGGCAGGGCACTTGTCCGCCTGATACCAGAATTTGTTGGGAAGCCGCGCCCGATGCCCCAACAGGCAAAGGCGAACATCCCTGCCACGCCCTGCCAGCCCAGAAACCCGGTTATCCGGTTCAGCCCACGCGTAAAACCGTCGCCCTGCGCCTCTGCTAAGAACACAAAAACAAACGAATACCCCCAGGCTGCGGCCCAAAATGCCAGCATCGCCATCAACAACAGCAAAGTGGCTTGGCTTTTTTGCTCTTCCATCGTGCAACCATCGCAAATGGAATGGCCCTCGACAAGCGAGACATGGCAAATCCGGCCGTTTAGCAACTGGACGACTCCTGCACATACATTTACGCTCAAACTATCATTAGAATCCGAGGGCTAAATGACTGACAAAACTGATACCGGCTATCAGGTGCTGGCCCGTAAATATCGCCCCGACACTTTTGCTGATCTGGTTGGTCAGGATGCAATGGTGCGCACGCTGAAAAACGCGTTTGAAGCCGACCGGATCGCACAGGCGTTTATTCTGACCGGCATTCGCGGGACCGGAAAAACCAGCACCGCGCGGATCATCGCCAAAGGTATGAACTGTGTCGGCACGGATGGAAAAGGCGGCCCGACGACAGAGCCCTGCGGCAGTTGCGAGCATTGCGTAGCGATTTCCGAGGGGCGTCATGTTGACGTCATGGAAATGGACGCCGCCAGCCGCACCGGCGTCAACGATATCCGTGAAATTATTGACAGCGTTCACTACCGCGCGGCGTCTGCGCGCTACAAAATTTACATCATCGACGAAGTGCACATGCTGTCCACCAGCGCTTTTAACGCGCTGCTTAAAACGTTGGAAGAACCGCCAGCGCATGTAAAATTTGTCTTCGCAACGACCGAGATCCGCAAAGTCCCGGTCACGGTTCTGTCACGCTGCCAGCGCTTTGATCTGCGCCGGATCGAACCCGAAGACATGATCGCGCTTCTGCAAAAAATCGCCAAAGCCGAGGGTGGGCAGATCGCGGATGACGCGCTTGCGTTAATTACCCGTGCTGCCGAAGGCTCGGCGCGGGATGCAACGTCGCTTTTGGATCAGGCGCTTGGAAATGGCGCGGGCGAAACCACGGCTGATATGATCCGCGCGATGTTGGGTCTGGCGGACCGCGGACGGGTGATGGATCTGTTTGAGCTGGTCATGAAAGGCGATGCGGCGGGCGCGTTAAACGAGCTTGGGTCACAATACGCAGACGGTGCCGATCCGATGGCAGTGCTACGCGATTTGGCAGAGCTGACGCATTGGATCTCGGTCATCAAAATCACCCCGGAGGCGGTCGAGGACCCAACCGTGTCCCCGGATGAACGTGAACGCGGACGCGATCTGGCGGATAAATTGCCGATGCGGGCGATGACCCGGATGTGGCAAATGCTGCTCAAAGCGCTGGAAGAGGTGGCGCTGGCCCCCAACGCGATGATGGCAGCCGAAATGGCGCTGATACGGCTAACCCATGTGGCCGATCTGCCTGCGCCCGAAGAATTGGTTCGCAAACTGCAAAACACGCCCCCGCCGCCAGCCGCACCGGCCGGTGGCGGCGGCAGTCCGGCACCTCAGGGCGGTGGCACCACGACGTCTGCAGGTGCGAGCCAACCAGTGCATCAAACTGCCCCTACTGGCCCAACGGCCCATGGTGGCGCGGCGACAGCACTGGCGTTGGACAGCGAAACAGCGCTGACCCGCTATGTAACATTCGAAAGCGTCGTTGCGCTGATCCGCGATCACCGCGACGTAAAACTGCTTGTCGAGGTTGAAAGCACTTTGCGCCTTGCGCGCTATTCGCCCGGACGTATCGAGTTTGTGCCGACTGAAAATGCGCCAAACGATCTGGCGACCCGGCTGGCGCAGCGGCTTCAACTTTGGACCGGTGTGCGTTGGGGTATCACTTTGGTCAATGAAGGCGGCGGGCAAACCATCGCAGAGGTCCGGGATGCCGAACGATTGGCGCAAGAAGCGGTGGCACGTGAACACCCAATGGTGAAGGCAGTCTTTGACGCCTTTCCGCAATCCAAGATTAGCGCAATCCGCACACCGAAAGACATCGAGGCAGAGGCCTTGGTCGAAGCATTGCCAGAGGTCGAGGATGAGTGGGATCCGTTCGAATAAAACCAGACCACCCGTTGATTGAAGCGGGGCGTGATTTTTCGACGAAAAATCGGGTTCCTAATTTGGGCACGCGTTTTTTTTGCGACAAAATGAGTCTCAGGTGATCTCTTGCCGCTGGCCTTGGCAAAGCATATCTCTGATGCCAGAGACATACGATATCAGATCAGGAGAGATAAGATGCTCAAAGGCCTCGGTGGTCTTGGCGATATGGCCAAGATGATGAAAACAGCGCAGGAAATGCAAACTAAAATGGCCTCGCTGCAGGAAGATTTGCAATCGATCACTGTTGTGGGCGAATCCGGGGCGGGTCTGGTCAAGGCAACCGCCACTGCCAAGGGCGAATTGACGGCGCTTGAAATTGATCCGTCAATTTTCAACCCGGACGAAAAGGAAGTTGTCGAGGATCTGATCCTTGCGGCTATCAAAGACGCGCAGATGAAAGCAAGCGACCGCAGCCAGCAGGAAATGGGCCGGTTGACCGAAGGTATGGGCCTGCCAGCCGACATGAAGCTGCCGTTCTGACCATTGTTCAACGCCGCACCTGAAATTGATGCCCTCATTGAGATGATGGCCAAGCTGCCGGGCCTCGGCCCGCGGTCGGCCCGCCGGGCAGTTCTGCATATGATCAAGAAACGCGGGATGCTGATGACACCGCTGGCCGACGCTTTGCACAGCGTTGCGGCGACTGCGCGCGAATGCCTGAACTGCGGCAATATCGGCACCACCGATATTTGTGACATTTGCGCATCCGAGAAACGCCGCACCGGCGAGCTATGCGTGGTCGAAGATGTCGCCGACCTTTGGGCAATGGAGCGCGCGGCCGTATTCAAGGGCCGCTATCATGTGCTGGGCGGAACGCTGTCTGCGCTGGATGCCATTGGCCCGGATGAGCTGCACATCCCCAAACTGCTGGACCGGGTGTCAGCCGAAGAGATCACCGAAGTTATTTTGGCACTGAATGCCACCATCGACGGCCAGACGACTGCCCATTATATCGCCGACAGCCTTGAAGGCCGGGTTTCCGTCACGTCTTTGGCCCAAGGCGTGCCAATCGGCGGGGAACTGGATTATTTGGATGGTGGAACGATAACGGCCGCGATGAAGGCCCGGAAGGCTTTTTAACCGTGCCGATCTGGCCGACAGGGTTCTTGTTAACTCCCTAGAGCCGCCATAAGGTTGCCGACAGGTTCCAGCGTTATTTGCCGCCGGGCCATCACCCATTTTGTTAGGCAACCGCAATGCCCACGAGTTCAGGAACACTTCAGAATAATGCCCGGAAAGGCATCCTTTTTATAATTGTCGGAATGTTCTGCATTTCCGCAAATGACATGCTGATCAAACATCTGTCCGGCGACTACCCGTTGCACGAAATGGTATTCGTGCGGTCTGTTTTTGGGCTGCTGATAAGCCTGATAATCGTTCAATTCGAGGGCGGCTTTGCAATTCTGCGCACAAACCAGATTGGCCTTCAAACCCTGCGCGGCTTGCTAATGGTCATGGCAAACCTGACGTTTTTTTCTGCACTGGCTGTGGTCCCACTTGCCGACGCGACCGCAATCTTTTTCGTCGCACCGCTTTTCATTACTTTGATGTCGATTTTCTTTCTTGGTGAAAAGGTGGGGCCGCGCAGGTTTATCGCGGTAGCGGTGGGTTTCGCCGGCGTTTTGGTCATGTTGCGACCCGCAACTGCGGGCACGATTGCATCCCCCGGAACCATGATTTTATTGCTGCCGGTGGCGGCGGCATTCGGCTATGCGTCGGTTCAAATTCTTACCCGAAAACTTGGCGTTTCCAGCAAAGCATCCGCCCTTGCTGTCTATATGCAGCTGACTTTCATCGCCGTTAGCGGCGCGTTTTGGTTTGTGACTGGTGATGGGCGATACGCCGAGGGGCAGGACAGCGAAATCCTGATATTCCTGTTGCGGGCGTGGACATGGCCGAGCGCCAGCGACTGGCCACTGTTCGGATTGCTTGGCCTTTTGTCAGCCCTTGTCGGATATTCCATTTCGCAGGCTTACCGCTCTGCCGATGCGGCGACGGTCGCACCGTTTGAATATGTCGCATTGCCGATGGCTATTTTCTGGGGCTGGGCGGTCTTTGGCGAGTTGCCGGGACTGCGGGTAATGTTCGGTGTGCTGCTTATCGCGGGGTCCGGGATTTATGTTTTCCTGCGGGAGCGCAAGAAATCCGTCGCGGGGTAATGCCTCGCGACCAAAAGAAAAGGCCCCGGACGTAGCGCCGAGGCCTTCAAATTCACAAACATCGTTCAAAAGCTACTTGTCTTCGTCGTCCTCGGGGGCATCCTTGGGCAAATTGAACAAGCTGTCCGCATCAACGGGCTTTTCCTTTTCAATCTCCACGTCATCTGTGGACAGCGTAAAGGTTTCCAACCCCGAAATTGCGGTCGGAATTTTTGGCTCGGCGTCCATCCCAAGCGATTGTTCCGTCGAAACCAACTTGCGCCGTTCGTCGTCTGACATAACCTCGCCCGCGGCGGCCTTTTTGGCGGCGGCTTTTTGCACGATCGTATCCAGCTCGGACTGTTTACACAGGCCAAGTGCTACCGGATCAATCGGCTGGATATTATTGATATTCCAGTGCGTGCGTTCCCGCAGCGCCTGAATTGTTGGCTTGGTTGTGCCGACCAGTTTGCTGATCTGCGCATCTGTCAATTCCGGGTGAAACTTCACCAGCCATAGAATTGACGCAGGCCGGTCCTGACGTTTGGACA
>JAHRVC010000181.1 GCA_019090885.1 Marinosulfonomonas sp.
ATTATCGGCCCGCAACTAGGGTTTGTTGAGATTCATCGGGAGTTGATGATGGCGGCTGCCAGATAGATCATTGATGAAAAACTCTGATCAGAGTTGCGAGATCGTAATGCTATGCGTTTGAATTCTTTCAGTTTCTGGAAGTAGTTTTTTATCAAGTGCCGCCATTTGTAGCAGTGCCTGTCAAACGCGGGTGGGAACATTCGATTGGATATTGGCGGTATTACTGGCTCAATCCCCGAAGCATCTAGGTTTTGGGGTAGCCAATTGGCATCAAATGCACGATCCGCAAGGAACAATTCGCACGAAATCCCTTCGATAAGCTGCACAGTTTCACGTAAATCGTGGGCTTGGCCCGGCATAAAACGAAAGCTCACCAGATTGCCGGGCGCGTCCGTCAGCGATAGAATCCTGGTGGTAATTCCGCCGCGAGAGCGCCCTATAGCCTGGCTTTGAGTCCCCCTTTTGCGCCCTGCCCGTGACGGTGAACTTTGCAGATAGTTCCGTCCACCATAACACATTCCATGTCAGGATCGTCGGATGCGGCATCAAATATTCGATTGAAAACATCGACTTTTACCCAGTGGCGAAAGCGTTTGAAGATGGTGTTCCAGTTGCCAAAATCGGGCGGAAGATCACGCCACGGCGCGCCAGTGCGGGCAATCCACAAAACGGCTTCCATGAATAGACGACCAATCCCACCCGTGCGACCGGGGTCGCGTTTCTTGCCAAAACAATGCGGCTCCATCAAATCCCGCTGCGCATCTGTGATAATAAATCGATCGCTCAACATTCGAATCTCCTTTTGGGAGAATTGAATCAGAACTTAATCTGAATGTGAATCCTGTATCTCAACAAGCCCTATTAGCGGCCTCTGTAAACTTCTGCAGAACGGCATTTTACGCTCTGGTTTCTGTCATTCCGGCCAGACCACGCGCTCGCCGAGGAAGTCAAATCCATCGGCAAGTCGAACAATGTTAGTCTTGTAATTGTTGAGTTGTAGCCCTCGCCTATTCAGCGTCGAGGCAGCAATGGCTCGTGCGGCCTTCGCCGCCGATTCGTCGCGCACAAGCACCACAAAATCATCGGCATAACGAACCATCAGGATCCCTTCTGTCGCAAAGGCTCTGTCGAGCGGATGCAGATATAGATTTGCCATTAGCGGTGAGATTGGCGCACCCTGTGCCAGCCCCTTGCCGCCGCCAAATCCGAGGAGCCAGAGACGGATAAGGGCCAGGAGACGAGGGTCATTGATCCAGATTGCCAGATCGTCGAGAAGACGGGCGTGCGAGACGTTATCGAAGAATCTTTCGATGTCGGCATCGAGTGCCCATGCCTGCCCGTTGCGGCTTGCCTTGCGAACGCGCGTCAGGGCCTGTGCAACAGACCGCGCTGGCCGGTACCCGTAGCTGTCCCTGCTCATGTGGGGGTCCAGTTCGGCTGACAGTCTAATCTGGCAGGCGGTTTGGACTACACGGTCGGTGATTGTCGGAATTCGCAGGATGCGGGCGCGGCCATCTTTGCGACGCATGACAATTCTTCTTAAAGGGCCCGGTTTGTAGGTACTTTCACTCAGGGCGCGACTAAGATGTCGAAGACGGTCATCAAGGTCATGCTCAAACCATTTGGGCGTCACTTTGTCCCCACCCGCGCCGCCGCCATTCCTGCGCACCCGGCGCCAGGCCTCGTGCAGAGCTGCACGTCCAGTAATCTGTTCAAATCGGGATGATCCGGTGACTTTCATTAATGTACCTCCGGGCCGCATCTTCGTCCAGGAACCCAGCTCTGCTAAGCATCGAAAGCTTGCGATCAAAGTCTGTAGTGTCGATCCGGTCAATAAAGCGTCACCGTACGGAGGCCCTATGAACAAGCACGCAGGATTTGAAGAACCGCTCGACGATCTCGAAGACATCCTTCGCGACGAACGATTGCGGGCCATCCGTTGGCGGGAAGCACGTGTCCAGGTTTCTCGTCTCACTCAATACCGTCGCCTTAAATCCCGCTTTGGCCTGTTTTCAGCCGGGCTGACGGGAATCACCCGTCCCGCCGGTGTCGTCCCGTCTGACAGCGCGCCTAGATTTTCCAGTACCAGTTTGCCGCGCCTGCGCTTCATCCCGAAGTTGATGAAGCGCGCAGCGGTTTTTATGGCCATACTCGCCCTTTTCGGAACCGTGCGCATCGCGGCCCCGGAAGAATCCGAACAGGTTCTTGCTGCGCTGGTGCGCAATCTGCCAATCTACCAGAGTGAAGTTGACAACGCGCGTTTAGCCTTGGACTGTGCCCAACACAAACTCCTGTTCGACGCAGAAGGCGTGCACCTTGCTATCCTCGCACCACGGACACCTGCCTGTCAGAGCAGAGTCGCAGCGATCAAATCAACTGCGGTCCCCCTAAAAAGCGCCAGGCACATCTTCGTAGCGCTCGAATCTCTAGAGGGAAAAAGCCAAGGCTGGCGCAGCATCCTCGGCGTGATCGATATACCTGCCGGAGCAAAGCGCTTCTTTGAATACGCAACCGGGAAACGCGAACGTTTGACCGGGACTCCACCTATTCTCAGCGCCATCGAAGTGATTACCGGACGACACCAAGCCATGGGAGTGCGAGAGAAACTCCGCTCGATTATTATTGGGGCCCGTGTCGTAGCAATCGATATGCCACGGTTCGATGACCGCGCCGTTTTCATGGCGAAAAGCCTTGTTTGCATCCGCTGCACCAGTGAAGGTGGGTTTTCCTCGGCCCCACTTGCGGGTGGCATCTGCACCCGCATGCTGTTTGGCAAAGACCCGGCAGAGCCACTGTCGCTTGGCGAACGTTGCCTCCTGGCTGCCTCCTTCCGCAGCCAGATCCGCGTGGCTGTTCCCGGCGCATCGGCCGCCGCAATGGCGCGCATGTACCGCTCACTCGAAGAGGCTCGTGAGCGCACGCCGCTTTGCATAGACCGTCTGGCTCGCAGTAAGGAAGAGGCCTCGGACGCCAGGGAATTCATTGACGCTTACCAACTGCCAGGAAATCTCGCTGTGCCGCGAATCAGCAAGTTGGCCCCCGGCTTCGCGAAACCGATGTTCGACCTCACCAAATCCCGATCGGGTGATCTCGACAATTCCGACACGCTTGCCACGACGATTCGTTCTGAGGATCAGCAAAGCTTGAACAAACGTCTGTTCAGAGATTTGATCAGTTTGGACCCGCTCCTCCCAGTTGGTCTGTGTTTTCGCCACACCTGTCCTGGCGAAGTGCCCGACGTGGCCTTAGTTATCGCCGAGATAGACGGCGAGAACTTGCCGGTACGACTCGCCTGGTCGAATCGCCATCTGCTTGTTGCCGGCGAGACCCCACCGCGCGCACTGGGGTCGGTTTCGAAAGTCCCGATTGTGCTTGAGATAGCCCGTAGCCGCGTCACAGAACTCTGCAATCGGAGCTTCGGCGATGTTCATAACTCCGACGGCCCTGCCGGAGTTCCGGACTGTCGCAACGGAGCCGGTCTGGAAACGCCCGAATACAGCGTGGGCCGATCCCGCAACCTGCCCATCCTGGATTTCACCCGCCAGCGTGCCACCCCAATCCGCCAACTGCTCGCGGGCCTCGGCTGGTCCGACAATTCAACCGATGACGATGAACTTGCTCTTGGCACGACTCTCGGCTACGGCAGCACCGCCTCTATAGCCAAACACATGCAGTTAATGGCCGCCATCTTCCGCGCCAGGCTGAACCAGGCACCTGCGGTCAGGCCGCTGAGTCCCACCGAAACACCCGCACAGGACGCAGCACTTGATCTGGAAGCTCTCGGCTACCTGCGCAAGGATGTTACCCTTGCGGCCGGTTATCTGGCTTTTCCGCTGAAGCCCGGCGGGACTCTGGCATCACTGACACCTATCCTGCACAAGCGCGGCTGCGCACAGACAACGCCTATCGGCAAGACCGGATCGGCGGAGACCAGCAACCAGACCAACGGGCGTGGCGTGTCAGCAAAGACAGTCCTGGCTGCGTTTCAGTGCGGCGATCGCAGCTTTGTGGCCATGGTAGTCATTGCCTCTCCAGGCGGACGTGACATGGATATTGGTGCTGTTCGCGCTTTGCATCTTGCCCGAATAATCGACGGCGGGCTGCAGGTACTCCTCAAAAACTAAAGTTTGCACCCGTCGCCGGCGGCAGCAATCGTCCGTGCTCGGTGTTTACTGGTACCGCAAGCTTTCGAAGGACCCGCCGGGCCGGAACCTATGGTTTTTTTAGCATGGGCGCGATTTCACGCGTCTGAAAGGTCAAAACGCCATGGACAACATCGCTGCAAGAATATTTCAGATTTTTAGCTGGGCCACCACCGGTATTGGCCTGTTTCCGCTGTTGCATGGCCAAATGTCCGTCTGGCTCGGGACCGGCCTGGTCCCCCTCATTGCAGCGATCACATTGACCACCCTAATGACAACCGCAATCCAGGTTGGTCTCACAAGCGCCTGGAACAGGTTCTTCAGAATGCCGGTTTTCTCTGCCCCGGCAATCAGTCTGGTCGCCTTTGTCGTGGCAGCTGGTCTGTCGCTTGCTTCCGGTATTTTTGCCTCGGGATCGTGGACTGCACTACTCGACGCTACCGGGGTTCGTGATCGCACGACCGCGGTAAGACGCGGCACGACCATCGATCCGCTGCGCGATTTTGCACGGACCTATGCAACACTGGCGGAAAAGACCAACCGGCTCTCCAGTATCGCTGAGAGGAAACGCGACATTGAAGATCGCACCGGTGGAAGCTGCGACGGCGAGACAAACGCCGTGCGCGGGTTTGGCCCGAAAGCCACGATCCGCAACCAACAGGCACGCGTGTTTGGGAACACCAGCAGCCAGACCCGCACACTGTCGCAGCGTGCCACCGAGATCGCCATCACGGTCGCAACCGCGACCGATGACGTGGCCGTCATTGAAGCCTACAAGGAAGCCAGCCGACTGGCACTTGACCCGGTTCTCTCCAACCTGCGTGCCACCGTCCACGAGCAGCTGGATGGGATCCGAAACGGTTTTACCCTGCCCGATACTTCTGCAAAGGTAATCTGCAAGGACGCTAATCTGGAAGCAGCACTTGTCGATCTGCAAACTGTTCTTGATCGGGAGCTCTCGCTACCCAACGCCATCCCGACGTCCTCCGACATTACCATCGTCGACTCGCTTAATGTTGCCTGGGAGCACATGGGGCGTATCCTGCAGGCCACCCTTGATGGCCAACCGGCGGAAGTTGTTTCTTCCACTGTCCTGATGGCGTTGATCCTGGCTGGGGCAATCGAACTTTTTATTATCGCCTTCCTATCCTTTGAGGCCAGCACACGGCGCGCGCGCGGAATCGATCCATCGGGGATCGATGTGTTCCTGTCAGGTGCTCGCAAGCTGGGCAGTGCGGAAAAGGAAAAGCTGGCCCGGCAATTCTTCGTCCTTCAGTCCCTAGCCATCTATGATGATGACGGACGCACTTACTTTGCCGTGCCGCTCGACGGAAACATGAGTTCAGCCGCCGAAGCCGAACAGATCGCGCTGTGCTGGCAGCTACGCCCGGATCGCCGGCTCGGCGCCGGTGTCGATCTCAGCCGCGTCGAACCGGGCTGGGTCATCGCACGCGACAACTATCACGGCGGCGCACGCCACTTCCGCCTCTACGGGATTTCCAAACGCGCAATCCGGCATCATCTGCGACACCTCGCGCGTGATGTCGGGCATTTATAGACGATCCGGCAGAAAAAACACGACCCAGACCTCGCGTGCACGCAGCTGGCATATGTGCCTAGGGTCAGGACCCATTAATTGATTGCGCGGTTGAGAATATTCTGAATCAATGCTCTTCAAAATCAGGAGAGCAACATGTCAGATCA
>JAHRVC010000182.1 GCA_019090885.1 Marinosulfonomonas sp.
TCGGTGCGGCATTCAACCGTGCCGCCAAGCCCCTCAATCAGTTGTTTCAGTGCAAATGCGGCCTCAACCGGGGCCAGATCGCCCACAAGCCCGGTGATTTTCTTGCCCTTGATTGCCTTGGCGGCGGCGGCAAGCGCCTCTGGCCAAGTGGCAGGCTTTAGCTTGCCGTTTTTGCGGATATAGGGCTGGTCCAGCCGCTGGCGACGCAAGCCATCCCAGACAAACCGGGTTTTGTCGGAAATCCATTCTTCGTTCACGTCGTCATGGTTGCGCGGCAGGATGCGCATCACTTCGCGCCCCTTGGTATCAACCCGGATGTTGGACCCAAGTGCGTCCATCACATCGATGGTTTCGGTCTTGGTCAGCTCCCATGGGCGGGCGGTGAACGCATAGGGCTTGCTGGTCAGCGCGCCGACCGGGCACAGATCAATGATATTGCCCTGCAAGTTGCTGTTCAGCGTCTGCCCAAGATAGCTGGTAATCTCGGCGTCTTCGCCGCGTCCTGTCTGGCCCATTTGGGTCAGCCCGGCCACTTCAGAGGTAAAGCGCACACAGCGCGTGCAGGAAATACAGCGCGTCATATTGGTTTCGACCAGCGGGCCAAGATCAAGATTGTCGCTCGCGCGTTTGGGTTCGCGGTAGCGAGAAAAATCGACGCCATAGGCCATCGCCTGATCCTGCAGATCGCATTCGCCCCCCTGATCGCAAATCGGGCAATCAAGCGGGTGGTTAATCAGCAGAAATTCCATCACGCCTTCGCGCGCCTTCTTGACCATCGGGCTGTTGGTTTTCACAACCGGCGGCTGGCCTTCGGGACCGGGACGCAGATCGCGCACCTGCATTGCGCAGGATGCTGCGGGTTTTGGCGGGCCGCCGACAACCTCGACCAGACACATGCGACAGTTGCCCGCAATCGTCAGGCGCTCATGATAACAAAAGCGCGGAACCTCGACGCCCGCAACTTCGCAGGCCTGAATAAGGGTCATTGCCCCGTCCACGTCCACTTCTTGTCCATCAATGATGATCTTTTTCAGGTCGCTCATATTTCACCCATGATTGCAGGCGCCAATTGGGACAGGCGCCCGCCGATTTTCAGTTTTGCAACACGGCTCAATTGCGAACCCTCATCAAGCTGCCAGCCAGTGTCTTGTTTGCAATTTCTGCACGCCCCTGCGCGCAATAAGTTTCTTTTTCGCCCACCACAACACCGCGTGCTGCCAGATAAGATTCGGCCTGCGCGCGCACATAGTCTTTGGCGGATTTGCTTTTGATGTAGGCTTTGATTTGCGTTCGCGTATAGCCCTTTTTCAGGGCGTAATTTTGTAGCGCAAGTGTTTTGGACAAAATTGTCAGGTTGCGCCTGCCAATGGATGGACAAGTTTCCTCGATCAGCGCGCCGATTGCAGCCGAAATCAGCGAATAATTTATGTGCTTTTCTTCGCTCATTGGCTCTAGTGCCTGCGCCGGCGCACCGGCCAACATCAGCGCCAGAAAAGATGCGATCAGGCTGCGTTTCGGTGTTTTAAATTTGGATTTTAGATACATGCGTTCTGCTCCTTCCGGTGCGCAGCTTTCGCGCAACCGGTTGAATTCAAGCGCCATTTTCGTTGGCCCTTTAACGCCCAGCAGGTCGGGGCGCGCCAGCACCCCATTTGAAGCAAGGCTGTGCCCTGCATCATCGGACCGGATCAAAATTGCCCGGCCTTCTATTTCGGATGAAAACATATCACGCAGCATAATCCAGCCGCAATGAACGGTTCTGTGAACAAATTTGCACACAAAATACAATGGGAGGGCCATCATAGGCTGCCCCGCCGCCTGATATAATACACCAACGGCCATCAGGGGATTTTCACAATCCTGGCAAGGTCTTTGTTGACCGCCAACTCGGCCTTGATCGCCGCGCACAGACCTTCAATTCCTTCCGGCGCCACGCCATGTCGTGTGCGCAATTCAACCTCTCGGCTGGTCAATTCTGCCTTGCCAACCTCGGTGTCCATAAACTGCATAGCCGCGACCGGATCAACACCATCGACAGACAGTTGCTCAAGGAATTTGCTCATTGTGCGTCGCAGCCGGCGCTCGTTGACTTTGGCGCCATCACATTCTGTTTGCGCGGTGGTCACCATGCTGACCTGAGCCACAGAATCATAAGCATATGCAGGCAATTCGGTGATCTCGGCATGCGCACCAATAGGCACGCCAACCAAAGCCACCGCAAAAGCGGTGCAGCCAAATGATATGTGACGCGTGCGGGCCATTGCTTATTCTGCCGCCACCGCGCTAACGCGACCGGTTCGTTTGTGCTTTATCCGATCCTCAATCTCATCGCGGAAATGCCGGATCAGCCCTTGGACCGGCCATGCAGCCGCATCGCCAAGCGCACAAATTGTATGGCCCTCGATCTGCTTGGTGACATCCAGAAGCATGTCGATTTCCTCGACCTCGGCCTCGCCCGTTACTAGACGATCCATCACCCGCATCATCCAGCCGGTGCCTTCGCGACACGGCGTGCACTGACCGCAGCTTTCGTGTTTGTAGAATTTCGACAAGCGCCAGATCGCCTTGATGATATCGGTATTCTGATCCATCACGATCACCGCAGCCGTGCCAAGGCCCGAGCGTTGTTCGCGCAGCCAATCGAAATCCATGATCGCGTCTTTCATCACGTCACGCGGCAGGCAGGGCACCGAAGAGCCGCCAGGGATGACCGCCTTTAGGTTATCCCAGCCACCGCGAATACCGCCGCAATGGCGATCAATCAGTTCTTCGAACCCAATCGACATTGCTTCTTCGACGACACAGGGGTTGTTCACATGGCCCGAGATCGCGAACAGCTTGGTTCCGACGTTATTCGGGCGGCCAAAACCGGAAAACCATTCCGGACCACGGCGCAGGATCGTTGGCACAACGGCGATACTTTCGACGTTGTTAACCGTTGTCGGACAGCCATAAAGCCCGGCACCGGCAGGAAACGGCGGTTTCATCCGTGGCATACCCTTTTTGCCCTCAAGGCTTTCGAGCAGCGCCGTTTCCTCACCGCAGATATACGCGCCTGCCCCGTGGTGCAGATAGA
>JAHRVC010000183.1 GCA_019090885.1 Marinosulfonomonas sp.
AAACTCGCCGCATAATGAAACCAACCAGATGAGCCAGATACTCGCTTAATTTACGCAGCCTCTGGAACCAAAAACTCTGACGACGGACAGTCATTGCAATTCCTACACAAGCTGTTGACAATCAAGGTGATTTTGATGGGCAGTTGGAGAAGTTAAACGCTGGAATTCGGGTCGCGCAAAATCTTCGTATCTGGCTTCTGGACAACGAAGAATTGGTGAGAAGTTGGAATGAAAGGTCAGCACAATAGTCAGTCAGGGGAATCTTCAACCAAATTGATCAACACTTTTGGGGCGTCTTGGCTGACTTCCCCAATGTTATCTCGAGATTCCAGAGCAACATCGGTAAGGGCATATTTCAGATCAACGTTGATATGAATGTGGAAAATTTGATAACATTGGGGAGCTTAAAAGTATTGCAAATGGAAGCTGGGCGGACAGATTGAAGTACTTCAAAATTGCCATCGCGGTATTGTTAGTGACGGTGCCGGGAGTTTCTGCCCGCGATTTGACCGATGCAGAACGCCTACGAATTGAAAACAAGGTGAAGTTCGGGCTAAAAGACCCATTTTCGGCGGTTTTTGAGTGGCCTTCAATTGATATAAAGGATCCTAATCGACGATTTGTAGAAAACTGCGGTTGGGTCAATGCTAAGAACGCCTATGGAGCATATGTTGGGTTTGAATAATTCCAAGTTTGGATGGTTGTTGCAAAAGGCGAGATTTCCTATTTATCCATCATTGCTGGTCCTGGCTCCAATGACATACCTTCATTTCCCGAAATCTGCACGGGTCTTGGATTTACAAGACCTTCAGCACCCCAATAATCTTGAATTCTTAACCCAAATGGTTTTTCGAACCATATTGTCGGCAGCGTATTGGCGGGAGACTATTTCGTTGGGATTGAGTCGATATTATGCCTAGGCTTTACCTTTGCCGTGCTACCTATGTGCTACCTATCATCTTAGGCACCAATGAATAATAGCCATAAGTGATTGAAATCATTGGTGCACCCGGCGCGATTCGAACGCGCGACCTCTGCCTTCGGAGGGCAGCGCTCTATCCAGCTGAGCTACGGGTGCCTAATGCGGTCTATAACCGGCTGGGAATTGGGCTGCAACGCTTTATCGCCGCCCCGCCCGGCCTAGCAGAAAAGCTCGTGACACAACTCCAGCGCCTCAACCAGTTTATCGACTTCGCCCGTTGTATTATAAAGCCCAAATGAGGCACGCGCCGTCGCCGTGACACCCAAGTGCGCCATCAAAGGTTGCGCACAGTGATGTCCGGCCCGAACTGCGATGCCTTTCTTGTCCAAAACAGTCGAGATGTCATGGGCATGTGCCGCCCCATCCAACGTGAATGAAAATATCGCCGCTTTATCGGGCGTGTTGCCCTGCACATTCAGCCAGTTCAGCCCTTGCAAACGTGACTGCGCGTAGGTTTTCAATTGCTCTTCATGACGCGCGATGTTGTCCATGCCAAGCGCCATCATATAATCCAACGCCACCCCAAACCCGATGGTCTGCACAATGCCCGGTGTTCCAGCCTCAAACTTCATTGGCGGATCATTATAGCTAACCGCCTCACGCGTCACTTCGCGGATCATGTCGCCGCCACCGATAAAGGGCCGCATCTCGGCCATGCGTTCACGCGTCACATAGATCGCACCAGAGCCCGATGGCCCGTATAATTTATGCCCGGTAATTGCGTAGAAATCACAGCCGATATCTTGCACATCCACCGGTAAATGCACCGCCGCCTGCGAGCCATCCACCAGCACCGGCACCCCGCGCTCATGGGCCAAACGGGTGACTTCTTTCACATCAACCTTGCTTCCCAACACATTGGAAAGATGAGTTATTGCGACTAACTTAGTCTTATCGGTTATCGCTTCGGCCACCTTGGCCGGGTCCAAATGACCCGCAGCGTCGGTTTCCACCCATTTTAATACAACACCCTGACGTTCACGCAGGAAATGCCACGGCACAATATTGGCGTGATGCTCCATCACCGACAGGACAATCTCGTCCCCCGCCTCCATCCTTGGCATCGCCCAACCATAAGCCACCATATTGATGCCTTCGGTGGTGCCAGAATTCAGGACAATATCATCTTCACTAGCGGCGTTCAGGAACTTGGCAATGGTCGCTCGCACGGCTTCGTACTTGTCGGTCACGACATTAGAAAGGTAATGCAAACCACGGTGAACATTAGAATATTCATGTGAATAGGCATTCGTAATCGCATCAATCACGACCTGCGGTTTCTGTGCAGAAGCACCGTTGTCCAGATAGACCAGTGGCTTTCCGTTCACCTGCCGAGCAAGGATTGGAAAATCCGCGCGGATCGCATCTACATCAAAAGTGCTCATGCGCCGGCAACCTCTACGCCCAAAAAGCTCAGCACGACGGATAGCAATATCGCAAATCCAACCATCGCGATCAGGATCGACACAAAGACCCGTCGCGGCGATGAAAAGCCGTGCAGTTCTGCCACAAAATTAGCAAGGAGCCAGAAAAACAACGCAAATCCTGCCAGACCGATAAGGTTTCCAACAACCGGCACGACTAAAAATGCAAATGTTTGAACCACTTGCAGGCAGATCAGGATAAATTGCAGCCAAGTGACCAACATGATTGTATCGCCAAAGCTGCCCGTTCCGCCCGCGCGCCTGCCAAGCAGGAATATTGCAAAAATCATGACAACCAGCATCACAAATTGCATCAGCCCAAGTGCCACCGGCGCGCTTAGTCCCGGTCCGCCAACAATAATGCCACCGGAATTCCCAGTTAGCAGCAAAGTTACCTGTGTTAGCAGGACACTAAGGACCACGATCAGAAACAGGGCTTCCCACTGATTTTGGCGCGGTAATGACAGCGCCATAACCTGACGCGCACCGGCCCGGGGATCGCGAACGGAATCCCACGCAGCCAACACCAGATTTCTTAGGTTATACTTCACTTTGGGTCGCTCCACTTTCGGCCTCAATTAGTGACGATATCCAGATCACAACAAACATGCCCAAAGCAAGGCCCGCCACGATACTGGTCAAATAAGTCGCGCCCGAAAATTCGGCGACAAACCCGTTTATTAGCCAAAGTGGTGCCGCTGCCAGCAACGACCAGAACAGGGCCAGCCGCGCGCCAAACCAAGTTCCCTGCCCGCCCACAAGCCGGGCCAGAACATGTGATAGGGCCGCCAACAGATACATGAATAACGGCGCGACGAACAACCAACCAAACAAAGGGCCTACAACACGGGCCTCAAAGCCATCTGGTTCACTGGCCCGCATCAGGGCCGGGAACTGAGAAACCAAAATCAACACGCAGGCCGCAAACAAGCAGATCAAGGCGCGATCTTCCCGCAATCCGGCTGCCAGATGTTTTCGCATCACACGGCGCGGAGACCGCCACGAGCGGATGATATCACCAGCAATTTCCACTAGCCGCGCCGTTGCAACCAGGATTCAAGACGGCTTTGGATGTCCTCGGCAATTTCGGGATCATCAATTTCTTCGATGACTTCGGCCAAAAACGCGCGTGTCAAAAGGTCCTGCGCGGCCCCCTGCGGCACGCCGCGTGAACGCAAATAAAACATCGCGTCATCATCAATTTCGCCAGAGGTTGATCCATGCGAACACGCCACATCATCGGCATAAATTTCCAGTTCCGGCTTGGCCAAAAACTGGGAATCATCGTCCAACATCAGCGACTGGCTAATCTGGTAGCCATCAGTTTTCTGCGCCCCCGGTTTGACCAAAATCTTGCCCTGAAACACACCGGTCGCCCCATTGCGCAGCACTTTTTTGAACACCTGCCGACTTTCACCGCCAACCGCGTCATGAGTAATAAATACCGTGTCGTCGTGATGAAACGCGCCATCTCCAAGCGCTGCACCGGCGACATGGGCCACGCCGTTTTGCCCCGCCAGTTCCAATACAACTTCATTGCGTGTCATCACGCCGTTGGCCGTAAGTGTGAAGGATTTGAACAGGCTTTCATCCCCTAAACGCGCAAAAATATGGGTCACGGCACGGCGCTCATGGTCACGTCCTTGCGCGCGAATATGATGAAAAGCCCCACGATCTGCGACCTCAACTTCCAGCACTTTGCTGAACCGGGCGGCGGCCGGACCATTTTCAAGCAACGTCAGGGCAGCCCCTTCTTCCACATGAATGATATGGTGCAGGATTGCATCCGAAGTCTCTTTTCGGTGCAAATAAACCAGCGACACCGGTTTGCTCGGCCGCCCGGTTACACGGATCACAACGCCATCTGTGGCAAAGCCTGTATTCAGTGTCGCCAGCGGGCGCGCAACCGGATCCTGACCACGCTTTTCCAACACACCATAAAGGTTTTTGGCCCAGTGAATATCCATCTGAGTGGCATCAGACAGCCGCTCAATTTCGATCCCCTCCAAGGCAAGATCATCCGACTCCTCAGCGTCAAATACCCCGTCCCGGAATACAATTCTCAGGCGATCAATCTGCCCGAAAACCGGCGCTTCATCGGTTTGATAAGGGGCTGCCGGAACCACATCCGCCTGAACCAGAGAGGCAGGATCGGTGTATTTCCAATACTCATCCCGCCGCCCCGGCAATCCGGCCTGACGCAACCGGGCAACCGCATCAGCGCGCGCCGCTGTGGCCCATGCGGCCCCATCGGGCAGCGTCAGCGTGGCAAGGCGTTCCTGCGTGGCGTCCTGCTTTGTTTTAGCAAGCGCCATATCAGGCAACCTCTTTCAAAATATCCGCATAGCCGTTTTGTTCGACTTCCAGCGCCAGATCCGGCCCGCCAGATTTTACGATCCGCCCATTAGCCATGATATGCACTACATCGGGCTTAATGTGATCCAGCAAACGCTGGTAATGGGTGATAACCAGAAATGAACGCTTGCCATCACGCAAGCTATTCACGCCTTCGGCAACCAGCTTCATCGCATCCACGTCAAGGCCGCTGTCAGTCTCATCCAACACGCACATTTTAGGTGCCAGCATCGCCATTTGCAGGATTTCGTTGCGTTTCTTTTCGCCGCCGGAAAAACCAACGTTGACCGGGCGTTTCAACATATCTGCGTCAATCTTCAGCGACTTGGCTTTTTCACGAATTTCTTTCAAAAATTCGGCCGCAGACAGCTCTGGCTCGCCCCGTTTTTTACGTTGGGAATTTACCGCCGTGCGCAGAAAAGTCATGTTGCCCACACCCGGAATTTCCACCGGATACTGGAACGCCAGAAATAACCCGGCCGCCGCGCGATCTTCGGGTTCCATCCCCAACAAATCAGATCCATCCATCAACGCCGAACCGCCAGTCACGACGTATCCGGACTTGCCAGACAAAACATACGACATTGTCGATTTTCCAGACCCATTTGGCCCCATAATCGCATGCACCTGACCGTCGCCAACCGACAGATTCACACCTTTGAGGATCTGCTTATCCTCGTCGGCTAATTTCACATGCAGGTCTTTGATTTCAAGCATTTTTGCATTCCTGGATCACAGATTTAAGGGGGGCGCACACCAGATTAGACACAGCGAATTTCGCCGCTGATCTGTGGGTGAACCTATGGAAAACTATAGCAGACAGCGGCAATGGCAAGCCTTCGCCGGATGCGGTATCAAATTTTGTGGTAGATAATAACTGGCCAAACCCGTTGTGGTTTAGTCGACTTCCAGATCGGCCAACATTCCGGTGGCTCGGGTATCCAAGCCATCGGTTGCCAAGAACGCGCGGCTGAGAAAAAGCACCGATCGCGGATTGGTTGTCGCCACAACGTCGTCCACCCAAACTTGTGAAAACACCTTTGCGAATGGCTTTGGTGCTTCGTGGACCAAAGCGTGCATTAGTCCGATCATTGCAAGCACGCCAATGGCCTTGGCCAGTCTTATCGTAAACCCATTGACCGACAAAAGCCGACGCAACGCGATTACAATGGCCAGTGCAAAGACACCGTCCACCACCATCACGATATCGGCGTTCTCGCCCGCCAGTCCGCCGCCGGTCACATAATACCGCGCCAGACGACTTAAAACAACGGCCCCCGCCCCAATCAAAACGGCGGTGATTATCCACAGCGGGTATTGCAGGAGGCTGAACGTATTGCTGGCGTTCGCGCCGTTGCGAAGCTTGTCTTCCTCGGGCGGCCCAACATAGACCTGCCCAACCATGTTTGCACCACCCTTGGAAATCCGCTTTAGCCGATCGTCGAAGTGTTTCTTTTGATCTTGATCCATCGCGAAAATTCCAGATACGGGTTGTCGTCGCCGCCGGATATACTGAAAATTTCAGGCAAGAATTGGGCTGGAAAAGTGCATAATCGTGGTTTTTCGCCACAATTCCGGGCCAAATCCACCAGCATTCACCGGCCAATGCGGTTTGGCGTCTATTCTGCACGAAATTCTGCATTTTAGCCAACAGAGCCTTCCAGCGAAATAGCCACAAGCTGTTGGGCTTCCATCGCAAATTCCATCGGAAGCGCCTGCAACACTTCTTTGCAAAACCCGTTCACAACCAAAGCAACCGCAGCCTCTTCGTCAACGCCGCGCTGGCGGCAATAAAACAGCTGGTCATCGTCAACTTTGGATGTCGTCGCCTCATGTTCCACACGGGACGAATTGTTGCGCACTTCGATATAGGGCACCGTATGGGCACCGCATTTGTCGCCGATCAGCAGGCTGTCGCATTGGGTGTAATTCCGACTGCCCTTGGCGCGCGGATGCATCGAGACCTGCCCGCGATAGGTATTTTGCGCGTGCCCCGCAGATATCCCCTTGGACACAATCCGCGACTTGGTGTTCTTGCCCAGATGGATCATCTTGGTGCCGGTGTCGGCCTGCTGATAATTGTTGGCAATGGCGATGGAATAAAACTCGCCCTGACTTTCCTCGCCGCGCAAAACACAAGACGGGTATTTCCATGTAACCGCAGACCCGGTTTCCACCTGTGTCCACATAATTTTGGACCGCGCACCACGGCAATCGGCGCGTTTGGTGACAAAGTTATAGATGCCACCAACCCCGTTTTCATCGCCCGGATACCAGTTTTGAACGGTCGAATATTTCACTTCGGCGTCTTCCATCAGCACAATCTCAACCACCGCTGCGTGCAACTGATTGGTGTCGCGCTGGGGGGCTGTGCAGCCTTCCAGATAGGACACATAGCTGCCCTTGTCGGCGATGATTAATGTGCGCTCAAACTGGCCGGTGTTTTCGGCATTGATGCGGAAATATGTGCTTAGCTCCATCGGGCAGCGCACACCGGGCGGCACATATACAAACGAACCGTCCGAAAACACAGCCGAGTTCAGCGTTGCAAAGAAGTTATCGCTCGCCGGAACCACCGTTCCCAGATATTTGCGCACCAGTTCAGGATGTTCGCGGATCGCCTCGGAGATTGAGCAGAATATTACGCCAGCCTTGGCCAGTTCGGCCTGAAATGTCGTGCCGACGGAAACGGAATCAAACACAGCATCCACCGCAACCTTACGCCCCTCAGATGGCGTTGCGGCGGCCCCCTCGACCCCAGCAAGGATCATCTGCTCTTTCAGCGGAATGCCCAGCTTTTCATAAGTCGCCAGCAGTTTGGGGTCGACTTCATCGAGCGAGGTTGGCTTGACTTCCATGCTCTTTGGTTTGGCGTAATAATACAGATCCTGATAATCAATATCCGGGTAATCGACCATCGCCCAAGTTGGTTCTTCCAGACCTGTCCAACGCTCAAACGCCGACAAACGCCACTCAGTCATCCAGTCGGGTTCGTCGTTCTTGCCAGAGATCAGGCGCACGATATCCGGGTTCACACCCTTGGGCGCGTATTCCATCTCGATCTCGGTTTCCCAGCCGTATTTATAGGCACCACCGATTGTCGTGACCGCATCGACGGTATCCTTGTCGACGCCCTCTTTGACCTGAACCTGATCCAAATCTGCCATCTATCTTGCCTTTGTATTACGCGGCGTATTAAGCGGCGCGCGCGTTGAATTTCTTGTAAGCAGCAATCCAAACATCGGCGAATTGCATCAACTCTTTTCGTGTCGTCGTCGGGCCGATCGAAACCCGGATAGCACTGGCGCTGGCCAGATCGTCAAACCCCATCGCCTGCAGCACCCGACTTGGGCGAACCTTGCCCGAAGAACAGGCCGATCCCGCCGAAACCGCGTATCCAGCCAGGTCCATGACCATTACCTGAGTTTCACCTTTCCAGCCCGGCGTCACCACATAACTGGTATTGGGCAGGCGCGGGCCTTGAGCACCCGCAAAAACCGCATCTGGCACCTGCAAAGTGATATAGGCTTCAAACGCGTCCCGTAAAACCCCTACGTCGTCCCAAATACCGTCTGCCAGCTCTTTTTCCGCCGCTTGAGCAGCAGCGCCAAACCCGGCAATCCCGATCACATTTTCCGTCCCGGCGCGGCGTCCCATTTCCTGACCACCGCCAACCGACAGGGCAGAAATATCCACGCCTTCCCGCACAATCAACGCACCAACGCCTTTCGGCCCGCCAAGTTTGTGGGCAGACAAAACCGCAAAATCCGCACCACTCCAGGCAAATGAAAACGGTATCCGCCCAATCGCTTGCGTCACATCCAGCAACAACCAGTCCGCTGGCGCGCCCCCCGGACCCAACCACCGTCCGTCAGATTGCTCGGGTATCGTTGAAATCACGCCGGTCTCATTATTGGCCAGAACCATTGCCAAAGCGATTTTGCCATCGCCAGTCGCATCTTCAGTGGCCGAACGATGCGCCCAAATGGCGTCATGCGCCGTTGCCTCAACCAAAATCGCCGCACCACCCGAAAGGTCGTTCAAAACCGATGCAGCCTCTGTTGCACCGCTGGTAAACACGACCTCGACCGGCTTGCAACCAACGGCTGCGGCCACTTGCGCGCGAGCCTGTTCCACCACAGCCTTTGCAGCCCGGCCTTCGCCGTGAACCGAGGATGGGTTTCCCAAAACGTCCATCGCCGCGATCATCGCTGTGCGCGATTGCACCCGCAGCGGCGCGGTTGCATTCCAATCAAGATAAATACGCTCAGCCAAGGAACTGACCTCTGCAAAACCCAGAACCAGTCAAATCAAGCGCCAAAATCGCACGAAGTGCCAGAAGACGCGGCGCCAAAGGCGCCTCAGTTAGATTATGCCGCCTCATGGATCATCCACCACTTCCATCAGGTTTGGAACGGCCGGACAGGGTGCCAATTCATTTCCCACAACATCGGACAGGCGCGTCTGGTGCAGGTAGACATAAACATGCGCACTTAAGCCTTCCCACAACCGGTTGCTCACCGACTGCGCTTTGGTTCCTGATGAGCCACCCGAGGCCCCCGCCCCGGTCGCCATCGCTGACACCGTTTCTTCGACCGCTTCAAGGATTTCAGACACTCGAATTTCCGATGGCAGGCGCGCCAGCCGATAGCCACCGCCCGGTCCGCGCACAGATTCCACCAATCCGCTACGGCGCAAACGCACAAAAAGTTGCTCAAGATAGGGTAGCGAAATGTCCTGACGCCGTGAAATTTCCGCCAGCGTCGACAACTGATCAACTGGCTGAGTCGCCAAATCTGACAGGGCAACCATCGCGTATCGCCCCTTTGTGCTGAGTTTCATGGCTTAAACCTGTAAATTCATTGACGTCAGGTGGTCAGGACATTACCTGACTACCAACCCAAACCCGCCGATAGACGGGGATTTAGAATTATTCTAAGGTGTCCGAGGAAATTCGTCAAGAATTGCGACAGACATCTTTTGGCAAATAAAGGAATCTAATGCCCGAAGTCATTTTTCCAGGCCCCGAGGGCCGTCTCGAAGGCCGTTATCACCCGCAAAAAGCAAAAGACGCACCGATTGCGATCATTTTGCATCCACATCCACAGTTTGGCGGCACGATGAACAATCGCGTCGTCTATAACCTGCACTATGCGTTCCATAATATGGGCTTTACGGTGCTCCGGTTCAACTTTCGCGGTGTTGGGCGCAGTCAGGGTGAATACGATCAGGGGATCGGCGAATTGTCCGATGCGGCGTCCGCACTCGATTACCTGCAGTCAATGAACCAGAACTCCAAGCACTGCTGGGTCGCTGGGTTTTCGTTTGGCGCATGGATCGGCATGCAACTGCTAATGCGCCGCCCTGAAATAACCGGCTTTATTTCGGTATCACCCCCCGCCAACATGTATGATTTCTCATTCCTTGCACCCTGCCCGTCCTCGGGTCTCATTATCAATGGCACCGCCGACCGCGTCGCACCGCCACGCGACACCCACGTGCTGGTCGATAAATTGCATGAGCAAAAAGGCATCACCATCACCCATCAGGAAATTCCCGGTGCCGGGCATTTCTTTGAAGATCCCAACATGGAAGTGATGATCGGCAATGTCGACCAATACGTTCGCCGCCGCCTGACCGAAACCACCCGTTAAGACCTATACGAAAGCCTGCACATTATGTCGCTGACCGAAGATATCGCCGATGAACTCGCAATTGAAGCCATTGCCGTTGCCTTAAAAACCGACGACGACAGGCTGATCGACGCGGTTGCCGGTGTCATCGGTGCGTCTTCGCAAACCATGGAAGAGGCATTTCTGACAGCCGTCCGGGTGCGGCGCGCTGAAACCCGTGCGCGTGAAATGTTGGCAGAAATTTCCAGCGGAAAGTCCCGCGATAAACGTCTGGACTTATAGAAACCCAAAACACGTCACTGAACCGGTTTCCCTTGCATACAATTGCATACCGGCTTTCCTAATTCGATCCGGTCGGATATGACCCGGCTAAACTGATCCACCCAAGAAAAAGGCCACCCCATGACAAAGATTAAAGTAGCAAACCCGGTTGTCGAACTTGACGGCGATGAAATGACCCGCATCATCTGGGATTTCATCAAGACCAAGTTGATCCTGCCCTACCTCGACATCGACCTGCTTTATTATGATCTTGGCATCGAGGAACGTGACCGCACCGACGACCAGATCACCATCGACGCTGCCGAAAAGATCAAAGAGGTCGGCGTTGGCGTTAAATGCGCCACCATCACGCCGGACGAAGATCGGGTCGAGGAATTTGGCCTTAAGAAGATGTGGCGCAGCCCGAACGGCACGATCCGCAACATCCTTGGTGGTGTGATCTTTCGCGAACCGATCATCTGCAAAAACGTGCCCCGCCTTGTGCCCGGCTGGACCCAGCCGATCGTTGTTGGCCGCCACGCATTTGGCGACCAATACCGCGCCACCGATTTCCGTTTTCCCGGCAAGGGCAAGCTGACGATCAAATTTGTCGGTGACGACGGCGAAGTGATCGAACGCGAAGTGTTTGATGCCCCCGGCGCCGGTGTCACGATGGCGATGTATAACTTGGACGAATCAATTCGCGATTTCGCCCGTGCTTCATTGAACTACGGTTTAAACCGCGGCTGGCCAGTTTACCTGTCGACCAAAAACACAATCCTCAAGGCCTATGACGGGCGCTTTAAGGATCTGTTTCAGGAAATCTTTGAAGCCGAGTTTGCGGATAAATTCGCCGAAAAAGGCATCACTTACGAACACCGCCTGATTGACGATATGGTTGCGGCCAGCATGAAATGGTCTGGCGGCTACGTCTGGGCCTGTAAAAACTACGACGGCGACGTGCAGTCTGATACCGTCGCGCAGGGCTTTGGCTCGCTTGGCCTGATGACCAGCCAGTTGATGACGCCGGACGGAAAAATAGTCGAGGCCGAAGCCGCCCACGGCACCGTTACCCGCCACTATCGTCAGCATCAAAAGGGCGAGGCGACCTCGACCAACTCGATCGCCTCAATCTTTGCATGGACCGGCGGGCTAAAGCACCGCGCCAAGCTGGACGATAACGCCGAGCTTACAAAGTTCGCCGACACGCTGGAAAAGGTTGTCGTGGACACCGTTGAAAGCGGCGACATGACCAAGGACCTTGCCCTGCTGGTTGGACCAGATCAGGCTTGGCTGACGACCGAAGGCTTCCTTGAAAAAGTTGCCGAAAACCTGAACGCAGCGCTTTCATAAAATCAGGGGCACGGCCCCACATATGAAATAAGAATTGGGCGGGTCATATTGGCCCGCCTTTTCTTTTGCCCGAAATTCGCCGCCTTACTGACCGCGATTATGGGTGCGCGCATACATCTGCGCGATTTTCGACTGGCAGTTTTTTCAAACAAACACGGAACCACCGCATGAACGGCCGCTGCCAATGCGGCCCCAAATAACGACAGTGAAAACCCAGCCGCAAATCGGGCGTGTTGCAGATAGTTTTCATCCACGCTGCGGGGATGTTCCAGAAATACTTTGTCCAACATGTTCGCGCTCCTTTGTTGCCAGAAAGACGGATAACCGTTGAAGCGCTAAATTTTTTCCCATATCTCGCACGCCACCCCTATACCATGGGAATTTTTCCCACCATGATAGCCCTTATGATAACCATTGATGAAATTGACCGACGAATCCTAAGCCAACTGCAAAAAACCGCCGATATCGGGCTAGAGGCGTTGGGTGAAAAAGTCGGCCTGTCGCGCAACGCCTGTTGGCGTCGCATCCGCGCACTGGATGACGCCGGGGTGATCAAATCACGCGTGGCAATTCTGGACGCAGACCAGCTTGATCTGGGGTTAACGGTCTTTATCGCGGTGAAAACCGATCACCATGATCCGGACTGGCTGGCTAATTTTGCCCGCACCAGTCGCGAAATACCGGAAATTCTGGGGGCGTACCGGATGACCGGCGACATGGATTATTTGATCCGCGCGCGCGTCAGCAATGTGGCGGCCTATGACCGGCTATACCAACGGATCATCCAGAAAATTGAACTGGCCGACGTATCGGCCAGCTTCGTGATGGAAGAAATCAAGGACACAACCGCCCTGCCGCTCTGACAGACCGCTGCGAGCGGTTATTCCGCAGCTTCGGGGTTTTCATCCGAACTGTCAGCCAGTGCTTCCGGCGCTTTTGGCTTTGGGCTGCGCGAACGGCGCTTGCGCGGCGCGCTTTCTGGTGTCTCCACCAGCCCGCTCTCGCCAGCATCCCCAGTTTGGGTTTCGGGCTGGGTTTCGGGCTG
>JAHRVC010000184.1 GCA_019090885.1 Marinosulfonomonas sp.
GGGATGCGGCGCGGGTTCGGTTGCGCCGCGAGCAGCAGTTGCAAAAAGCGCGTTATTTTAGGGCGCGGCTAGGGCGGCAAAAGCGTCAGATGTCCCGCGTGGAGTTTTGCCTCGCTGCGCTGCGAAACTTTGCCGGCACATTGAATGGCGCAGTGTTTGGCTATGGGTTTGCGCCGCTGCGTGCGGTGTCTTGGTCGGCGGGCATTGTGTTGATCGCAGCGTGGCTTTTCGGGATTGCCAGTTTCTGGGGCCAGATGGCACCAAATTCGGACGTTGTGTTAACATCTAAAGCTTGGGTGCTGGCCGTACAACAGGGGTGCGAGGGCACGTATCAGCCGGGTTGCGAGATGCCGATGTGGATCTGGCAGCAAGGCGAAAGCTACAAAGACTACGAGACATTCAGCGCCCTTGGCTATGGTTTTGATCTGTTTGTGCCGCTGGACGCGTTGGGGCAGGAAAACGCATGGGCACCCAGCTATGGCCGTGGCGGCTGGGGGGCTGTTGGCTATTGGTTGCGCTGGGCTGTTCAGATCGCGGGCTGGCTGATTACATTTGTTTCAGCGGCGATGCTGACCGGATTGGTGGGTAAGCGGGACTAAGACGCGGGCAGGGCGTTTGCGCCGGTCGGGCGGTTTATTTCTTTTTGACAAACGCAGTCAGGATCACGATCCGCTGGCCTTCAACGCGCCCCTCTATATGGCCGGCGTTGTCGGCGACCAGTGAAATTCCGCGCACCGCCGTGCCCCGTTTGGCGGTAAAGCCTGCGCCCTTGACCGGCAGGTCCTTGATTAGCACCACCGTGTCGCCAGCCGCCAGTTGCGCGCCATTGGCGTCGCGGTGAATGACCGTGTCCTCCGCCACACCCGCCTGTGCCCAGGCCATCGTCGCGTCGTCGAGATAGAGCATTTCCAGCAAGCTTTGCGCCCAGTCGTGATCCTTCAAGCGATCCAGCATCCGCCACGCCAGAACCTGAACCGGGGCATGTTCGCTCCACATTGATGAACTTAATGCGCGCCAGTGGTTTGGCTCTGGCTCGGCCTCAATCTGCGTGCGGCAGGTCTGGCAAAGCAGGGCGGATGTCGCCGGTGTGCCATCTGCATCCGGGCCCACATCAAATGGCCCAAGCGCGTCGGTTGCAGCGCACAGCTCGCAGGTGTCACCGCTGCGCGCAGCCAGCGTTTCTTCAGTCGTCATTCATTGCCTCTTTGGCGTTACTTTTCTGCCTGCATCATCCGCTGCATGACGTCAGTTTTCAGGATGAACCGCTGATAAAGCGCCCCGACAAAGTGTAAAAGGAAAAACGCCAGCAGAATGAATTTCTGGATGAAATGAGCAAAGCCAGCCGCCTCGATCCCGCCGAACCAACTTGCAGCACCCGAAAGTGGCATGATCAGCAGGATCGCGTAAAGCACCAGATGAGTGGCCCCGGCAAGGAAACGCAAGATCGCCGGTTCATCGGCTGGTGCCGGGGGCGCGCCGCGTTTCAGGCGGACATAAACGCGGTAAAGCGCGATAAAGAATATCACGATGCCCAATATGATGTGGCTGCGCGCGATCAGGGTCATTGTCGGTTCTTGGCCTTTGGCAATTGCATCTGCAACCGCATGAATGCCGTCGTGCAGGACGAACTGAATGATGATGAGAAGCGCCAAAATCCAGTGAAGCCAGATTTGTTTTGCCGAGTATCCTGAAACTGCCATGATCTGTCCTTTGGGTTTAATGTGTAATTTCTAGGACGGATGTAGTGGGACGGTCAATATGAACGCGTCATGGTGCGCAGGTGTTAGTTCGCGATCCGGCCAGCCGCACCGGTAACGCCGCCCGCAATTGAGCGCGGAGCACCCGCAAAGCCTTTTAGCCCGCCAGAACCAGAGGACGTGCGGAACCCGCCAGCGCGGGGGCCTGCGAATTCGTCGTAAGCGAAATAACCGACGGCCAGCAAGGCGGCGGCGAGTAAGAACTTTTGCATAGGGCGCACTCCGTTCCAATTGGGGACGGGGTGGAGGGTATCGGGTAAATTTGGCGAGAGTTTGTTCTGTGTCGGCGCAGTTCGGGCAAAGGCCCGCTAGGTCAGGTTAGTGAATACAACATCAGGGCAGCGCCTGACCCTGGGTGGGTGCGAAGCGCCCTCCCTTGGGGAGGGTCGGGCGCTGCCCGGTCTATCGACCGGGCAAAAGTTTTAAGCTGCAAGACTGGCCACTTGATTGGTGATGTAGTCATCCACCGCAGCGCGTTGGTCCTTCGTTAGCCGCAGACCCAGCTTAGTGCGTCGCCACAGATAATCCTCACCACTGCGAACCCATTCTTTGGAAATTCCCCAGTCCAACTCGCGTTCGGTGATGGTCGCCCCAAAGTCCTGACCCAGATCGCTGGCTGACTTGGCATTACCCAACACCTGCCAGGCCTCGGTTCCATAGGCGCGGATCAGGCGGCGGGAGGCGTAAGCGCTGAGGAAGGGATAGTCAGCAGCCAGTTTGGTTTGCAGTTTTTTCACGTCTTCGACTGGAAAATCGCCGCCGGGCAGGGGAACACCTGCGGTCCATTGGGATTTCACACCGGGTAAGGCTTCACCGATCTTGACCAGCGCGGCCTCGGCCAGTTTGCGATAAGTGGTGATCTTGCCACCAAAGACGTTCAGCAACGGTGCTGCGTCGCGGTCAAGTGACAGAACATATTCGCGGGTCGCTGCTGTGGCCGAGCTGGCGCCGTCATCATACAGCGGGCGCACTCCGGAATCTGTCTCTTATA
>JAHRVC010000185.1 GCA_019090885.1 Marinosulfonomonas sp.
CGTTCTGCCGTTCGCCGGAAGAGGCCGACAAGGTGTTGGCTGTGATGGAAGATAACGGTCTGAAACGCGGTGAAAACGGATTGCAGGTTTACGTAATGTGCGAAATTCCGGCCAACGTGATCCTTGCCGAAGAATTCGCCAAACGGTTCGACGGGTTCTCGATTGGATCTAACGACCTGACACAGCTTACTCTTGGTGTGGATCGGGATTCAGGCCAACTCGCACATTTGTTTCGCGAGCGTGATCCGGCCGTTGAATGGATGATCAAAGAGGTGATTGCCCGGGCCCAGAAAGCAGGGGCCAAAGTTGGCCTGTGCGGCCAGGCCCCGAGCAATGATCCGAGCTTTGCCCGCCTCCTTGTGCAACACGGCATCGACTCCATTTCCGTCACGCCGGATGCTTTTCGCGCCGTCAAAGCAAATGTAGCCGAGGCAGAGAGAGACACCTAACTGGTGCTATTTCTCGGAAGCTGAGCGCGCGCGCCAATGCGAATTCTGTGCTTAGCGGCCCCATTGCTTCAAAGAAAATCGTGCTGGCGATAGTCATCGCCAGTGTCGACTGACCGATTTCGGGAAACCTTTCGACCGCAATCAATGCCATGCTGATCGCTACGCTCGCCTGCGACATTAGCGCCAAGCCAATCAGACGGCACTCTTGTTCTGGCAGACCGGCAAGCCTGCCACCAACCCAACCGCCGCCAGTTCGTGAGATGAAATGAAAGCAGATATAGGCCACAGTCACCGGGGCGATTACCGCAAAATTTCTAACATTGAGCGATGGGCCGGCCATCACAAAAAAAGCAATACGAACGGCCATTCAATACGCTCGATTTCACGAAAAGGTCGATCGTGATGCCGCGCAATATTGGCAATCGGCACGCCGCAAACCATACTTGATAACAAGAATGACAGGTCAAAATATAAGACCAGCCCGGTGCAAAGGAAAACAATTCCCAGTGCCTCAATCAATGTCGGCTGGCCGGGCCGGATCCGCCGGTCAGATAAGCTGCCGCTACCCCCAATCCCAGACCGAGGAAAATTGAGCCGCCAACTTCCTGCAGTCCGTGCAACAGCGCATTGTCCGCACCGCTCCCATACTTATATCCGACAAAGGTCAGGATGGCGTTGACACGTTAACGTAAATGGGCCGCCACAGATAGGTCAGCTTGCCACCAATGCGGACAAAAACTTCGTCCAGATGCCATGTTCCCGAAGGTCGTGGACGACTGGCCTTAATGTTGGCGGCAAACGCAGGGTCGAACTTCAGCACCTATCGGCGGACGGTTTCATAGCTGACTTCAATGTCACGTTCTGCCAACATTTCTTCCACATTCCGAAAGCTCAGCGGAAATTAAAAGTAGAGTCAAATCGCACGTTGGATGATCTCTGGCGGGAATAGGAGATCTTGCTCATCCGCCCGCAATAACATAGTCGCGCAAGATCGTCGATTTAACGTGTATACACCGCCCATGGGAGGGTGCTCGTGTGAACACCCCCTCAAACCAAGCGCTATCCGCGACCCCGACCGAAATCATCTGTCGTGATAAAGCCGTCGCCATTGCTATCCATGTTGCCGAACCAGTCTGCCGTTTTGGTGACAAACTCCTCCTCGGATACCAGGCCATCTCCGTCGGTATCGTTGAATTCCAGCGTTAGGCCCGTGTTCACGCCGCGCATCTGACCATTGTTGTGGCCGCCTGCATTTTCGTCCATGTCCGCCTGTCGGGTTTCGTCAAACAACGCGTATTCAACGTCGTTAAGTTTACCGTTTTCGTCCTGATCAAACATGTAGAACAGGTCGCCGCGCTTCTCCTGCACCTCGGCAAGCGTGACCTGGCCGTTTTCATCCAGATCCCAGTTTTCAACGAAGTGCAGGCCCGGCTGACCTTGCTGCGCTAGGGCGACGCCGCCTGTGGTCAGGGCAATAACAACGGGTAGTATCATGCGAATTTTCATGTCGAGTATCCTTCATATTCCAATTATCGTATATGTAATACGGTGGATGTTCGGACTTCCGTCGAAAAAAAAATTTAGGGCAGGCCATTTGTAAGCGATGGGGGGACGCCCCTAACCAATATTCGAAAACCTGGAGCAAAATATCAGTCACAGTCTTGCAATGCCAGAATGAGCTATTAGTTATAATGTTATAACCATCAAAGAGAGCCCCCATGAACACCCTCGCACCGCCACCCGCTGCACCATCCCGCTGGATAAAGCCCGCTGCGGTTTTTGGATTGGTCTTTGGTGTAATGACCATATTTTCGGGCGGGAACGTCCTGTTTGGACCGCCCGAGGCGCAAGAATTGGCCGGAAATTTCATTCAATTTGTCGTCTGGTTCAATTTCCTCGCGGGCATCGTATATGTAGTAGCTTCAGTTGGCCTGTGGCTGGACAAAAAATGGGCCGGCCCGTTTGCAGCATTCATCGCCATCGCAACCGCCATCGTCGCACTGGGTTTCGCAATCATGGTTCTGCGCGGCGAGGCGTACGAAATGCGCACAGTTGGTGCATTGGCGTTCAGATTCACTTTTTGGGCCGTGGTTGCATTCTTGACGCAACGAGCCACGAGGCAGACGTGAATAAGCGCAAGACTTCAAGCGACCGTAAGGCCGAGATTCTTACGGCGACATTGGACTTAGCGTTTGAGGTCGGTCCGGATCATGTGACAACCGGCATGATCGCAGGTCGTTTGGGCCTGACACAGCCAGCGATCTACAAGCATTTCCCGAAGAAACAAGACGTCTGGTCCGCGGTAAGCGAAACATTGTGCGCTCGAATCTCCGAGAACGCCCAAAAGAATAGCCAAGCGGACCAAAACCCGATGGACATGTTGCGACAACTGGTTTTAGGCCATCTGCAAATGATTGCCGAAGTTCCGGCTTTGCCTGAAATAATGGTGACCCGTGACCCATCTGGCGCATTGAGCGAAGCACGTCGTCGCATTCAGGCCGCCATGAACGGTTTTCGCGCCGCCCTGACGCTGGACTTCGAGAATGCCCGAATGGCAGGGCTTTTTCGAGCCGGGCTGCGCACCGATGATAGCGTAGTGCTTTTGTTCGGGGTTATTCAAAGCCTTGTGTTGCGTCTGATTGTGACACGCGACCCTGCTTCACTGGTGCGAGACGGACAACGCCTGCTCGATTTGCAATTATCGCTCTTTGCGGGCAAAGGAGATGTCGGATGAAAAATGGCTTCAAACTGCTTCTGATCACCTTGCCAATTGCGGCTGTCGGCGCGGGCATTCTGGCTTTCGTCATATCCAACAAGGCTCCGCCCGAGCGTATCGAACTTATCGAGCGCGCCAACGCGGTGCGCGTAATCACTGCCGAAATCCACACCATTGCACCAACTGTTATCGGCTTTGGTCTGGTCACTCCGGCGCGCACATTCGATGCCATTGCCGCCGTTGCAGGCCTGGTCGAATATGTGAGCCCGGAGCTTCGCAACGGTCAAATCTTGCCTGCAGGGACTGTTTTGTTACGCTTGTCACCCGTCGAATTCAAGCTGGCCATCTCCCAATCCAACGCCAACATCAGAGCGGCCGAGGCGCGGTTGGGCGAGATCAAAGTATCCGAAGCGAACCAGCGCAGGGCACTTGAAATCGAGCGAGAAGCATTGGCGGTAAAAACAGCGGATCTGACGCGGACGAGTGCATTGTTAGCAGCAGGAACACTGACGCAAAGCTCTCATGATGCGGCGCGTGCTGCGCATCTAGCGCAGCGACAAAAAGTGCAAGGGATCGAAAGCACCTTGACGTTGTTTCCGACCCAACGTGCTGTTCAGATAGAACAAATCGCTGTTTATCAAACCAACCTTGCCACCGCCCAGTTGAACCTGGAGCGCAGTGAACTGACGCTACCTTTCACCGGGCGCGTCGCAACCCATACCGTAGAAGTTGGGCAATATCTGAGGGCGGGGGAAACAGCCGCCACGTTGGACGGGATCGATCAGGCAGAAATCGAAGTACAACTTTCCCTTGAGGCGTTGCGCGGCGTGATGCAATCGGCGACGTCGCAATCCTCGGGTCAGCCTATCGACCCTACCCGAATGGGCGACGTTTTGCATGGTCTCGATTTGACGGCGCAGGTGCGGTTACGGCTGGGTACAGATTCCGTTTCCTGGACCGGTACGATCGACCGGATTAGCGATGGCGTCGACCAAAGGGCGGGAACGATTGGCGTGGTGGTCGTTGTACAGGCCGCCTATGGGCAAATCGGAAATAGCAACCGCCCGCCGTTAACCAAAGGCATGTTCGTCGATGTCGCTCTGAAAGCGCCGCCAATAACTGGTGTCGTCCTGCCGCGTAGCGCGTTACATGGCGAACAGATACACATCGTAGATGCCGAAAACCGACTCCAATTTGTTACGGCACAGCCCGCGTTGGTTCAGGGCGAGATTGCCCTGTTCACCAGCTCGATACCCGAAGGAAGCCGTGTCGTCCTAAGCACGCCCGATCCGGTGATCGAGGGCCTGTTGCTAGACCCGCATGAAGACACGAATCTGATGCCCCGGCTACTGGCCGAGGGCGCACAGTAATGATCCGGTTCTTCGCGTCGCATCCAACCATCGCTAATCTCTTGATGATCCTGTTCCTTGCGGCCGGTTTATTCGTTAGCCCAACCCTGTTGCGCGAAACTTTCCCGCGCGCGGCCCCAAATGAAGTTGAAATCAACGTCCCTTACCCCGGCGCCCGCCCGGAAGAAGTTGAAACCGCCATTTGTGAGCGGATTGAAAATGCGCTTAACGCTGTAACGGGCATTGCCAGGCAGTCATGCGAAGCCCGCGAAAATTCAGCCCGCGCAGTGGTGAAAATGCGTGAAGGCGACGATTTCCAGACCTTTGCCGCCGAAGTAAAATCGGAAATCGATGCCATTACTGATTTTCCGGATCGTGCCGAAATCGCCCAAGTCAGAGCGCTGGGCCTGACCGATTTTGTTGCCTCGGTTGCGGTTTCCGGCCCTGTGGCGCGCACTGATCTGAAAGAATACGCTGAACAGATACGCACCGATATGTTGCGGTGGGGCGACATCCCGAAGGTAGATATTCGGGGCTTTTCCACAAGAGAATTGCAAATTGAGCTGCGGCCCACCGACCTTCAGAAATTTGGCGTGTCGGTTGCGGATATTGCCCGCACCGTTCGAGCCGGCAGTCTAGATCTTCCGGCAGGCAGCGTTGAAACGGTAACTGAAACCATGTTGATCCGCGTGGCAGAAGAGCGGCGCAGTGTGACAGCACTGGCCGCGCTGATTGTACGTGCGTCGGCACAGGGCGGTCAGGTCCAGCTGCGCGATGTCGCCAATATTACCGAAGGCTTCGCCCTGGACGATGATGTAATCCTGTTTGACGGTCAGCCGGCTGCGATCCTCGACATCACCAAGACCCGCGCCGAGGATAGTTTGCGAATACTGGACGCCTTAAATGCCTTTCTGGAAGCCGAACGCGCCCGCGCCCCGCCCGGAGTAACGTTGGAAATTACCGCCGACGGCGCCTCGGTCGTGCGTGAAAGGCTGACACTTGTGGTCATCAATGGCCTGCAAGGGCTGGCACTGGTGTTCTTGGTGCTTTGGCTGTTCTTCGGGTTTCGGTTTTCATTCTGGGTGGCAATGGGCCTGCCGGTTTCTTTCATGGGCGGCGTCGCCCTGATGGGGTTAGTCGGTTATTCGTTGAACCTGATGACGACACTGGGCCTGTTGATCGTGATCGGCTTGTTGATGGACGACGCCATTGTAATTGCCGAAAATATCGCCCGTTTACGGGAAAAAGGCCGCAGCGCACTGGATGCAGCGGTTGAAGGTGCCGCGCAGGTATTTCCCAACGTGCTTGCATCATTCGCCACGACAGCGATGATCTTCGGCTCGCTCGCATTCCTTTCCGGTGACCTTGGGGCAGTGTTGCGAGTGGTGCCGGTTGTGATGCTTTTCGTGCTGATGGTGTCTTTGGTCGAAGCGTTTTTGATCCTGCCCCACCACCTGATCCACAGCCTAGAAGTCCCACGCAGTGACACGGGCATCCGGGAACGGGCCGAGGCAGCTATAAATTGGGTCCGCGAACGCTTGGTCGGACCGCTGGTGGATATGACAATCCGTTGGCGGTACGCCACTGCGGGGTTCAGCGTTGCGGTGCTTCTGGTGTCTGTCAGCATGTTGGCAGGTGGGTACTTGAAATTCACCGCCTTCCCAGAGCTGGACGGCGACACTATCGTTGCCCGAGTTCTTTTGCCCCAAGGCACACCATTGTCACGTACAGATCAGATCGTTGCGCAGCTAGAGACAGGATTAGACGAGGTCAACGACACCCTGACGCCCGAGCAACCCAAGCAAGCAACACTGATCCGGCACGTAACAGTTTTTCATGGGCTCAATCGGGATGCATTCGAAACAGGTGCCCATGTGGTGACGCTGAGTGTGGACCTTCTGCCTTCGGCCGAGCGCGTCAGTACCCCCGACGAAATCATGGAGCTTTGGCGCCAAGTTGTCGGACCGGTGCCCGATGTTATCAGCTTGAAAATTGCCGAAAGCACCATCGGCCCCGCGGGGATCGCAATTGACCTGCACCTGACGGGTGACGATCTGGAAGAAATCAAGGCTGCTTCGACCGAATTGCAGGACTGGTTGTGGCAGTATCAGGGTGTGACCTCGGTTCTGGATGATTTACGTCCGGGAAAACGCGAACTGCAGGTGACGCTAAATGATGCTGCCGCACCGATGGAAATCACCGCTGCCATGCTTGCAGACCAACTGCGTGATGCTTACTTTGGGACGACGATCAGCGAAATGCAGATCAACGGCAGTCTGGTCGAAGTCATCGCCCATTTCGACGCACAGGATCGGGCCAGCCTTGATGTGTTTGAAGACTTCACCATCCGCCGCACCGATGGCACCTATGTACCGTTTAATGTCGTGGCCGAAACCGAGATTGGTCAGGGGTACAGCCGCATCAACCGGGAAAACGGCGTGCGCAGCGTAACGATACAAGGGTCGGTTGATACCCGCACCGCAAATTCAAGCGCTATTGTCAGCGACACTTTGACTCGGTTCATTCCGGGGCTGTTGGAAAGATACCCGGGCGTCGCGCTTGAGGTCGAAGGTCAGAACGCCGAGGCTGGGAAAACGCAAAAATCCATGCTCGGGGGTTTCGTGGTCGGACTTTTGGGTGTGTTTCTGGTGCTCAGTTTCCTATTTCGATCCTACCTTGAACCTATTGTGGTTATGCTGGTTATTCCGCTGTCTCTGCCCGGCGCGATCTTTGGGCACATTGCGATGGGGCTGGATTTTTCGATGCCGAGCATGTTGGGTTTTGTCGCCCTGGCCGGGGTCGTCGTTAACAATTCGATCCTTCTGGTGGATTTCGTCAAGCACGAACACAAGGATGCCGTAAGCGTATCGCAAGCCGCAGCACTTGCAGCGCGTGCCCGATTCAGAGCCATATTTCTGACCACCACGACAACCGCTGCGGGTCTCTTGCCGATCCTGATTGAAACCAGTCTTCAGGCGCAGATTTTGATTCCGCTGGTAGCGAGCCTTGTTTTTGGCCTTCTGAATGCTGGGCTTGTGGTGCTGTTTGTGCTTCCCGCGATCTATGCAATCTTGGATGACTTCAAACTCAGCACACTGGCTAAGTCGGAAAAGTATCAATGAGAGGCCATCGTTATTAGTCGACAGGTTTGTCAAATCATCCGAAAACGAAGTGAAGTTGTAAATCAATCCAGCTTTCGAACAAAAGGTGGCTTAAACGAGCGGCCTTTCGATCAAAGACCAACGGGTTTTTCCAACCTAACGCCCAGTGCCTACGTCGAGTGGCGTCATGCCGCCTCACCACTTGTCACTTTGGTCGAGCGCTGCGGTAAGCCCGCATCAGTCACCATTCGGGCCGCAGCGCTTACCAGAATATCCTGAATAACCGGCAAGGCCGTAACGCCAAGTGCCAATCCGCTGGCAGTTGGCAAGATCACGTTTAGCGCGCCCGACACCGGAATTTTCCCTGAGGAGTCAACAATCACCGGAACGATGCCATATGTAACGCATTCCTGCGCGATATTGGCCAAATCATCGGCCACGGGGCCTGGGCCGCGCAGCATAACAAGCGCAGTTTTTGACCCAACCATTTCAAATGGACCATGGCGAAATTGCCCGGCTTCAAGCCCCAATACCGGCAGGCGCGCAATTTCCATCAAACAAAGTGCTGCGGCATCCATTATGCCCTGCTGGTTACCCCGTGCCACCATGACGCCGTTATCGCAGGATGCGATATGGTCAATCGCCCGTTGGCGTTCGCGCGCATCCACAGCCACCATGCCCAACAGCATATCCTTGAACGGCCCTACATCCAGACCAAGGTTGTGCAGAATTGCGCCATGCTGCGCCAGCGCCACCAGATAAGAACGCGTCGCCGCATAGGCTGTCTCCGGCCCACCTACACCAACCAAAGCGGGCAACCGGCATGCCAGCGGGCTGTCGGGGCCCAGTGTCAGCCCAAAACTTGCATCAGAAGCCAAACCGAGGTCCAGGAACCGCGCGATTTCACCAGACGCACCGGATTGGGATGTCAGCACCATTGCCGGTTCACCGGCCAGTGGTGCGCGCATGTATTCAGACAAAATATGGCAGCTAACGTCGATCCCTGCCTGCGCATAATACGGACTGGCGGCCCGGTTAATCCAATGGGATCCACCCATTCCAAGTAATAGCAATCGCCCTTTACTGCGGATAGTCTGTGCAATTCTTTTTGCCATTGGATCTGACGGTTTGTAACTCGCGCTGGCGTCCTGAAACTGGCGGGCCATCTCGGCGCGCAATTGCGTTATTCCCATACTCATGACTGCACCAATGACGCGACCGGAAGACCGTTGGCGTCAAAATAATGGGCGCTGTCCGATTGTGGCGTCAGGAAAACACTGGCCCCCGCGTTAACATCATGACGCCCAGCGACCCGCACGTTCACCCGCCCAATTGTTGGTACATCCACATAGACGAACGTGTCGCTTCCAAGCTCTTCGCTCAGGATCACCTTACCCTGCCAATCGCCTGCATCGCCGGAAATTTCGATGTGCTCGGGGCGAATGCCAAAGCACGTCGCCCCATGGCTTTCTGCTACAGCCCCCGTCAGGAAATTCATTTTTGGGCTGCCGATAAAGCCCGCAACAAACTGGCTGGCCGGATTTTCATACAGCTCCATCGGGGTGCCAACCTGTTCGACGCGCCCGTCGTTCAGCACAACAATACGATCCGCCAATGTCATCGCCTCGACCTGATCATGGGTCACATAAACCATCGTCGTATCCGGCAGTCTATCGTGCAGTGTTTTTATTTCCAGGCGGGTATCAACACGCAAGGCTGCGTCCAGATTTGAAAGCGGCTCATCAAACAGAAAAACACGAGGGTCTCGGGTAATCGCACGGCCAATTGCTACGCGCTGGCGCTGGCCGCCAGATAGTTGTTTGGGCTTGCGCTGCAACAGCGGTGTTAATTGCAGCATCTCTGCGGCCTTGTTTACCCTGTCGATGATGTCAGCTTTGGAAAGCTTCGCCTGCTCCAGGCCAAAGGCCATATTCTCAAACACACTCATATGCGGGTAAAGAGCGTAAGACTGGAACACCATGGAAATACCGCGCTTGGCGGGCAGCACATCATTCATTGGTTCATCTGCGATGCGCAACTCGCCACTGGTGATATCTTCCAAACCCGCGATCATCCGCAGCAATGTTGATTTCCCGCAACCTGAAGGGCCGACAAAGACCACAAACTCGCCCTGTCGCAGCGCCAGATTGATATTGTGCAGCACATCAACCGCGCCAAAAGACTTTGAAACATTTATCAGATCAATCGTTGCCATTTCTTATCCCTTTACCGCACCAGCGGTCAGGCCGGACACGATTTTTCGCTGAAAAATCAGAACCAACGCCACCAGTGGAAGTGTCACGGTCACCGAGGCGGCCATGATATTGCCCCAAGGTATTTCAAATTCGCTGCGCCCGGAAATCAGCGCAATCGCCACCGGCACTGTGCGTTGCCCATCGGTAGACATAAATGTCAGTGCAAACAGGAATTCGTTCCAAGCATGAATGAAAGCCAACAGGCCTGTGGTTACCATCGCAGGCCACATCAGCGGCAAAAACACACGCCGGATAATCGTCAGGGATGACGCCCCATCCATGATCGCGGCCTCTTCGATTTCAACAGGCAGGTTCCGCATGAACGTCGTCAGCACCCAGACTGTGAATGGCAGCGTAAAGATCATATAAGAAAAAACCAACGCCCAGAGGGAATTGAACAATCCCATCCAGCGGATGACTTCAAACAGTCCCGAAAGCACTGCGATCTGCGGAAACATCGATACGGAAAGTATGGTTAACAACAATAACCCGCGCCCCCTGAACTGGATGCGCGACAAGGCGTAGGCCGCCGTAACTGCCAAGGCCAACGATATGATGACCACGACCGTCGCGACGAAAACCGAATTCAGGATTTGCTTGCCAAAAACACCGTTCGCCAACATGGATTTGTAGTTAACCAAATTCAGCGCCGCCGGCAGATAGTTGACCTCAAACAAAGCCTGCCCATCTTCCAGGGATGTCAGGATCGCATAGTAGAACGGGAACACCGCCTGCAAAATAATAACGGTTACCAGCGCATAAAACCCCAGCCGTTTGAGCCATACCTGTGTCATGTGCGCTTGCCCTCAAGGTCCATACGGCTTCCCAATATAAAGACGATTGTGATCAACGCGATAATAAGGAACATCAGCGTACTTGCAGCAGAGCCATAGGCGAACTTATCAAAATCAAACAGGTTTTCGCGCGCATAGACTGACATCGTGCGGGTGGTATCGGTGTTGGGCGTCAGCACATAGACGATGTCAAATATCCGCAGCGCATCCAGCGAGCGAAACACCACAGCCACCAGAACCGCCGGCATGATCAATGGCAGCGTGATCTTTCGAAATACCCGCAACGCCGACACACCATCCAGCTTGGCGGCTTCATAAAGATCGCCCGGTATCATTTGCAATCCTGCAAGGATCAGCAACGCCATGAACGGAGTGGTTTTCCAAACATCCACGATCATCACAGCAATCATTGCGGTATCTGGCGAGGCCGTCCATGCAACCGGGGCCGAAATCAGGCCGACTTTCATCAGCATGTCGTTCAAGATGCCAAACTGATCGTGCAGCATCCAGGCCCACATTTTGGCCGAAACGATTGTCGGTATCGCCCAGGGGATAAGCACCGCCGCGCGCACCAGTCCGCGACCGCGAAATTCCTGATTAAGCACCAGCGCCACAATCAACCCCAACACCGTTTCGGTACTAACCGATACGACGGAAAACCAGATTGTATTGCCCACAGACCGCCACCAGCGAGCATCCGCAAGCAGCCCATAAAACTTACCTTCACCGTCTTTGAATTCTACATATTCAAGGTAATTACGTATTCCGACCCAGCGGGCCTCGGACATCAGATCAAGTGAGGCATCCGTGAAGCTGAACCAAATTGTTCGCCCCAGTGGCCAGCCCGCGACCACGAATAAGACAATCAGCATTGGCGCCAGAAATGCCCAGGCCGATCGGGTCCGCAATCGTGTTAGTCGCGATGTATTTACCGATCTCGCCATTTCTTACCTTTTATTCAAAAGCGCGGCCGACCAAAAGCCGCCCGCGCATGTTCTCGATACCGCTATATTACCAGCGAGGGCCCTTTAGACGGGTCAGATCCTGCTCTAGCTTTGCCAGGTTTTCTTCTGCGCTGCCTTGACCGGACATAGTGTTGTGTACCGCAGTCCAGAAAGCTGAAGAAACCTCGTTGTATTTGCGAAGCGTCGCAGCAGATGGGCGCGGCAGAGCATTGTCGACAACAGGCTTCCAAAGTGGAATGAACTCTTGCTGAGCAGCAACATCTGCATCTTCATATACTGCCGAAAGGGTCGGCGGACGTGATGTAACGATCGCCCGTTCTTTTTGGTTCTCATAGTTGGTCAGAAACCGAACCAATTCAACGGCAGCATCCTGGTTTTTGGAATACTTCGTAACACCAAGATGCCAGCCACCAAGCGTTGCAGCCGTGCTTGTGCCTTCACCGCCAGTTGGCAATGTGGTTACGGCAAATTTACCGCGAACCGGGCTGTCTTCACCACCGGCCAAGGCGTAGGCATAATTCCAGTTACGCATGAATACGGCATTGCCCGACTGAAAAACGCCCCGTGCGTCTTCTTCTTTATAGTTCAAAACGCCTTCAGGTGCGATGCCACCAACCCAGCTTGCAGCCAAGGTCAGTGCTTCTGCCGCTTTTGGATTGTTGATTGCGATTGAGCCGTCCAGTTCAACGATCCGGCCACCGCCATTGCTGGCGATCCATTCCTGCGCATTACAGGTCAGCCCCTCATATGCGGCCCCCTGAAATACAAAACCATACATACCGTCGCTGCCAGCCGCGCGTTCAGCGTCCATAATCTTTTGGGCAGTTGCGGTCATTTCCTGCCAGGTCTCTGGCACGTTTTCACCGTATTTTTCCAACAGGTCAGAGCGATAATAAAGTGCTGGCGCGCCCAGGAACATCGGCAGTGCAACAAGTTTGCCATCGACAGTTTGGCTTTCAACAGCTGCCGGAACGAAATCACCGATTATATCCGCAACCAAAGGGTTGAGATCAATGAAATGGGCGGCCATTTGTGGGGCCCAGATCACATCCATCCGATAGACATCAATGTCACTGGATTGTGCGGCAAGCCACAGCTTGTATTGGCCAAACTGATCGCTGGTGCTTTCAGGCATCGAAACGATGGTAACCGTATTACCGGTGTTCGCTTCGAATTTGTCCAGCTGTTTGCGCAAAATTTCGTGGTCACGTCCCACCGAGCCATGCACAATCGAAAGGTCTGCGGCCATGGCACTCGTCGCCATTATTGCCAATCCGGCAATGCCTGTTGTCATCTTGCTAATTAAACTCATCGTAGTCTCCCTTGGTTATAGTTCGCGTGTTGGCTGCGACAATCATTGGACGAACATTGGTGAAGTCCAAGCCATCTGGCCATTATTTTGGCGAAGCCGCAGATAGATAGTGTCGTTTAGTTCAAGCTGGCCGAGTTCGATTTTGCCCTGCCATTGCCAGCTTTGGGCCGGGGGTAATTGATGAAACCGCCAGGCCGGGCTGTCTATCGGGCCCAGGTTCCCGCTTTTGGCGCCAGCAAACAGGCGAGACGCCGGAATTTGAAAGCTCTGCCCGCAAAGTTCGGCCACAATTTGTGCGTCCTTTGACAGGCGCGCCCGGATCATTACGCCTTGCGTCGCCGACGTGGCATTGTTTGGGTTGGCCTCGGCGGTCACCGCGAAATGCACTTTGCCGGATGCCACAGAAATTTGTGGGATCATATGGCCGGCATCTTCGCCCTCTAGGGGGGATACAATTTCCGGCCCCCGAAAACGCGGCTCAACCGCAAGAACCTCACCGCCCTGAATTGAAAGGTTTCCGTGCCAGTCATGAGTTTTGCCGCGCGCACCCCAGCCCATTTCAAGAAATATCAGTGTTTCGTCGCCACTATCGGGATCAATTAACGCCGGTTCCAGTTCAGGGCTGATCCGCCGCAATAGACGCCCGTTCTTAATGACGTCGATATGATCAATTGAACCACCTGCGACGGCTTCGATTGACAGCGCCGCGTTGGCACTTGGGGCAATGACAGCGCCCTGAACCTGTCCTTCAATTTCGCCCAACAGATGAATGCGGTCCCCGGTCAGTGCATTGGTCCGGCGTGCCTGCATGCCTTGCCAAAGCTCATCGCGTGAATGTTTGGGGGCAAAAACGGCCATGCGCCCATGCCCGTATGACCCGGGAAATCCGCTATGATGATCCGTATTTCCAACAATACCAAACACATGCCCCTGTGCCAGTCCGTGCGCCATCGTGGAATTTCCGTCTACCGGCCCCATGGAATGTAGATACCCGCGATCCATTTCCGAGCATTCAGCACACCCGTGCATCGACAACATTTCTACGAAGGGCGATAGCTTTGGATCAAACGTCGACCAGTTTATCCCCCGCGCACCCTGCCGGTAACCAATATGGTGTGGGAATGCGAATGCGCGCTTGCCATGGGCAGCCTGCAACGCCTGTTTCAGCGCCTCTGGCGTGTCCTCTAGGCACAGCTCGGATCCGTCGATATCTGCCAACACGATGGTGTAATCTCCATCTGCGCAGGAATGTATTTCATAGCCCGGAAAAACCGTGAACGTTCCGGGGTTATCGGCCGCCTGCAACACATCAAAGTGGCCCGGCCAAGCGCGCCGAAGCTTCTCAAAACCCTTGATATGGAAATCCACGATATGGGCGACGCTGGGATCATCGACCGGCATATCGGGCCAATAGGCGTGGCCGGTGATCGATACAAAATCCAACTGTAGCGCCGCGCGGCTTAGCGCACCCGGAAATGAGCCATGGCCATAGGAAAGATCGGAATGATTGTGAATATCGCCATAGAAAGGACGCAGCCCTAATCGTGACGCAAGTGGCGTCAATCGGTCCGGCAAGGGCATATTAAGGGTCATGCCAAATCCTCTGATGTTAGATCCACAAGCCGCCCGCCGTCACGCAGGCTGGCCTGTGCTGCCAGCACAAGGCGAAGCGAGGAAACACCTTCGCGCGGCCCAACTGGTGGCGTTTCGCCGTTCATAAAGCCACGCAACCGCTGGACCAGTTCAAGATCTGCGCCATAATGGGATGAACTGCGATTTGGGTTGTCAAACTTGATGACGCTACGGTCATGACCGTAGTTTTCCACCAGATCGATATCACCGCTATGACGCTCCATTCGCAACCGGCCACTGTCGCCAACAATTTCCAGCGTTTCCTGATCTTCGGACCAAGGCCCAAAAATCGCAAAAAACACGGTCGCAACCAGGCCACTGTCAAATTGCACCGTGATGACTGCGTGATCGTCAATATCAGCGCCCGGATGGTATACACAGGTGTCATTGCGATCCCGGGGATTATCTGCGTGAACCCAGCTTTCGTTTGGGACCGTGCCAACGCCTTCGAATTTATCAATCAGCGTTTCGTGCCGACGGTAGGGGCAGTCTCTGTCGCAATCGCTGCACCGCTCTGGGGCATCGGGGTCTGCTCCAAACACACCAGATCTCCCCCCCGCCGCAGATACCCGGATCGGCGTTGCGCCGTTGGAAATCCAATTCAAAACGTCAAAATGGTGCGAGCATTTATCATTGATCGCGCCGCCTGACAGGCTGGCATCCCGATGCCAAAGCTGCATGTAGCGCGAATAGGGAATAACCGAGCGCAACAAAACCATTCGCACCCCGCCGATCCGGCCCGATTGCGCCAGATCAACCGCAGTAATCCACGGTTTTTCATAACGGCGCGTAAAGCCCATGATAATCGGTTGCCCGGATGATTTTTCCAGATCCAGGATCGTCTGCGCGTCATCAAGCGTTACCGAAATCGGTTTATCAAGATAAACGCGCTTGCCGGCCGCTACTGCTTTTGCGACCGGTTCCCGGTGGTTGTTTGTATGGGTTGTGACCACAACAAGATCCACCTTCGCATCACCGACGGCCTGATCCAGACTGCTGAAAACACGGGTTCTATGGGAAATCCCCGCTGTCTGGTAAATCTGGTTCAAATGCTCGGCCGCCAATCTGGCACGACCTTCAATAAGATCAAAAACACCAACAACCAGCAGTTCGGTATCATTAACGGTTTCGGCGATGCGGCTGCCTATGTAATAGACGCCCCGCTCCCCTGCCCCGATAATGGCAACGCCAACATGTTCGTCGGTTCTTTGCATTCATCCCCACCTGATAATACTCAGCGCAGAGTAAATGAGTATAACTTTTGATATAACCCAAGTTATACCCAATGATCCCAAACCATGGATCAAAGACGTTTGACAGAGCCGTTCGTAACCATGTGAACCGGCAAATAATGGGTTTTCTCGGGTCGGGGATCACCACCAATACGGGCCCTAACGACGCTTTCAAACAGGTCGAGCTTCTCTGCGTTGCTGTTGCCGATGGTATCGAACTGCGCCATGTGCTCAGAGTGGAAATCGACGCTTCCCATCAATATCACACTGAAATCAATGCCCGCACGAAGCCCACGGGCTTGCATAGCGCGGCTCATTAAATAGCCGTCGACAAGCCCCCAAACGATCAGCGCCGTATATCCATTTTCGCGGCCAAGGTGTTCCTTGCCTGGCAATGCTGCCACGATATCTTGCCATTGATAGGCCCCAGGCAAATGATCCACCTGAAACAAAAGCGGGTTGGGCTTTGGGCTATCCCATTTACTCAGCACCGAAAATTCCCGCCGTGACATGGCGATTTGGCGGGCATCATGGGATGATGTCAGGAACCCAATCCGGTCGTGTCCCTGTACGTTCAATTCACGATAAGAAATCGACAAAGCTTCGCGCCAGTTCGTGCCAATCACATCCGCATCGATACCGGTTACGGAAACGCCATCAATAACAAGCGAGTCTGCGTGTTCACGGATTTTTGCAAGGAACCCCACTGACACAATTTCAAAATTTGTTTGTAGCAAACAACAGCGAAACCGGCCCAGTTTTGCAATGGACTTAAGGGCGCTCACCTCTTGGTTAAAACCCGCAAGCGTGACTTGCAGCCCGGACTTGCGCAGACGCTCGACCAATTTCAGAAGCAAATTCTGTGCAAGCAGGCTTTTTGAACCGCGATACAATATCAGGCAGTCCGCTTCGTAGGTTACCTGCTGCGCGCTCATTCGGGTTATCCGCAAACCAGCACCAGGCGCTGAACTGATCAGACCATCAACTTTCAATGGCTCAAGTGCGCGCGCGACCACACGTTGTGATGTGCCAAACTCTGACATCAAATCCCGAACCCGGGGCAACCGTTGCCCCGCATCGCCCTGTTGGATCATACCGCGGACGTAATCCCGGATTTTCAGTTCCAGATCGCGTGTCCGCATATCATCCAATGCCCCGTTCTTTGGGTTTGATTCACCGCCCCCAGCCTATCAAGTTCCGGCAAGCCCTAGCAAACTGAATTGCCGACGGGGATCGCGATGGCCCCTGATCAGAGGCCCGAGGCTGGTGGCACTGCAACTCAAGCCTGCATCCGCTTCAATACAAGTCTGCTCGCCGTCGCCGAGGACGATGTCGCAATATCTTTCCGGGATCAGCGCCTATGGGTCTAAATGGGTATATTTGATAAGAAAGTGTTTCTGGCTCATCGTAACCCCAAGGAGTGGGCGATGAGACATACTACCGGAACACGCAAATGGTGCCCAGACGATATGGCGCCAATATACTAACGCGGCAGTGCGTGAGGATTTACATTAGATATCAGGCGGTTAGATGGTGCCCGGGGGCGGATTTGAACCACCGACACGAGGATTTTCAGTCAACCTACCAACAACGATATCAGCACATTAAGGGGAAGTGTCTACTTTTGTGTATAACTTTTCAAAATTATTGCCATAAAAATACCGCAAGTCATTGAAATAATTAATAAACACTTCCCATCCGATGAGTTAATGATTGAATGGATCAGTTATTGCGAGGTTGCTGAACGCAGTCTCAAAACCGCTTTTCCCTGTTGGATCTACGTATTGAGCGATTGTATTTCCCGCTTCACGATTGCCCGTTGATCACTAGAAAATCCGTGTGCCCCACTCCAATGTTTCGTAAACAACCATGTGCGCTCTTTGTCGCTGTATCTTTCACACAACCTATGGTTTGATTCCGGATCTTTTATTGAATCTTCAAACGTCAGATTAAAGTTCTTGCTCATGATTTTTGTGCAACCTATCCCGGGAACAACTATGGCACTAGGAGCGGTAAGATTGATTAATTCCCGATTCAAGCGGTTGCAAAACTCCAAATGCTTATTCGGCTGATTGCGGGCTGTAAGAGAGCCGAAACGCGACTCAAGCATTCCAATATCTTTGCTGGACCAAAAGAACATTTCTGACTGTATATATTGCTTGGTCTCACAAAACGCCTCTGTTGTTTTTGTCCACTTGACCGCCGATCGACCCTTTCCATACTGTTCATGGAAATCGATCTCAAAACTCTCTTCGTGGACTGGGGGACAGGGAGCCGTAACAAAATCTTCATGTTGCTCCCCCGGATTGATCCCCATTATCAGGAAGCGAGCATCTCCAGGCTGCCTAATTTTGTTTGAGTCAAACAATGCGAACAGGAAATGATGCGCTTTTTGCAGTTCGGTATGCTCTTTTGTGTATTGTCTTACTTCTTTAAGTAACTCTGCAAGTTCCGGTATCATTTCGTCCCCCCCCTATAATTCGCGATGACCCTGTCCCGTTTTAGTGCTGCTCCGGGTGCTTATATAACTGTGTATAACTTATCGCAATATTCACCCAGCTCAATGGGTGATGATTTATCCAGTAATATTAGGATGTTAGTGGTGCCCGGGGGCGGATTTGAACCACCGACACGAGGATTTTCAGTCCACTGCTCTACCCCTGAGCTACCCGGGCACGGGTGAACGCTTTGCGCGTTCGGGTGGGCGATGTTCTAGACTTGGCCCTGTTCAGTGTCCAGAGGTAAATATCAGTTAACTCAATGCTTTTTGGCCGTTTGTTCGTGCAGAGCAATGGCCAGTTCATCCGCGTCATCTTCTGACACAGATGCAACGGCGTATGCGCCGCTTAGCCACTTGCCAAGATCAAGGTCTGCGCAGCGTTTTGAGCAGAACGGCCGATAGGCTTTTGCGGCATCTTTTGCGCACATAGGACAACTCATATGGGCAAACAATCAGTTAGTGGCAGACGCTCGCGTTTTCGCTGCAGTTCAAAATTTCCGAGCGGTGTCCATCCGGCAAGGGCCGTGTCTGTCGAATCCGTCCGGAACGCTGCCTTTAAGACATGTTCCAACTGGCGCCGGTCCTTTTTGGGCATTGGCGCAAAATCTATCGTAATTTGCCCGCCCAACCCGCGACAGCGCAACTGGCGCGGCAATTCACGAGCCACAGCGATATTGGCCTTTAGCCCGGCTGCCAAAGATGTGTCACCGCCCGTGTTGACGTCAATCGCGACAAGCGCCCGGGTTGGTTCGACGAAAAAATGCCCGCCACCGGGCAATGCAACCCGCGCCGCACTGATTTCATCCAGAAGACTGCTGACATCATAATCTTCAAAAGCAGTCTCACTATCCGCAAGCAAGTCCGGCACGCCCCATTCGCGCCAAGCCAACATATGCGCGTCCGGGCCATCAAGTAGCAATTCGGGTTTGCCGCCGTCCTGATCTTTTAAAAGGTCGCGCGTAAGGTCGACAAGATCATCAGTCTCGATGGAAATCTCGTCATCCGGCGCAGCAACAGCCGCGGTGCGCGCGATCACACCGAACCCGGACGTCGCCGCTTTTTCAGTATCAATCGCTGCGCGTATCCGCAGGCGGTCTTCCTCGTCTTTCACAGCGCGCGAAACGTTGATGCCACCACCATCCGGGGTGACGATAACGCTGCGCCCCTTGAGCACAATTTTTGCTGTAACTGGCACCGCTTTGCCGGCTTCTGCGTAGCCCGTGACCTGCACCAGAATTGCCTGTCCGGGCCGCAGACCTTTGCCGCCGCGCAAATAACCCGACCCATCAGGCAGGCGCACGATCATGCCACCCTGCCCTTTTAGCGGTCGATCACAGATTGCGCGAAATATTGCCCCTGAAACCGGTGTATTTTCCGGCCCGTCGATCAGAACATCATCAAGGCGGCCATCGACGATCAACGCCGCAGTCCGGCGGGCACCAATTTGGCCCAGCGCAACGACGCGTCCCTTCATTGGTCGCCCCCAAACACCGGATAGCCAGCCGCCTGCAGCAGTGTCGCGGTTTCGGCCACTGGCAAGCCCATGACGGCCGAGAACGAACCCTGTATCCACGGGATGAACGCACCAGCCGGGCCCTGAATGCCGTAGCCCCCCGCCTTGCCGACCCAGTCATTGCTGGCCAGATAGGCGTTCAGTTCCAAATCCGACAGGCGCTTCATTTTAACTATTGTGACGACATCGCGTTCCCAGACTCGATTTGGCGTTTTCAGCGCTATTGCAGTAATAACCGAATGACGCCGCCCGCCAAGTTGGATCAGAAATTCTGCCGCTTGACCGGCATTTTCCGGCTTTCCCAGAATGCGCCGCCCAAGGGCAACGGTGGTATCGGCACACAGCACGATTTCATCGTCTGCAACGTCGATTGCCGCGGCCTTTTCGCGCGCCATACGGGTGCAATAGGGGCGTGGCAACTCGCCCTTGATCGGGGTTTCATCAATATCAGGCGCGCGAATTTCGTCCGCGACAACGCCCAATTGCGCCAGCAATTCCTTGCGGCGCGGGCTGCCTGAACCGAGGATGAGGCGCAAAACGCGCCTTACTTAAAGCGGTAGTTGATC
>JAHRVC010000186.1 GCA_019090885.1 Marinosulfonomonas sp.
CCGCCGCCAGCCGGGTGGCCGCCACAGTGGTGTCTGGCAACAGTTCGTCGACCCTAACACCAATACAGGAATTGAGGCCATTACCGTGCGTCCAAAACACCTTTGATGGGGGCAGGCAGCGTGCCTGATTGAAGGGAACAATATTTTCAATCGGCGCGGCCTGATGGGGGCCGCTTTCAAAGAACTCCTGATCAAGATCAACAGGCTGTGACCGGGTTATTCGGGACAACACTATATTCCAAAACTCTTGGGTCATTTGGCCCCCATCGCGCAAATCAGCTCCGCGGCTTTTTTGTTCCCTCTCTCGGGTAGGACGGTCTTGCCCAATTTCTGCCGGATGGTTGCTGATTTTTCGGTGTCCAGAAACGCAACCACTTCGCGCTCTAGTATTAAAATTTCATTCGCTAATACGGTCGCCGCTAAGCCGCGTTCGGATGCCGAGCGCGCGCGTTTTTCCTGATCATCCATAAACGGTGCGGATTGCGGGATAAAGATCGCGGGCATCTGATGATAAAGGATCTCGTGGAACGAGTTATATCCTGCAGCTGATATCACCAGATCTGCTGCCAGACACAATTGCAGAGCGTGTTTTGTTTTTACGATCTGCGTGTTTTTCCAGCCCTGTAGTCCGGCAGAAATACGCGATCCGGGCCAGACGACAATTAGGTGCAGACAATTGGGTCGCTGTTCAAGTATCGCGCAAAGTGCATGCAGCTGTGCTGAACGGTCCGAAGCAACGCCGCCGCCAAGCATAGAGACAACCAATTGGTCAAATCTGCGGTGAAATTTCTTTTCTAGTTTTTCTTTCAGGTTGGGCGCGTCATCTGGTGCAGGCAGGACGTTTTGAACAATTGGGCCAACCTGATGGACAGTCGGCCCATGCGTGTATGCGGTGTTAAGTTCGTCAAACGCTTCTTGAGGAACGATGACCTGATCAAACACCTTTTCGCGCCCGAGGGCCGTCTGGGTGATTTGTCCGGCACGCCACAAGCCGCGCCTGATCCAAGTTGCGCAAAGGGCGTTTTCCATCACGGTCCGGTAAATTGAGTCAAACACATACCCTCCGTCAAAAACCAGATGGTCACCGGGACGGCATAACTGGCGTAGGCGCAGGTAGTTCACCAGATCGTTGGCGTGGGGCGCGTCGTGGTCATCGCTTTTTTGCACCAACGGCATGCAGGGATAACTCTTGCTGTTAATCAGCGGGATGCAGCTGGGGAAGGCGGCGAAAAGGGTGGGATGCGCGGCAGGAAGGGCCTCGGCGATCAGTGAACACCGTTGAGCATGGCCCAGACCGTTGCCGTTGGTGGGCAAAAAGATTGTCCGCGCGGTGGTGTCGGTTGGTTTGGGCAACGGGCGGGAGGCAGAGCTAAGGTTTAGGTGTTGGATCAACCGCTGGATCGAAGTTCTTTCCAGCCAGTCGCTTTGGTGCGCCTGCCGCCCAATTTCAGCAAGGTTTGCGCCCACAGTATGTTGGATGAAATTGGGTAATCCGGCCAAGTCAGTGGGGCCGCGTAACGCTGGTGCTCCGCAATTCACAAACGCCCCGTTGGTGGTGCTGTCAACCAGAACACCGGAACCTGACAACACCTCTAAGGCAAAGGCCGCCATCCGCTCACCGGGCACGCCGTCCCCTAGAAACACAGCTACTTGAGCGCGTTGCGCAAGGGCCAGCGGTGGTATTTCGTTCAAACTGAAAACCGAGAGGCCGGAGTATATTGATTGTTGGATTAAGCCTTTTCCCTTACCGGACGTCACAATATTCAGGATGAAACCGGGCAGGAAATTCATTGCGCTCAGACTGGTCAAATTTTCCAAGTCTTCCAACCAATCCTGCGGCAAATACACGAAGAGTTCAGGAAGGGTAGCGGTGGTAGCTGGGCCATTCGTTCCGACACTCACCAGTGGATTAACCGAGGTTTCCAATAGCTGGCGACCGTGCAACTCTGCCAGATCGATGATGTTGGCCTCATGTCCAAGGGCGAAAGAAATTTTGGTTGTCGCGCCAATTTGGGACTGGGTGTCGGGGAAACGCCCAATAGCAGATACCGACAAGTCGGGCGCCAACTGATAAGAACGCAAACCGATCACTGTTTCGTCGCTGACGGTTTCGGCACCAATCATAACATAGCCGGAAATGTCGATTTGTGTGATGTCGGCAAGGAAAGGTGCAGCTTCGTATTCTTGATTGCGATCAATTGTTTGCGGCACAGTTTTTTCATCAATGACGGCGTCGTATCCTACCCGAGTTAACTGCGCTGCAAATAGGATTTTCGCAGCAAACGAGCGTGTATCCCTTTGCCCTGAATCAATCAAAATCATGCGGCGTGCCTGTGGTTTAATCTAATGAGTGACGGGAATATTTGTTGAAATGTGCTGGTAGAATAGGCTGCTAAACTCATTTGGGCATAAAGTACGTGTTCCTGATAATGTCTGGGGTCCCGGACAAAATTCGCAATAATATCATCGACATCGGCAGGGCGGGCGCCAAGTACGGCACCACCAAATACTGATGCGGTTTCCGGGTCGGAAATTACAACCTTTCCTGCAGCAATAGCTTCGGCCATGACGCGACCAAAGCTTTCACGCCATGTTGGGGCAGTAAAATAGACCATAAAGTCAATCATCTCAAAATAGCGGGCAACTTCAAGTCCGCCAAAAGGCACCATATTCCAGTGATTTCGATCCAGTTTTTCGGCTAGAAACAGATCTGCCCCAAGAATTATATTCGACTGGGCCGATTTGGAAAAACAACGATCCATGTCAGCCAGTAGGGGGAATTTTTCCGGGCCCGGGCGGGAATGACGCCCCCGCCTGTCCTGCGGTGATGCGACCGGGGGCAATATTTCAAAGTCGCAAATATTGAACCAGTCCTGTTCCAGCACCTCCCAGTGATCCGAACTGTCGTTTGTTGATAGCCAGTTTTTAACTGTAAGCCTATTGTATGGAGAAATTGGAGCGATCGTTTTTTGTAATGCCAGTGAGCATCGATCTACAAGGTCCAGACAGTGATCGACGTCGAACCCCTCATTTCCGCCCGGCCCCAGAAAGTTCTCGTGGGTTATTACGATTAAGTGGTTTGCGATAATTTTTTGTTTAAGTTCTGTATGAAATTTCAAAAAGCTGGGATTGTGGATCAAAACCACATCGGCGGTGATGGTTGGCGCATCCCAGATCAGGTCAAGGCCAAGTTTTACCAGTATTTTCTGGATCGGTGTCGAAACGGGTTTGTCTCGGAACATTCGTGTGGACACAGCGTGAACTTCAATTCGGGCGATTTTCGCAATTGCCGTCAGTTCAGCGGCCACCGCCGAAGATGTTCCGCCGGGAAACCCAGGGTCAAAAAAATAGGCGATGCGGGGCAATGATCTCATATCAGCGGCTCATTTGGGAAAATCAAGTTCAATAGATGTCTTGGGAGTTGGCCGTGATCTGGGACCCATCTACCAGTGTCACATCTACCGAAAGGCATTCAATTATGCCGCCCTGAACGCCGCTTGCAAACGACCGCAATTCCAGAGCCAATGGATCATCGCCATCCATGATCGCCGGGTTTTGGTTCAGATAACCAAGCAACCCGCCACAGTTTTTGGTCAGGACATAGCCTTCGATTATTTGCAACTGGGCCAGATTAAAAGCGGCATCGGCCCGATGCCCGCCGCCGATCAATAACAGGGCTGTGATAACGGCCGTTAGCCTAGCGTCTGGCATTGGGTTTCCTTACCGTTTGGGCGATTACCACTGTTGATTGGACCCAGATGTCTGATGGGGTGGCGGCAGAAAGTTTTGGCATTTACAAATGATCCCCCCGCCGAAGGCTTTGAAGTAGTCTGTTTCGCAGTGACGATAGTGCCGGATTTTCTGTCGGTTGTGCAGGTTTTGCTCGGCGCACAGCGCGTGCTGGCGTATTGGGGCCAGCCAGCCAGACTTCGATTGTGCCCAACACGGGCGCCGGTGAATAATCGGTAAAGTCACGTAGTTTTCCCCCGATTGCCGCTGCGAGTTGCCCGGCAGCTTCACGATCGTCGGGGTGAAAATATCGCACATGGTTCGTGCTTACACGAAACGAGACGCGATTTGCGTCACGCACCGTATGACCCGTGTCGCGAAGGGCTTTGGTAAAATCAGTGAGACGCCGGTTTGAAAGGCTGCTCGGCGCATTTAACCGGATGGAATATTTGTAAGCCGGGGCGACGGGATTGGGGATGGAAATTGAGACCGGTGGCGCTGGAGAAACCAGAATTGTGGTTGCTGACCCAAAATTAAGTAAAGGTGTCGGAACCGGTAGAATTTCTAATCTGTTCACAGTTTCCGTAACGTCTGTGGTGTTATGAAATGGTGGAAAAACTGGCGAGCTGGCGGCGACTTGAAGTGCGGCCGTAGGTGGTGGTGCGCTCAGCGCTTTGTCCGGGACCGTCGGTTGGCCAAGAATAATGACACTGATTGGGGTAGTGGGTTTGTTCGTCCCGCCCAAAATGTTCGGGCGCAAGCCGCCACTTTCGGTGGAACTTGGGTTTTGGAGTGAAGTGCTCAGGCCATACATCGCCAGTGGTCTATTGCTGCTGTCGCGGTTCTGGCCGTAATTCCGCGGGTCATGCTCCGGTCGCGCGCCGAGGCGCAAGGGTTGCTCGGTTTTCAACGAGGCCAATTGCATCGATCCGGGGCGGATAAATTTGGCACTGCCACGGGAACCGGCACTGATTGGCCCATCTGTTGTCGTCAGAACCGAACCGATTTGGTTTGGGGTATGTGCTGCGTCGGGGAAGTTTGCGGGGCCCAACGTCATCACCAGTGCGCCATCAAAGTCAGGCAGTGTTGTCTTGAGTGGGGGCGCGGGTGTTGCATGTGCTTGTTCAACTTGGGGTGCGGATACCGATGCGACGCCCGTTTCACGGGCGGCTGGGATCACGGTTTGTGAAGGCACAGCCGAAATTACGTTTTGCTCTATATCAACGGCGTTTTCATTGATGGCGATCGAATCCAGAGCGCCTTGGCTTGGGCCGACTATTGGCGCTTTAAGGGTGATTGTTTTAATCTTGCCTGTTGGTGGTATTGTGACGGCTGATTGCCCCCCCGACGGGGACGGATTGGCCAGAATTGTTCTGTCATCCGCAATTTTTGCACCAAGTGTCAAACCCAGACCGATAAGTACGACGACCCCGGCTGCAATGCGCCCTTGTGTCAATTTGCGTGGTGGGCTGGATGTAATAGTTGGCGCCTCATCCTCCGCTATCGGGTGTACTTTTTGAGGAACTCGTGTGGTGCCGGCCAGAGCGACGCCAATTGTATCTTTATATTCTGCGATGCGGTTCGCACCCGTAGGTGTTTGTGCGGATTCAGAGGCGGGTTCGCGTTTCGCGATAATTGTTTCGCGCCGAATTCTAGCCTTGGCCAGTCGGTCTTCCCATGATCCGCCGCTCAGAACCTCCTCGATGCTTGGGACATCATCCCCAAGATCGGCATCTGAATACGTGGTTCCGGTTTGGTCAGGTGATTGGGGTTTTGTCGCTGTTCCGGTTTTAGCGGGTGGTTTCGGAACCACGTTTTTACCAGTCTGCGACAAGGCCTCTTCGCGCCAGGTTTTTGTCTGCTCAAGACGTTCGGCCCAGGCAGCCGAATTCACCACGTCCTCTAACTTTGGGCCGGTTTTGTCGCCGTCAATCGGCGGAGACGCTGGCGTCGATGGTCTTTTCATTCCCCCTAGATGCCCCCCGGCGAAGAAACTTCCTTGCTGAAACACACCGAGCCAAAATTGGCATTAGTTGGGTGGGCCCGTCCGAAACAGCAAACAGTATTCGACCCAACTAACCATTGAGTCGTGCATCTATATCATAGGATGGCCAATATTGGCAGTACTAACGTCTAAGAAGACTGCGTAATGGTAAGTTCTTGCTGCAGCAAAACTTGCGCGGTTTTACCCGCGCCAAGTTCTGATTGGGCCGCAATCCATATGCACAAAATTTGAACGCGAATATTTCCCGACACCGCCAGCAGAGCAGGCTGTCGCCGCGCCTGCCATCTGGGTCACTGACCGGGATTTTAGCCGTAAATCAGCCGCTTGCCCCTTCATGTGCAGGGAATTGCGGGCAACACGCCGCGAACGTGAGCGCAGCATCGCGTTGGTTTTAGGTGAACGATAGCCCGACAGCATCATGTAGGGTTCGTTGCAATTCATCAGGTTGTGGGATGCGGCCATGATGTCAATCGTGCGTGTATCAACCTTGATGACCTGATCTGTTCGCCAGTCGCGCATGAAATGATTAATCTCTTTCAACGCATCCTTAATATAGTCGCCCTCGATCCAGTAGACCGTATTGATGCTTTCGCCAGTCCGACCAGAGAACATCGCAATAGAACGAATATCCCCGGCGCCGCGAAGCAACCCAAATGCGTTGGAATAAGTAGGAGCAGCAACCAAAGTTGTTGCGGCGAATGCGCCAAGCAAATTGCGACGCGAAATAACATTGCCTAAATTCTTAGCCATGATTTTAGTGCGTATCCCATGTTCTCGGGTTCCGCGTATATGCTCACGGTAACCACCACCTCAATCCCCAGGTGCGCTTGTTTGATGCCACAAACTTGGCGGGCAACCAAGCCAAAGAACGGAACAATTTTACTATCCCGTTGAAATCGGCGGGATTTCGCCCACACCTTGTGCAAGCAAGTCGTTTTTTATGCAATATTTGGACCGTTGCGAATGGGTGACACATTGGTCGATTGCGAAAAAGTGATTGTACTACACTGCAATCTGGACACATTCAGTTGCTATCTGGGTGATGTATTTTTGTTTTCGGAGTACTTTGATGCTGCTATCAACCAATTTTCGCGCCAAAAACTATTTGGCCGCGACCCTCGCATTTGCCTTTATCGCTGTCAGCGGCGCATTCCTGTCGCCCGCTCATGCACAAGTTACCGCGTTCATGCAATCAGTCGCCGAGGCTTCGGCGCGGGATAAATCCATCGCCAAATTTTATCAGGCTAACGGCTATAGCCCGATCTGGACTGGGCGCAGCGGGCGTGATCGTGCCCGACGTAAGGCTTTGCTGGATGCGTTTTCGAAATCCGGAAACCACGGCTTGCCGCAGGCGGCCTATGACACGGAATTGCTGAAAGCAAATTTGCGTCAGGTTAAATCTGAACGCGATCTGGGACGGATCGAAGTTGAACTTAGTAAACTGTTTTTGGCCTATGCTCAGGATATCCAAACCGGAATTCTTGTGCCGTCACGAATAGATTCCGGCATCGTGCGCAAAGTGCCATTACGTAATCGCACCCAATTGCTTACGAATTTCGCAAAATCATCCCCGGCAGGGTTTCTTAATAAACTGGCACCTTCGTCGCCGGAATATACCCGGTTGATGAAGCAAAAACTGACGATGGAGCGTTTGTTGGCCAAAGGCGGTTGGGGCGCAACCGTGCCGGGCCGTAAACTTGAGCCGGGCCATTCAGGAAACTCTGTTGTCGCATTGCGTAACCGGCTGATTAAAATGGGCTATTTACGTCGCAACGCGTCGACTAAATATGACGCCAACCTGCAAAAAGCTGTGCAGCAGTTTCAACTGGCCCATGGTTTGAACCCGGATGGCGTCGCCGGTGCCGGAACCCTGAAAGAGATAAATGTATCGCCAGAAAAACGTCTGGCCTCAATCGTTGTGGCGATGGAGCGGGAACGCTGGACCAATATGGCCCGTGGCAAACGTCATATCTGGGTGAATCTAACAGATTTTAGTGCCCAGATCATCGATAATGGCAAGGTTACGTTTCAGACGCGCTCGGTTGTTGGGGCCAATACCAGTGATCGGCGCAGCCCGGAATTTTCCGACGTGATGGAACATATGGTCATTAATCCGACATGGAATGTGCCCCGTTCAATAGCGGTTAAAGAATATCTGCCGCTGCTTCAGAAAAATCCGAATGCGGCCGGTCATTTGAACCTGATCGATCAGGGGGGGCGTGTGGTTTCACGGGCTGAAATGGACTTTACCCAGTTTACAGAAACCGATTTTCCTTTTGATCTGAAACAGCCGCCATCACGGCGAAACGCATTGGGTCTGGTGAAATTCATGTTCCCAAACCGGCATAATATCTACCTGCATGATACGCCGGCCAAAAAACTGTTTTCGCGGGAATCGCGCGCCTTTAGCCATGGGTGCATTCGGTTGCGTGACCCGTTTGATTTTGCCTATGCGTTGCTGGCTAAACAAATCCGTAACCCTGAACAATTTTTCCAATCCAAACTGGCAACGGGCGTCGAGAACGTCGTGCCATTGGAAAAACAGGTTCCGGTTCATCTGGTTTATCGTACTGCATTCACATCCGCCAAAGGCAACATGAACTATCGTCGTGATATTTATGGTCGCGATGCGCGGATATTCAAGGCGCTGCAAAAAGCCGGGGTGGCCTTGCGCGCGGTTCAAAGTTAAAGCTGCCTCCAAACGGGGTGATCCCTGATTGGAGGCGTCATGACAGCCCACAGCGTTAAATATCTGGCACAGGCACTTTCGGCGCCGGCCGAGGGTGATCTGTCGATCGTTTTTTTGGGCGTGTCCGAGCCGGCCGATGCCGGGTGTGATGATCTGGCTTTGGCGATGTCGCCCGAATATGTCGCTGACATTCCGGCGGGGTCCGCGCGGGCGGCTGTTGTGCCGGTGGGAACCGACTGGCAGGCGGCTGGTCTGAAAGCGGCCATTTTTGTTGATCGGCCACGGTTGGCCATGGCTGGCCTAACCGGGTTCCTTACCCAGACCGGGGGCGGCACGCCGGGAATTCATCCATCTGCAATTGTTGATGATACTGCCAGCATTGGCGCGAATTGTTCTGTTGGGCCGTATTCGGTCATCGGGGTAGGCGTAAAAATCGGTGAAAACTGCGTGATTGGCAGCCATATCTCGATTGAAGATGGCTGTGTTATTGGCGCCAATGCCGTTTTGCAATCGGGTGTTCGCCTAGGGCGGAATGTTGTGATCGGGGCCCGTTTTTTCGCCCATTCAGGCGTTGTAATTGGCGCTGACGGGTTTTCGTTTGTGACGCCGGAACCGTCGGCTGCGGAACAAGCCCGCAAAACTTTGGGCAAGGGTGCATCCAAAGATACACCCGATCAGGACTGGTTGAAAATCCATTCGCTCGGTGGTGTGGTGATTGGCGATGATGTCGAAATCGGGGCCAATTCCTGCATCGATGCGGGCACGGTGCGGGCGACTGCAATCGGGTCTGGCACCAAAATTGATGATCTGGTGCAGGTTGCGCATAACGTGATTGTTGGCACGAATTGCCTGCTATGTGGGCAGGTCGGGATCGCGGGATCGTCGCACCTTGGCAACAACGTCGTGCTTGGCGGTCAGGTGGGTGTCGGGGACAATATTACCATTGGCGATCAGGTCGTGGCCGGTGGTGGCAGCAAAATTATGTCCAATGTGCCAAAGGGGCGCGCGGTTCTTGGGTATCCGGCGACCAAGATGGCGGGCTATATTGAAAGCTACAAGGCGTTGCGCCGCTTGCCCCGGTTGATGCGCGATTTTGAGGCGCTTCAAAAATCTGTTTCAAAGGCACGCGACACTGACTAAGTAACCAACAACAACTGCGTGGATACCATGGTTGAAACCGTCAAAGAAAAAATCATAGCGATCATTGCCGAACAAGCCTTGCTGGTGCCCGGGGATATTACTGTGGATCAGACGCTTGAGGAACTTGGCATAGACAGTCTTGGTCTGGTTGAAGCCATTTTCGCCATTGAAGAGCAGTTTGATATTGCTGTTCCGTTTAACGCCAACACACCGGGCGAAAGTGGGTTTGATATCACCTCGGTTGCAACGATTATCAGAGCTGTTCAAAAGCTGGTGGACGATCAATCCCGATGAAGCGCGTCGTTATCACCGGCGCCGGGACGATCAATGCGCTTGGCCACGGGGTGCCAGAAACGCTGGATGCGATGGCAAATGGCGTGTGTGGCATCGGGCAACTGGATATCCGGGATCTGGATCGCCTGTCGGTCCAGATCGGTGCGCAGGTGCGGGGCTATGCGGCGCAGGAACATTTTACCCGCCAACAAATTTCGCTGTATGACCGCTTCACCCAGTTCTCCCTATTGGCCGCCAAGCAGGCCGTGGCGCAGGCCGGGCTGGAATTTGAAGGTGAGCTGGCGTTGCGCAGCGGTGTCGTGTTGGGCACGGCAGGGGGCGGTCTAAACACGTCGGATCAAAATTACCGCAGCGTTTATGAAGAGGGCAAGAACCGGGTGCATCCGTTTGTTGTGCCCAAGTTGATGAACAACGCAGCCGCCAGCCATCTTTCGATGGAATACAATCTGATGGGGCCATCGTTTAGCGTGGCGACAGCCTGTGCCAGCTCAAACCATGCGATGGGGCAGGCGTTTAACCTGATCCGTTCGGGTATGGCGACCACGATGCTAACTGGTGGCTCTGAGGCAATGCTTTGTTTTGGCGGGATAAAGGCCTGGGAAGGGTTGCGGGTGATGTCCAAAGACGCCTGCCGCCCATTTTCAGCAGACCGCAACGGAATGGTGCAGGGCGAAGGCGCGGCAGTATTTGTCTTTGAGGATTATGATCATGCTCAGGCGCGAGGGGCCGAAATTCTGTGTGAGGTTGCGGGTTTTTCGATGACCGCCGACGCTGCCGATATAGTTATGCCATCCAAACAAGGGGCCGCGCGCGCCATTGCAGGCGCTTTGCGTGACGCCCAACTTAACCCGGCGGATGTGGGCTATCTGTCTCTTATACACATCTGACGCTGCCGACGA
>JAHRVC010000187.1 GCA_019090885.1 Marinosulfonomonas sp.
ACACCCTGGCAGACGCCCAGTCCCATTTTTTCCAATAGGGTCTTAGCGCCCCGACATCCATCAACATCAACAGCGGCAACATCATTCCAACCGCGACGGCAGGTTCCAGAACCATTGCCAACAGCGGCGTGGCCGCAAACGCCGCCCCGGACCCGAATCCCCCTTTGGAAATCCCCGCAAAAATGACCGCCGGAATGGCCATCGCAAAAAACATGAAGTCAAATGTCATATCACTACGGACCGTCCATATCCGCCCTTTTCCCAATACTTACAGGACGGCGGGCGCCTCCAAAACCGATAAATGACCCCATGCCGCATCGCGGCAGACTTGCGTCGGGCGGCATGAATGGCTAGGCATCGCCCCAACTTTATTCCGGATGGAGAACTATATAATGGCCAGATCAAAAATCGCGCTTATCGGCTCGGGGCAAATCGGCGGCACGCTAGCGCATCTTGCTGCAATCAAGGAACTGGGTGACGTGGTCCTGTTCGACATTGCCGACGGTGTTCCGCAGGGCAAGGCGCTTGATATCGCCGAAGCCGGACCTGCCGAGGGTTTTGATGCCACAATGTCAGGCACCACTGATTATGCCGACATCGCGGGTGCTGACGTTTGCATCGTTACCGCTGGCGTTGCTCGCAAACCGGGCATGAGCCGCGATGATCTGTTGGGAATTAACCTGAAAGTAATGAAGTCCGTCGGCGAAGGCATCAAAAAGCACGCACCCAACGCCTTTGTAATCTGCATCACAAACCCACTGGACGCGATGGTTTGGGCCTTGCGCGAATTTTCCGGCCTTCCCCATGCCAAAGTCGTTGGCATGGCCGGCGTTCTGGACAGCGCGCGTTTCCGCCACTTCCTTTCGCTGGAATTTGGCGTTTCAATGCGCGATGTTTCAGCCTTCGTTCTGGGCGGCCACGGCGACACGATGGTTCCACTGGCGCGTTATTCCACAGTTGGCGGCATTCCATTGCCTGATCTGGTGAGCATGGGCTGGACCACACAGGAAAAACTGGACGCGATCATCCAGCGCACCCGCGATGGCGGCGCTGAAATCGTTGGCCTGCTGAAAACCGGTTCCGCGTTTTATGCCCCCGCCACCAGCGCAATCGAAATGGCCGAAGCTTATCTGAAAGACCAAAAACGTGTGCTGCCCTGTGCGGCCTATGTTGACGGCGCGCTTGGCCTCAAAGGCATGTATGTTGGTGTGCCGACTGTTATTGGCGCTGGCGGCATCGAAAAAATCATCGACATCAAGATGACCAAAGACGAACAGGCGATGTTTGATAGTTCTGTTGAGGCGGTCAATGGGCTGGTTGCGGCCTGTAAAGAGATCGATGCATCGCTGACATAAATTAAAATCGAATTTTCGGTGAATTAGAATACCGGGCCAATTGTTTGGCCCGGTATTTTTTTGGCGAGGATAAATGGTGAAGTTTGTCCATTGCCCGAACCAATTGAAACTCTGGTCCGGTCGCGTTCGTGCCTAGGAATAGAATCTGCGATATCAGTTCAGCGTTCGCGGCTTAATTGCTTTTGGGAATTTGGTGATGTGAATTTCGCAGAGCCATACAATTTGTGATCACAGTAAGAAACGCGTGATCACAAACATCACTTTTCATTCAATTTTCCGCGTTTACATCAAAAAAACCGTTTCTTCATGCTTTTCGTGTGTGCAATGTCAGCCGTAACACTCATGCAAAGCGGGACGTCGCCATGAACATTCACGAATATCAGGCCAAAGCACTTTTGCGCAGTTACGGCGCACCAGTCAGCGAGGGCCGCGCGATCACCAGCGCCGAGCACGCCAAGACAGCAGCAGGCGCACTTGATGGGCCACTTTGGGTCGTCAAGGCACAAATCCATGCTGGTGGCCGTGGCAAGGGCAAATTCAAAGAACCCGACGCAGGCGAAAAGGGCGGTGTCCGCCTGACCCACTCGGTCGAGGAAGCCGGGCAGGAAGCACGCCGTATGCTTGGCCGCACTTTGGTCACCCATCAAACCGGCCCCGCAGGTAAACAGGTCAACCGTATATATATCGAAGACGGTGCCGGGATCGAAACCGAGCTTTATCTCGCCGTTTTGGTGGATCGCCAAACGTCACGCATTTCGTTTGTTTGCTCGACCGAGGGCGGCATGGATATTGAAGAGGTTGCCAACAGCACCCCGGAAAAGATCCTGTCCTTTTCAGTAGACCCCGCGACAGGGTATCAATCATTCCACGGTCGCCGTATCGCGTTTTCGCTTGGCCTAAGCGGCCAGCAGGTCAAGCAATGTGTGGCACTGATGGGAACGCTGTATAAGCTGTTTATCGAAAAAGACATGGAGATGCTGGAGATCAATCCGCTGATCGTGACCGACAGGGGCGATCTGAAATGTCTTGATGCCAAAATGGCTTTTGACAGCAACGCAGTCTACCGCCACGCGGATATAATCGCCCTGCGCGATGAAACCGAAGAAGACGCCAAAGAGCTCGAAGCCTCCAAATACGACCTAAACTACATCGCCCTAGACGGCGAAATTGGCTGCATGGTCAACGGCGCGGGTCTTGCGATGGCCACAGTGGACATCATCAAACTCTACGGCTCAGAACCTGCCAACTTCCTCGACGTAGGTG
>JAHRVC010000188.1 GCA_019090885.1 Marinosulfonomonas sp.
AGCGCGTCACCAAGCCTTGGCGTGCGGTCGTGGCGGAATTGGTAGACGCGCAGCGTTGAGGTCGCTGTGGGGTAACACCCGTGGAAGTTCGAGTCTTCTCGACCGCACCAGAAATCCTTTAAAACACCAAAATAGCCCAATTAACATCAGTCTCTGGTTGGAAGCTATAAATCTTGGGTTTTGTATCAAAGACAAACCAGGTTAACCTGCAGTAACACCGCGATGAATAGTCACAAGGCGACGAGAGTTGTTTTACCGCATATGGCTGATCATCAGCCGACAGGCTTACAATTGGCCTATTCAAACCAATGGGTAGGCAAGCTCGGAATTTCTGCAAAGTGGGCGGATCTGCTGTTTGTCTGGCGAACGAAAAACCGCGTGTGGGCCACATTGGTAGCGTCTAACCGGACCAAAATCCGCGACGCCGCAGGCAACGCTCAGTTGCCTTGAAAATGATGAATACCCTGCAATTTCAAGCCGCTATGAAGACCTATTTGCAAATGCGGTTTGAAGTGCTATTATTGGAAATTGGTGGGACTTTCAGAGAGAATTTTGGGAGTCACTTGTTTAGAGTGGGGTGTAATATGACAAAAGGGTTTATCGCAGCGATTGCTGCAACATTGACGATGGGATTTTCCTCTGCGAATGCAGCGGTCGTTAATTTTGATTTTGGCGGAAGCACAATCTTTACGATTACATGTGCGGCCTGTGCGGTTGGCGACATCCGTGGTTATCAAACCGCAGACGAAACGGGCAATGCGCTGACCGTTGGCGGTGCTTTTGGCCTGACTGGTACTGCATTTAATCCAGTCACCGGGGCGCCATCAGATCGGAACCCCGATCTGACGGGCGAAGCGGATGAGATCAGTTTTGTGAGCGAAATTACCGGGATCAGTTTTACGGGTCTCACCAAGGATGAAACCGGCAATATGCCTAGTTCCATTTTTGGCGAGTACATCCTGTTCAAGGCTGGCAATTATGCTGGTGTGCTTCAGAATTTGACAACTGCAGCGCTTTCGCTGACGTTTTGGGGAAGTCAGGGCGCTGGTTTAAGCCATGTGTCCGAATTTAGTAGCCCAACAATATCTCCGGTGCCGGTTCCAGCGGCTTTACCTCTGTTGGGCAGCATCTTTTTGTTCGGCGGCTGGGCAGCCAACAGGCGCCGTAAATACGTCTAACAATCTTTCAAACTTAACGACGTTAGGAACCCCACGGGGTTCCTAACTTTACTTGATCGTCAATGGCTGGCTCAATATGCCTATGTCGCTCGGTATTTCGCCCGTCAGCTTGCACTCATTGCTTAAGGAATGCCCGGTAGGTGGCGAGAGCCTTTGCGCCTTGTGTGGTCGTCCTGAACGGATTGTCCGGCATAAAATCCCCGCCAATCCCCCAACCGAACAAAGTTACCAGCGCTGCACCGTTGTTAAACGATTTGGCCAGATAGTTTTCCATCGTCATACCAGAACTGCCCGGGGGATTGCCGGGGATAATATTTGTGCCCTCAACTGACGCCCACCAAGGGGTGTTGTGGCGTTCCAACTCTCGCTGAATTTGATCAAACACCCCGGCGACCGGATAGGTAGAAAACCCGGGCCGTCCAATTGTCGTGAATGCGGTGGCCGGGCGCTGTGAACTGGGCGCGACGTCCAGCACTGTCTCATAGGTCAAGCCGGGCGGGGTGTGCATTTCATTGAACCGGGCGCGGGGCAGAAAGGCCACATGCGTGTAAATGTGCGCACCGTCGAGCCCGCCCGCCGCAAGGCCGTCAGTCCATAGATTAATGAACTCATTCACAATTGAAGCAATTTCACCAATCACATCCGCGGGTGGCTTTCCCGGGCCAAAGCCACGGTTCGCCAATGCATGAAAGCCGACCCGGTCATCGGCGCCTGTATCCTGACCCATATGGGTTTCCCAGCCGGCGATGACACCAGCGAACAGGTCCACTTTGCCCAGTGATCGCAGGTTTTCGACATGGGCCGCGATGTGGGAGCCAATGACATCGCGCGCGCGGCGGGTAACTTCGGCGTGAATTTCCGGGGCATTGAACACCATTCTGGGTGGCGTATGTGCCCAGTCAAGTTTTAGTCCGGTCGCTGGCGTGCCGTCAAAATCGGTCCATTCAACATTCTGCGGATTTGCGATTAGATCGGATCGTTTGCTCCAGAACATTGCGTCATCAAGGTGAAAACCAACGGCAATATTTTCCGCCAATGCAATAGCGAACCCATCGTCAATTATCTGCCGTGCTTGGGCATCTGTGTGGTCAAACCCGATTGGCCCAAGCATAAACGCCAATCGGGTTTTGGGGCCGCCCGTCTCGCCAATGGTTGTGACAATGTCATGAACCATTTTGGCAATGGCCGCCTTGGGTGTGTAGGCTAGGGCGTTGTCAAAAGGGATTTCCGGGTTTGGCGCGCCTTCAAATACCTGAAAAGCCAGATACCGTATTTCATCGCCCGTTAAGGGTTTCAGCGGCTCAATTGTATCGTGGGGCTGGGATTTTGCGTCGGTGCGGCTGGTTGTGCCGCAGGCATAAACCGCAAAAACCAAGAGGGCAGCCAAAAAACCTAAACCAATTTTCATGTCTTTTCCTTCGCAAATGAAAGAACATTAGCAGTCTGCCAAACATGAATAAACCATTGGCGATCAGGGTCAGTTGGTTTGACAAAATGGGCCAGTCAGCCTGACAACGGGTATGTCGCAAAATTATTTCGACGGAATTTTGCCATTGTTACGTTTATACTAATAGTTGACGCAAATTCACTTGACCGGAGAGCGCCTTGACCTCGAAATCTACGACAGCGGCGATCAGGTTCGGCTATGGATTGGGTCGACGAGCTGGACCGGCGTCGGCAACCGGGCTGCTTTCTGGCTTGGCAGACGGAAAGCGGATTGCCAAGGAATTTCCGGTGCAGTCGAGCAGTGACGTTTTGTTAAGCATCAAAAAATTCCGCGCAGAAACCAAGGCTGCAAAAAATGCAGGGACCGGCGGGTCAGACGGTG
>JAHRVC010000189.1 GCA_019090885.1 Marinosulfonomonas sp.
GCCTGACGCTGAGCGTCGTTGAAATAGGCGGGAACCGTGATAACGGCCTGTGTGACGTCTTCACCCAGATAGCTTTCAGCGGTCTCTTTCATCTTTTGCAGGATGAAGGCCGAGATTTGGCTGGGGCTGTATTTTTCGCCGGATGCCTGCACCCAAGCGGCGCCATTACCACCATCAACGATGGTAAACGGGAAGTGTTTTTTGTCTTTTTCCAGTTTGGGGTCATCAAATGGACGCCCGATCAGGCGTTTGACGGCAAAAACAGTGTTTTCCGGGTTCGTGACGGCCTGCCGTTTAGCTGGTTGGCCGACAAGGCGTTCGCTGTCAGTAAACGCAACAATCGATGGTGTCGTGCGGGCACCTTCGGCGTTTTCAATAACGCGCGGTTGCGCACCGTCCATGATGGCAACGCAAGAGTTCGTTGTCCCAAGGTCGATTCCAATGACTTTAGCCATGCTCAAAATCCTCTTCTAAGCGATTTCAGCGGAAACCGGCCCATTCTGGCACCTTTTTCCAATCTCAATTTCTGGTCAGGACAGTGCCCTGATCCGGGTTCTCGGCGTATATAGTTAGCGGGTTGTGGTGCTGCAACCTTTGGAGGGGCATGAAACACACAAAAAAGTGAGTCTTTTCGATGTTGTGGGGCTGATTTTCGTCAGCATTTATCTGAATCCGGAAAAAGCGAAATTCGCGATCGGAAATTTGGTTGATCTCAAAATGTAGTTTAGCTGCGCGCCCCCCAGCTTTGGGAAGCGTGTTTACGGGTGTAAAATTCACCCATCAAGCCGATCATGATTAACACAAGACTGACGTATAGCGCATAGTGGTAGGAAGAATTATGTGGCGTATAGTTTAGAAAAACATAACCGCGTTCCTGATCAATGGCGTGAAACAGTGGATTCCAACTAAACATGGCCAGCATTTGTGGTGTCAGCGTGTTGGCCACAAACATTTTTCCTGAAGCAATCATATTGGCGCGCGCATAGATCGTGGACAGAATACTGACGAAACCGGGGGCCCAAGGTTTGGCTGCGAGAAGGATCATCCCGACGCCGACGCCAGAAAACCACGCCAATAGGAACATCGCCATCGCACCAATCGGGTCATCGATCGTAAAACCACCCTTTACAGTGTAGTAAATCAGCAGAATCACGAAGGCCGAAAGCAATTGGATATAAAGCGATGAGAGCGCCGCAGAGGTAATTGAAATCACAGTGTTCATCGGCGCGTGCTGCATCATCGGCGCTGTCGGGCCTTCGGCGCCGACGACCGCACCCATTGCTTTGGTGTGCGTCATGAAAAGAAAAATCCCTGACATCACGTAGAGCAGGAAATCACCGCGAAGGGCGGCGGCGCGCAGGCCGAGGATTGAAAACATTAGATAGAATATTGCCACAAACAGCATTGCCTGCATGATATTCATCATCAGCCCGATGAACGCATTTCCGTGAGATTTTCGAACGTGGCGAACAGTGGCGTGAAAAATAAGCTCTGCCAGATTTACGGCATGGCCCAAATTGCTGCGTTTTGTCTGTGCCTGAAACATTGTCCGCCAGTTCTGCCTGTAACCTGATCCCCCATTTATCGCAGGGATTTCTTGCCGTTTTGCTACCATGGCAGCATAAAAGGAAAAAAGCCCCGGCACAACGCTGCGGGCCATTGGTGCTATACGAGGAGAATAGATTGGACTTTGAGAAACTGACCGTGGTTATGCGGCGCCTTGCGCTGGAAGCGGGTGACCGGATCATGGAGATATATAATTCAGACGATTTTGACGTCCGTTCAAAATCTGATGACAGCCCTGTAACCGCTGCGGACGAGGCCGCAGATGCGCTGATTTCCGCTGGGTTGCAGGCAGAATTTCCGGATGTGACGCTGATTACCGAGGAACAGGCGGACACTCATTCCAAAACCGCCGAAGAATTTTTGATCGTCGATCCGCTTGACGGCACCAAAGAATTTGTAAAACGACGCGGTGATTTTACGGTGAATATTGCGCTGGTTCAGGGCGGCGTTCCGGTTCGCGGTGTTGTCTATGCACCAGCGAAAGGGCGGATGTTTTATACTGATGCGGATGGGCAATCGGTTGAAGAAACCGGGTCGCTTGACCCGTTGAAGGCAGGCCCAACCGCACCGATCAGCGTTTCGACGCCTGATAATGCCGGGCTGTTGCTGGTCGCGTCAAAATCGCACCGGGATCAGGCGACAGAAGATTACATATCCAAATATGCCTGTGCGGACACTAAGAGCGCAGGTTCGTCGTTAAAGTTCTGTCTGGTTGCGACGGGCGAGGCGGATATCTATCCGCGCGTTGGGCGCACGATGGAATGGGACACGGCGGCGGGCCACGCGGTGCTGGGCGGCGCTGGCGGCCATGTTGTGCGGTATGATGACCATTCGCCACTGACTTATGGCAAGCCGGGTTATGAAAACCCATTTTTCATCGCCTATGCGCCGGGCGTAAAGTTAAAGCCTGCGTGATGGGTGTCTTGATTGTCATTCCGGCGCGTTTTGCATCGACGCGTTATCCGGGGAAACCGCTTGTCGAATTGCGCGGCGCAACGGGTAATTCCAAAAGCCTGATCCGACGATCTTGGGACGCCGCGATGCAGGTAAGCGGTGTCGATCGGGTGGTGGTTGCTACCGATGATGAGCGTATCCAAAAGGCGGCTCAGGCGTTTGGGGCCGAGGTCGTTATGACCTCTGAAAATTGCGTGAATGGCACCGAACGTTGCGCGGAAGTTGTTGAAATTCTGGATGAAAATTACTCGATAGTCGTTAATCTTCAGGGTGACGCGCCGCTGACTCCACCTTGGTTTGTCGAACAACTGATCGCAGGGCTTGAGAGCGATAAGTTGGCAGATATGGCAACACCGGTCTTGCGCTGTGACGGGCGGGCGCTGAATGGTTTTCTGGAAGACCGGCGCGCCGGACGTGTTGGTGGAACGACTGCCGTTTTTGGGGTCGAGCGGAATGCGCTGTATTTCTCCAAGGAAGTCATTCCGTTCACGTCTCGGACCTATACCGACGACGCAGTTACGCCGGTGTTTCATCATGTGGGTGTTTATGCCTATCGCCCGGAAAGCCTGATTGCTTATCCGGGGTGGGTCACGGGGCCACTGGAAAATCTGGAAGGTTTGGAGCAGTTGAGGTTTCTTGAGCAGGGAAAGCGGATTGCTTGCGTTGAAGTGGACGCAAAAGGCCGCCAGTTCTGGGAGTTGAACAACCCCGAGGACGTGCCTCGACTGGAAGCGATGATGGCAGACATGGGGTTTGAATGACGGCACTTACGGCCTCGGTTGTGGTGGTCAGTCGTGGTCGTCCGGCGCTGTTGTTGCGCTGTCTGCGTTCACTTTCGCAGATGTATTATGATGCGTTTGAGATTGTCGTCGTCGCGGATGCTGCGGGGATCGATGCGGTGCAAGGCTCGGACCTGTCCGACCGACTAAAGCTAGTTCGTTTCGACGACGCAAATATCTCGGCGGCGCGAAATCTTGGGCTGGCTCAGGTCAGCGGTGATATTGTGGCGTTCATCGATGATGACGCCGTTTCTGAACCAACTTGGCTTTCATATCTGATGCCTGCATTTGAGGATCCGCAAGTCGATGCAGCCACCGGATTTGTCCGCGGTCGCAACGGGATTTCATTTCAGTCGCGCGCCAGCACGATTGATGAAACCATGGGCGTGGCACCGCTGGAACTGGCGGATGCTTCGATGGTGGTTTTCACCGGCGGCCCCGGCCGCGCGATCAAGACCGAAGGAACCAACTGCGCATTTCGAATGTCGGTGCTTAAGCAAATCGGCGGATTTGATCCTGCGTTTGAATATTATCTGGATGAATCTGACCTTAACATTCGGCTGGCCCATGCGGGCAAACGGACCGCCGTAGTTCCGAATGCGCAGGTTCATCACGCCACGGCGACCTCGGAAAGGCGTGCGTTTAGCCGGATGCCAGAAACCCTGTTTCAGGTTGGTGCAAGTGTCGCGGTTTTTCTGCGCAAACATGCGGGATCGGCAGATCATAAACCACATGTTGAAAATGCGGTTGCCACGCAACGTCAGCAATTGTTGCGACATCTTGTGGCCGGAAATTGCGAACCACGTGATGTGGCGCGGTTGCTGGGCACATTCGTGGCGGGGATCGCCAGCAATTATGGCCGCCGTGTTATCGACCCGCCCGCGATAGTGTCCGCCAAAAGTGCATTCAAGAATTTTAAGGCGGCGCCCGCTTTAGCTGTTCAACAGACGATTTCAGGCCGGTATTTTCAGGCTAAGCGTTTGCGAGCCCAGGCCAAAGCAGCGGCTGAAGCAGGCGCAGTCATATCGCTGTATCTGTTCAGCAGGACCGCTCTGCGGCACCGGGTTAGCTATCATCCGGATGGGTATTGGGAACAAATCGGTGGCATGTATGGCCGGTCAAATCGGAACGAACGGCCCCCAATACGAACAACAATTGCAAAACGGGTCGGCCAAGAGGAAAATCGCATAGCGCCATTTCGCCACCCTGATTAATTCAGTGGTGACGAAACGAATAAAACGATTTAGTTATCATATAATGGCCATATTCCCGGAATACCCCGCTTGGAAGAATTCAAAGATTCGATGTAATTGGTACAAAAATATTTGAGGGACAGTATGAAGCGTAAAGTTACCAAGGCGATTTTTCCGGTAGCAGGGCTAGGCACACGATTTTTGCCAGCAACCAAATCCATTCCAAAAGAAATTATGACGCTCGTGGATCGGCCGTTGATCCAATATGCAATTGACGAAGCGCGCGCTGCGGGAATCAAAGAATTCATCTTTGTTACATCGCGTGGCAAGGGAGCTTTGGAAGACTATTTTGACCATGCCCCAGAGCTTGAGACTGCCCTGCGAAAAAAGGGTAAGAAAGATCTTTTGAAATCGCTGAAAAGCACCAACATGGAAAGCGGTGCAATTGCCTATATTCGCCAACACCGGGCACTGGGCCTTGGGCATGCAGTTTGGTGTGCGCGGCGGTTGATCGCAGATGAACCATTTGCTGTGATCCTGCCCGATGATGTTATTGCAGCCGAAAAACCATGCCTGCAGCAAATGGTTGAAGCATACGAAGAAACTGGCGGATCAATGGTTGCCGCGATGGAAGTTCCGCCGCATGCGGCGTCTTCTTACGGGGTTCTGGATGTCAAAGAAGACATGGGCTCGATGGTGTCGATCAAAGGAATGGTCGAAAAGCCGGAAGAAGGGCAAGCACCTTCCAATTTGGCTGTAGTAGGCCGTTATGTATTATCGGAAAAAATTTGGGATTTATTAGATTTTACTCCACCGGGTGCTGGCGGCGAAATTCAATTAACTGATGCAATTGCTAGCCTAATGAAACTAGAAACTGTTGAAGCTTTTCATATGGTTGGA
>JAHRVC010000190.1 GCA_019090885.1 Marinosulfonomonas sp.
ACGGCACCGCCTCGCGTGTCATTGGAACTTGTTGAGCGCTCTTCTGTTTCGGTGCTGATTGCAACTCGGCTGTCGGGGTCAAAACGACGTTCTGTAATCGCTTCGCGTTCCGATCTGGTTTCGACATAGATTTCGACGACAGCCTTGCCTAGCCCAACACGCGCCTCCAGCAAACGTTCAACATTGCGCTTCATCTCGGCTGCCCGATCACTTCCGGTACCGGCGGCCTGCCTGTCATCATCCGTCAGCACGGTGCCAGTCTGCCCATCAATGACGGACACATTAACTGGCGTCAGCCCGGCAACTGCGGATGCAATAAGGTATTTTAGCGCCTTTGCATGCGACGCCGATATTTTGCCCGAAGCACCTGTGACGCTTACCGAGGCTGACGAACTTGTGGCGCGACGAAATGGTTGCGAAGTCGAGTTTGATATATGGACACGCGCAGATCGAATAAGTGGGCTGGATACGATTGTGCGGGCAAGCTCGCCCTCTTTGGCGCGCCAGTAAGCGGCATCAAACATTTGTGCTGTTGTGCCAAAGCCGGTTAGCGAATCAAGAAGCTCATACCCTTGCCCGCTGGCCGTTGGCAGCCCTTCGGACGCGAGCGTCATGCGCAGTTCGTCGCGTTGGCGGGCCGGTACAAATATTGAGCTTCCCCGAACCTCAAATACGACCGCACGTTGTTCCAGTGCCAAAACAACTTCGCCGGCGGTTTCTGGTTCCAGGCCCGAATACAAAAGTGAAAGTGACGGAGAGGCCGCCATTCGCGACATAATCAGAATTGCCGCAAACATCAGCGCAGTGCTGACCAACACCGAAACTCGCCGCCGCCCATCTAACGCCATCCACAATGAAATCAGTTGCTGCAATTGGTATTTCCTAATCTCTGGGCTTCTGCCCGCAAACGACACCGTAAGTCTTGATCCAACAGCCTTAACAATCGGTTAGCCAACCTTGGATATACAGGCCTGGAAGCAGAAAAATCTGATGTGACATGGCCGATACTGTCGAAACAAATGACGAAGAACCAAAGAAGCGGTCAAAAAAGCCGCTGTTGATAGGTGTATTGCTTGCCGTAATTTTGGGCGGCGCTGGTTTCTATGCAGTTTGGTCGGGGCTGATTCTTGCGCCCAGTGACCATACAGAGGATGCCCACGACGACGAAAACCCGGCCAGCCTGTTGCCTGATATTGCGTTTGTTCCGATCCCGCCGCTGGTAATTAATATTGGCGCAAATGGCCGTCCGCAGCATCTTCGCTTTCAGGCGCAGCTGGAGGTTGCCAGTTCAGCAGAACAGGAAGTGACCGATCTACTGCCCCGCATTGTCGATGTCCTTAACGGCTATTTGCGCGCCGTAGAAATGTCAGAACTGGAGCAGAGAACCGCATTGGTCCGTTTGCGGGCACAAATGTTGCGCCGGGTTCAGGTTGTGACCGGTGGCGGACGGGTCAGGGATTTGCTGATAATGGAATTTGTTTTGAACTAGGTGGATCTGATGGATTTATTGGCGGATATTTTATTGCTTGCGGGTGCATTGGCTGCAGCTGGCTATTGTGTAGTGCTGTCGCGCCGGTTGCGCCGGTTTACCGATCTTGAAAAGGGTGTTGGTGGCGCGATCGCTGTGCTCTCAGTTCAAGTTGATGACATGACGAAGGCGCTTCAATCGGCGCAAGAATCAGCAGTAGGGTCGGCGCAATCGTTAAATCAATTGACCGGCCGGGCAGAAGGGGCCGCACGCAAACTGGAATTGCTGGTCGCATCGATGCACGATTTACCAGAGCCCAATTTGGCGTCAGCACCCACACCCGATGTGTTGTCGGAGCCGGAAGAAACCGAGGTTCCGGAACCCGAACAAACCGAGCCCTTATTTCTAAGCCGACGCAACCAGATCGCAGAGGCTGCAGAATGAAAAAAAATAGAATGCCCGTCAGAAAATGGTCATCAGGTCGGGGGGCCTTGTTAATTATTGGGGTGACGTTCAGCCTGTCTGCTCTGACCCGTTTAGGCGGCGGTGTCGGGCAAGCGATTGCTAAGGAAGTCGCCGAATTGTCAGCAGACGTGTCAACGACGCATGATCCTCTGCAATGTGAAACATCGGAATCGATCACCAAAATTCTGGCTGTTTTGCGCGTCCGTGAAACTGACATGAATGAACGACAACGGCACCTGGAAGAGAAAGAAGTCTCGCTGTCTCTGGCAGAGGATCAGATCCGAAAAAACCTGATTGCACTGACTTTGGCAGAAGAAAAACTGGCGGCGACGATAGCGACGTCAGAAACCGCCGCCGAATCCGATCTGGCCCGATTGACGTCTGTTTATGAAAATATGAAACCCAAAGATGCAGCGACCTTATTCGAAGAGATGAATCCAAATTTTGCGGCAGGATTCATGGGCCGAATGCGTCCGGATGCTGCGGCACAGATCATGGCCGGTTTGGCTCCGAAAACAGCCTATTCCATTAGCGTCATTCTTGCGGGGCGAAATGCAAATATCTTGGCCGAATAGGTGAAATTCCAATTTTATTAACTTCAATCTGCAAGCTTGGGCACAACTCAGACATTCAAAAATGGTGGAGCATTCGGTGGTTGGAATTGTTGGGATTGTCCTGATCTTTGTGATG
>JAHRVC010000191.1 GCA_019090885.1 Marinosulfonomonas sp.
CACTATCCGCTTACAGTCGCGGGGGCGGCCGTGGATTTGGGCCCCGAATTGGGTCTCCCGCACCACATTCCCATTTGCTCCCCTCGTGCTTTGCACATTAACGGGGAACCATGCGCGCCTATTTGGCGTGAAGTGTGGGGGCAGGTCAAGATGGTTTCGGGCGCACAGAACAAATGAGGAGCTTCTGTCGCATCGGGTAAGTGGGCGTGAACTGCTTACAAAACCTGCCAATTCGGGTGATTTAGGTAGAAATTCGCAAGATTTTGTGGATAACTTTCATGAAGCGTCCAGATGCAGTGGTTCTTCGTTGACTCACGTGCCAAGCACGTCGAAAATTCAGGACTATAGGAATCATCCCAAAGGCCCCCACCCGGTGCGTTTCAACAAATTACGTCTTAACGGATTTAAAAGCTTCGTCGATCCGACTGATCTGATCATTTCGGATGGTTTGACGGGGGTCGTCGGACCTAATGGGTGTGGCAAGTCGAACCTGCTGGAAGCGATGCGCTGGGTGATGGGTGAAAACCGCCCGACCGCGATGCGCGGTGGCGGGATGGAAGATGTAATTTTTGCCGGAGCGGCCACACGACCCGCGCGCAACTTTGCCGAAGTCGCGCTGATGATCGACAATTCCGAACGGCTGGCGCCTTCGGGGTTCAACGATAGCGACAATTTGGAAATTACCCGGCGGATCACCCGCGATGTGGGCAGCGCCTATAAGGTGAATACCAAAGACGTGCGGGCGCGCGATGTGCAGATGCTGTTTGCAGACGCCTCGACCGGGGCGCATTCGCCTGCGCTGGTGCGGCAGGGGCAGATTTCCGAACTGATTAACGCCAAGCCAAAATCCCGTCGCCGCATTCTGGAAGAGGCGGCCGGGATTTCTGGCCTGTATCAGCGGCGTCATGAGGCAGAGCTAAAGTTGAAGGGCGCTGAAGGCAATCTGCTGCGCGTTGACGACGTGGTGGAGCAATTGGCAGGTCAACTTTCGCAACTGGCCCGTCAGGCCCGGCAGGCAGCCCGTTATCGCGAAATTGGCGAGGATTTGCGCAAGTCCGAAGGTTTGCTGTTGTATCGCCGCTGGAAAGAAGCCGAACTGGCCCGGGCGCAGGCCGCAAGTGCTTTGAGCGACCGTGTCCGCGCCGCATCCGAGGCTGAGCGCGCTGCGCTTACCGCCGCTAAAATGCGTGAGATCGGCGAGGGTGCTTTGCCACCTTTGCGCGAAGAAGAAGCTATTGCCGCTGCTGTGTTGCAGCGTTTGCAGGTTCAGCGAGACACGCTTAGCGATCAGGAAGCCGCAGCCAATCAGGCGATCCAAACGCTCGAGGCCCGCATCATTCAAATGGCCAATGATATGGAGCGCGAGGATACCCTGAACCGGGATGCTCAGGAAACCATTGAGCGGCTGGAATGGGAAGCCAAAGAACTTGCCAAAGCCACCGAAGGTCACGAGGAAACGCTTGATAAAGCAGCAGAGGCCGCACGCAGTTCTGCGGCGATCCTGCAAGAACGTGAAAGTTCGATATCCGAATTGATCGAGGACTTGGCGCGGCTGGCGGCCCGGCACCAATCGGCGCATCGCCTGTTTGAGGATGCCACCAAGACTTTGGACAAAAGCGAAGCAGAAGCCGCGCGCGCCCGGGCAGCGGCAGTTGAGGCCGAAACGGCAGTTGCAACAGCCAGTACCGATTTTGGCGCGGCCGAGGCGGCCCAACTTGCGGCTAATACTGCGGCTGAGGATGCTGAAAAAGCGTTGGTTGCTGCGGATGATGCGCGGGGGGAAGCGCAGTCTAAGGAATCTGAGGCCCGCGCGAGTCGTTCCGAGGCAGAAGGTGATGCAAACGCACTGCGCGCCGAGGTTGCCACGCTAAACAGGTTGGTTGAACGGGACACGTCCGAGGGGGGGCATGTTCTGGATATGCTGCGCGTTGAGTCCGGGTATGAAGCTGCCCTTGGCGCGGCGTTGGCCGATGATTTGCGTGCGCCCGCCATCGATTCTGACGGCGCTTCGGGCTGGGCAACATTGCCGGGATATGGCAGTGCTCAGATATTGCCGAACGGGATAAAATCTCTGACGAATTTCGTCTCTGTGCCAGAGGTTTTGGCGCGACGGATGGGGCAAGTTGGATTGGTGGACGCCGACCAAGGCGCAAAACTACAGTCAGATCTTCTGCCGGGGCAGCGGTTGGTGTCTGTTGCCGGCGATCTGTGGCGCTGGGACGGGTTCCGTGCCGGGGCGGAAGATGCGCCAAGCACAGCGGCCCTGCGGCTACAACAATTGAACAGGTTGCAGGAGCTTAAACAGGATCTGGAAGAGGCCTCGGCCCGTTCAGAAGGTGCGGTTCGGGCGCATGAGATGTTGAAACAACGCCTTGTAGATTTGACCGAGACTGACCGTTCCGCGCGGGATGCGCGCCGCGATGCAGACCGGGCCATGACCGAGGCAAACCGCGCCCTTTCACGCGCTGAAGCCGATCGAAATATAGCTAGCGGGAAACTGGAATCACACCGTCTGGCCGTTGCTCGCCATGAAGAAGAAGCAATGACCGCCCGCGCCCGTTTGAAAGAGGCCGAGGTTGGGATCGCAGATTTGGGTGATCTGGAAACGGCGCGCGCGAACGTTGAAGACGTGAAAATGACGGTTGAAGCGGCGCGCATTACGATGATGGCCAAGCGGTCTGACCACGATGAAATGCGTCGCGAAGGCGAGGCCCGTCTGAAGCGTTCGCAGGAAGTTACCAAAGAGGTCAGCGGTTGGCGTCATCGGTTGGAAACGGCAGGTAAGCGAATTGCCGAGTTGAGTGAACGCAAAGACACATCTGAAATCGAGTTGGCGGCAGCCGTGTTAGCCCCTGCTGAAATAGCGGCAAAACGCGGCGAGTTGGCCGACGCGATTGGCGAAGCCGAGGAACGCCGCAAAGTAGGTGCCGATAGTCTGGCCGAGGGAGAGACTACGCTGCGCGATGCGATTACCGGCGAGCGGGAAGCAGAACGCGAAGCATCGCAAGCACGCGAGGCCCGCGCGCGCGCCGAGGCATTGGCCGATGCGGCGAAGGAAACTGTCAGCCATGCCACAACGCGAATTTCCGATGAGCAGAATACGACACCGCAAAAGTTGCTCGAAACATTGGATGCAGACCCCGATAAAATGCCAGCAGCCGAAGCGATCGAGAATGATGTGATGCGCCTGAAAAGACAGCGCGACGCTTTGGGCGCGGTCAATCTGCGGGCCGAAGAAGATGCGCGTGAAGTTCAGGAAGAACACGACACTCTGGCCAGTGAAAAGATCGACCTTGAGGAAGCGATCAAAAAACTGCGCTCTGGAATTGCCGGTCTGAACCGCGAAGGGCGCGAGCGGCTGTTAACCGCGTTTGAGCAAGTGAACACCAATTTCTCGATGTTGTTCAAGCATCTGTTTGGTGGTGGCGAGGCCAAGTTGGTTTTGGTTGAAAGCGATGATCCGCTTGAAGCCGGACTAGAGATTATGTGCCAGCCGCCGGGCAAAAAGCTGTCGACTCTCAGTTTGCTTTCGGGAGGCGAACAAACTCTGACAGCGCTGGCGCTGATTTTCGCGGTTTTCCTAGCCAATCCGGCCCCGATTTGCGTGTTGGACGAGGTTGATGCGCCTTTGGACGACGCCAATGTGACCCGGTTTTGTGACATGCTGGACGAAATGACGCGCCAGACCGACACAAGATTTCTGATTATCACGCACCATGCTGTCACGATGTCACGGATGGACCGCCTGTTTGGTGTGACCATGGGCGAGCAGGGTGTCAGCCAACTTGTTTCCGTGGACCTTAAGAAAGCCGAGCAGATGGTGGCGTAGGCCGCAACTCAATAGCCTTGCAATGGCCATATTGCCTGATTAGCATTCCGGAAAATAAACTCGGAGAAGCTCAAATGTCTATATTCCGCCACGTGCTGCTTGCAGCCGCCTTTCTTATCCCTAGCACTGGTTTTGCGCAGCAGATCGTTGCGACGGATGCGACAAGCATCGCCAATTATTTCCTGAATGAAGGAACTGAACCTACCATTGAAACAGACAACACCGGCGACCCGAAGATCAAAATTGAACACTATGGGACCGATTTTGTTATCTATTTTTATGGATGTTCCGATGGGCAGAACTGTAAATCAATCCAGTTTTACAGCGGATATCGAACCGATGGCGGTGTCCGGCTTTCCACGGTTAACGAGTGGAATGCCGATAACCGGTATGCATTCGCCTATATTTCAGAAAGCGGAAATGCCCGTATCGAACAGGATCTTTACTTGGGAAGTGGTGGCGTGAGTTCTGATGATTTTGCGAAAATTGTCGGCATTTGGGTTCGCTCGATAAAAGAATTCGAAGAGCATATCGACTGGTGAAACCCAGGTCCGGTTGCCACCTTAAATTGGCAACCGGCAAGATTTTTTGCAGCGAGTTAAAGCTTTGATAGCAAAGCTGCCGTTGGCCACGCGTCTGCGGGCAATCCCAAACGGATTTGTTCCTGTTGCACAGCCGCGCGGGTTTTCGCCCCCAGTATGCCGTCAATTTTCCCGACGTCATGGCCCCGACTGCGCAGTTTCTTTTGCAGCGATTTCATCTGCCCATCAGAAAGTGCCGGGTCGGGCTTGCCAACGGTAAATACCGGGGCCCCTTCAAGCCGCGTTGCGAAATACGCAGCCGAGGTTACGTAGACAAAGCTTTTGTTCCATTCAAAATAGGTCGAGAAATTCGGATAGGCCAAAAACGCCGGGCCTTTGCGCCCCATTGGCAACAAGATCGAAGCCTGTAATTTTGCTGACGCAAGCGATCCGGCACGTGGTTTAACACCCAAACTTTCCCATTGGCTTACCGACTTTGTCGTCGTCAGGCCGGTTTGTGACCAATCCAGATTTTTCGGCAAGACGATTTCCTGCAACCAAGGCTCATTTGCCCGCCAACCCAGCGACTGCAACATATTGCCCCCGGACATCAACGCATCAGCCGGTGAAGTTTTCAGTTTCACTTTTCCGTCGCCATCGCCGTCAACGCCATTGGTCAAGATATCCTCTGGCAGCATCTGAACCATTCCGATTTCACCGGCCCATGCGCCTTTGGTGTTTACCGGGTCAAAATCGCCCCGCTCATACAATTCCAATGCTGCAAAAACCTGCGGTTGGAACAGCTCTGGTCGCCGACAATCATGGGACAATGTCAGCAGTGAATTCAGTGTATTGAAATTCCCCTGCACCTGCCCGAAATCCGTTTCCAGCGCCCAAAACGCCAAAAGCACACCGCGCGACACGCCATAATTGCGCTCGATCCGGTCAAAAATACCGTCAAGTTCACGGGCATAGCGTCGCCCGTTATCCATCCGGTTCTGGCTGATGATCCGGCGGGAAAAATCAACGAAATTCATCCGGAAGATACCCTGCGAGCGATCGGCCTTTATGACCGACGGGTCATGGCGTGCATTTGCCAGAAACCGTGTGACGGTTGCCTTTGAATGCCCGCGCGCGATGGCCGCGGCTTTTACGTTAGAGACAAAACTGGAAAATGATCCGCCGCATTTGACTTGTGCGAATGTTGGGGTGGCGGCCAGTAAAGCAATGGCCAGAATAATCGATTTACGCATGGAACCTCCTGAAAACATGCGCGCAAGTTAGCAGGAACGCCCGCTCAGGCAACAGCCAGTAACAGAACCAATCCAATTGTAAGCACCCAACTGCGCCATAAGGCCCAGACGCAGGCGTCAATTTCATTAGCTGCGATGGTGTGGCGACCCTTGGGGTTTACGAATGGTAGCTCCTGTGCGGTGCCGTGATAGCTGCGCGGCCCTGCCAGTGCGACATCCAGAACGCCGGCCATTGCCGCTTCGGGCCAGCCTGCGTTCGGTGAGCGGTGCTTGCGAGCATCGGCGCGCAGGTTTCGCCAGTCGGGCCAGTGGAAATGGGCTAGCGCGATAAGCAGGGCAGTTAATCTTGCGGGAATCCAGTTCACCAGATCATCAAGCCGGGCTGCGGCCCAGCCAAATTCTGCGTGGCGGGGTGTCTTGTAACCAATCATACTGTCGGCCGTATTGATGATTTTATAAGTCAGCAGGCCCGGTAGTCCGGCGACCAGAAACCAAAATGCGGGCGCAATTACACCGTCTGAAAAATTTTCAGCACCACTTTCGATCGTGGCGCGGGCGATGGCGTTATCCGTCATTTCGCCCGTGTCGCGGCCAACGATGCGCGCTACGGCTTTGCGACCCTCGGCTGTCGATATCCGCACAGCTTTGGCAACCGCGCGCACATGGTCGGCAAGGCTGCGATGGGCAAGAAGAATGGTTGCGGCGATCAGTTCGATGACATCGCCCGGCAGGGCTGCCAGCAACATCCCGATGACAAGTGCCACGCCACTTAGCAGCGCAGTCGCGAACACGCCCTTTAATCTTTTGTTGCGGCCTTTGTTCAGCCACGCATCGAGCCCGCCAACGGCACGCCCCATCAGTATCGCCGGGTGTGTCAGGCGGTCCCAAATCCATTTAGGTTCCCCCAGCAATGCATCCAGAAAAAGCGCTGCCAACAGGATCGTTGCGTGGCTCACAATGCCGATTCCAATTGGTCCCAGCGATCCGGGGCAGGCAAGCCCAGCCGCAGCCAGTTGCGTGAATACGGGAAAATCCGTGACCAGATATGGTGTTGCGCAAGCCGATCCTGCCAAGCCTGCGCGTCGTCAACCCGGTACAGGCGGAACAGGTCGGTGCCGCCCTCAAGGCTTGAATGCGGTGCCATCAGGGTGTCCAATCGCTTGGCATCTTGTGACAGCCGGGCGCGTGTTGCATCGGCCCAATCGGTATCTGCCAGAGCACGCGCACCGATTTCCAAGGCTGGCCCGGAAACTGCCCACGGGCCGAGCAAATCATCCATTACCGCACAAGACGTTTTAAGCGTTCCTTTTTCAGCAATGGCAAACCCAAGGCGCAGCCCGGCCAGCCCCCAGAATTTTCCAAAACTCTTTAGCACGATGACGCCGGCGTTTTCGCTCTGCGCTATGTGGCTGGCCTGCGGGCTGACATCACAAAAACTCTCATCAACAATCGTGAAATCACGCCCGCCGACAGCCGTTGTGGGCCACAGCTTGCCGTCCGGATTGTTTGGGTGAACATAGATGTGAACCGGTGCGTCAGGATCGTCGGTGTCGAATTTCGGGTTCACGGCGCGAAACGCAGCGGCGTGTTCATTATAGGTAGGGCCGGGGATGAATGTGCCCAGGTTGCCCGTCAGGTAAGGCATCCGCGCAATCAAGGCGGATGCGCCGGGTGCGGCGATAATTTCGGCCCCGTCCGGGACATTCCAAAAAGAACGCGCGGCGTTCAGCAGGTGATCAATTGCGTTCTGGTCAGGTAACCTTTCCCACGCATCATTGGAAATGTCGGGGATTGGATAAGGCACAGGGTTGATACCGGTCGAAAGGTCCAGCCAGTCGTGTTTGCTGCCGCCATAAAGCGCGATAGCGCCGTCCAGACCGCCCCCATGATCGCGTCCGCTGGTCATTCGTCTTTGGGCAGCGGTTGATGGCGTGTGACAAAGTGTCCCTTTAGCGCTTGGGGCCATTGCCGATAGGGCACTTGCCCGGTGCTGCTGGCGGCATGTAATTCGCTATAGGCAACGATCGCCTCGGCGGCCTCTGTCGATGGTTCAAAGTTGCCAATTGTGTAGCACAGTTTTTCTTGTGCCTGAATCGCGACATTGCACCCATGTTTACAGCCCATCATACAGCTGGTGCGTCGGGTGCGGACCGGCGAATTCACGGCAATGGCCTCAACTAGACTGGCAAGTTTTTCGCCATCGGTCTGGGTCATTTTACCCTGATCCCAACCGTCGCGTTTGCAGGTGTCGCAAATGGTTATCCAGGTCGTCATTCCGTTCCTTTCGTTTTCGCGCTTCTTTTGACCCGGATTCGGATTCCGGCGCAACCGAAACTAAAAATTAACAAAAGTTAGGGCGAGGTTAACCCCATGTTAACGTTTCGGTAGGTAATTCTGCTTTGGGGACCGGGACATAAAATTAGCCGGGGGTGTAGAGGAAAAATGCGAGTTCTTATTGTGGAAGGCAAGCCGGACCTTGGTTGGATCTGGAGCCGCCATCTAAAGCGGCGCGGGTGTGAGGTTTTTGTTTCCTCAAACCAGCCGGATGCTATTGCGAACCTTCAAAATGACACTGTCGATGTCATCATTCTTGACCTTATTCTTGAGGATGGCAGCGCATTTGCAGTCGCTGATTTTGCAAGCTACCGCCAACCAAAGGCAAAAGTGATCTTCGTCACGGACAGCGGGTTTTTCTCGGACGGGTCGATATTTCAGCATATCCCGAACGCTTGTGCAATGATGCCGACAGAAGTGTCACCCGAGGATTTGGGAGCGCTGGTCGAGCATTACGGTGCGAACCACTAGGCAATCCGTGGCGGGTTTACGGTACGGAATAATCCGTTTTGATATGAATCCGATTGCACCGATCAGTTACCGCTTTTATACCCACAGCAGACGAAGCCCCTTGGGGCCAGAGAGGTTGGCTGTGAACGATTGACCCGCACCGGGGATCTGAACGCAGCATCGTCCAAGGATACGGATATCCTCTCGGCTTGCCATGCCCGGAAGAAAAGGACGTATCATGAGATATCTTACAACCGCAGTTTTTGTATTACTCGCAGGTCCCGCTGCCGCTGACCCTGGGCATCTGGCCGAAGTCGCCGGGCATTCCCATTGGGTGGCGGGTGCGGCGATAGGTCTGGCAATTGCGCTGGGGCTTGGTGGTATCCTTAAGGGGAAATCCAAGACTGAAGACAAAGCCGAACCCGAAGGTCAAGAAGACCCGCAGGAGGCCTGAAACATGGTTAAAACAGGCGTCATGATTTGCGGCCACGGGTCGCGTTCGCAAGCGGCGGTCGATGAATTTTCGGTGTTGGCTGAAAAGCTGCCAGCGTATTTGCCCGATGATTGGCTGACCTCTTATGGCTATCTGGAATTTGCCAACCCGGTGATCCGCGATGGTTTGGATGAATTGCGCGATGCGGGCTGTGATCGAATTCTTGCGGTTCCGGGAATGCTCTTTTCCGCGATGCACGCAAAGAATGATATTCCAACTGTCCTGAATACCTATGCTGCGGCCAACGACATGCCCGTTTCCTACGGTCGTGTTCTGGGCGTTGACCCCAAGATGATCGCCGCCGCTGGCGGGCGTATCAAAGAAGCTGTGGATAGTGCCAATCAGACGTTGGGAAATGTGCCGATTGAAGAAACCTGTCTGGTGGTCATTGGTCGTGGTGCGTCTGACCCGGACGCAAATGGCAATGTGTCCAAGATTGCGCGTATTTTGTGGGAAGGCATTGGGTTTGGCTGGTGTGAGGTCGGCTATTCCGGCGTGACATTCCCACTTGTCGAGCCATGTTTGGAAAAAGTTACGCGTCTTGGTTATCGGCGCGTGATTGTGTTTCCGTATTTCCTGTTCACCGGGGTGCTGATTGACCGGATTTACGGCTTTACCGATCAGGTAGCCGCCGCGCACCCGGATATTCAGTTCGTTAAGGCCGGGTATCTTAGCGATCACCCAAAAGTTCTGGAAACTTTTGCCGAACGGATATTGGAACAGGTGGGGGAAATGCCGCCCGACAACTGCGCTATGTGCAAATATCGCACGTCAATTCTGGGCTTTGAAGCCGAGGTTGGCGCGGTTCAGGAAAGCCACCATCATCACGTGGAAGGTCAGGGGGCCTCGGCACCCGGTTCAAACGTTGAAGATTGTGAATTGTGCGACAGCTTTTGCACCGGGCTGTGCCGGTTAGAGGGCGAGGCTGGCGATCATCATCACCATGATCACGACCATGACCACGGTGACGGCGCGCATCACCACCATCACGCGCCCTATCCGCATGCGGACCACCCGCTTGGCCCGGAAAGCGCGCGGAAAACGAAGAAGTGAAGATTTCGGCTGAAAATACTGCAAGTTATTCAGGGTGCGGGGTGGCTGTGTGCGCCCCTATCTGAACGACCCAAGCGCGATATACGCAGAAAGTTTTGCCACCGTCCGGCGCGAGGCGCGCCTTGACCGGTTCGGGCCGGGAATGGATGCTTTGGCGATCCGGGTCATTCACGCCTGCGGGATGATTGAAGTCGCGGATCGGCTGGCTTTTTCAGACGGAGCATTTCAGGCGGGGCAGGCCGCGTTGGCCGATGGTGCGCCGGTATTATGCGATTGCGAAATGGTTGGCGCGGGGATTATCCGGCGGGGCCTGCCAGCGGCAAACGATGTAATTGTGACGCTGAATGATCCGCAAGTCCCGGCCCTTGCAAAGCGCAACGCCACGACGCGTTCGGCCGCAGCGGTCGAACTTTGGCACGACCGGATTGAAGGCTGTGTTGTCGCTATTGGCAATGCTCCGACGGCGCTGTTTCATTTGTTGGAATTGCTCGATAACGGCTGGCCGAAACCGGCAGTTATCCTTGGGTTTCCAGTGGGATTTGTCGGTGCCGCAGAAAGCAAGGCCGAGCTTGCTGATAATCCACGCGGCTGTCCGTTTGTGGCTTTGCGCGGGCGGCGCGGCGGATCGGCGATCGCCTCGGCTGCGGTGAACGCTTTGGCGGCTGGTTTGCCGGGGGATCGCGGATGACTGCTTGGTTGCATATCGTTGGAATTGGCGAGGATGGCCTGGACGGGCTGACACCGGCCACCCGCACGGTCGTTGAAGCGGCAGAAATCATCGTTGGCGGTGAGCGTCATCACAAATTGTCCGACAATCTAAGCGCCGAACGCATTGCATGGCCGTCGCCGTTTGATGCGATGATTGATACGTTGCAAGATCATCGTGGGCGCCGGGTTGTGGTGCTGGTGACGGGTGATCCATTGTGGTTCTCGGTCGGGGCGCGGATCGGGCGCACGATTCCGTCAGAGCAGATTGTTTTTCACCCACAACTGAGCGCCTTTCAACTGGCCTCGGCGCTGATGGGCTGGTCGATTGCGGATGTGGAAACGCTGACTGTACACGGTCGCCCGGTCGAGCAGATGATTGCCTTCATCCAACCGGACCAACGCTTGCTAATTCTGACGACGGGGGCGGAAACGCCGAGGCAGATCGCAAAATTTCTGTCCGAACGTGGTTTTGGCGAAAGCCGGATGACGGTTCTGGCGGCAATGGGCGGGGAAAACCAAGAGCGTTTTGACGGTTTGGCCAATAGCTGGAACCATGTCGTGCCCGCGTTCAATACTTTGGCTGTCGAATGCGTTGCGGCGCCAGACGCGGCCTTGTTGCCACGCGTGCCGGGGTTGGAAGATGCGCTGTTCCAAAGCGACGGAACTATGACCAAGCAAGAGGTTCGCGCAGTGACTGTCGCCAAGCTGATGCCAATGCGCGGCGCATTGCTGTGGGACATTGGCACCGGCTGTGGATCTGTCGCGGTCGAGTGGATGCGCGCGGCGCGTTATGCGCGCGCCATCGGCATTGAGCCGCGCGCTGATCGACGGGCAATGGCGGCGGCAAATGCGCTGGCGCTGGGAACACCCAAGCTGGAAATTCTTGATGGCGAGGCACCGGCGGTGCTGCACGGATTGGAAGCCCCGGATGCGATATTCATCGGTGGCGGGTTGTCGGAAGCAGTCTTCGATGCTGCTTGGTCCGCGCTGAAACCGCTAGGTCGGCTGGTCGCGAATGCGGTGACGCTGGAAAGTGAAACGATCCTGATCGGGTTGCAAAAGACCCACGGCGGGCAGCTTGTAAAACTGGCGATCCAAAGGGCGGAACCGATTGGGTCGTATCAAGGCTGGCGCCCACAGATGCCAGTTACGCAGTGGAGCCTGATAAAGCGATGAGCGGAATTTTATTTGGTGTTGGACTGGGCCCCGGCGACCCGGATCTGATGACCGTTAAAGCGGTAAGACTGATCGGCGAGGCGCGTGTTATCGCCTATCCGGCTCTGCCCGGCACGCACAGTATGGCGCGCTCGATTGCGGCTGAATTGATAGGGCCGGATGTGTCGGAAATCGTGATGAGCATTCCGATGACAGTGGATCGCGCGCCTGCGCAGGCCGCCTATGACGCCGCTGCGGCCCAGATATCAGCGCATCTTGAGCGCGGCGAAAACGTCGTTTGCCTATGCGAAGGCGATCCGTTTTTCTACGGCTCGTTCATGTATCTTTATGCGCGCCTGTCGGAAAAATTCCCGGTCGAGGTGATCCCCGGTGTGACTTCGGTCACGGCCTGCGCTGCGTTGGCAGGGCGGCCATTGGTTGCGCGCAACGAGGTGATTACAATCATCCCCGGTCCGCTGCCCGAGGATCAGTTGCACGATAGGATAAAACAAGCCGATACGGTTGTACTGATGAAGGTTGGGCGGCATCTGGCCAAGCTGCGCGCGGTGTTGCGCGACTTGGGGCTAGAGGATCGCGCGGTTTATATCGAGCGGGCAACTTTACCTGATGAGCGCCGTTTGCCACTGGCAGATGCCCCGGAAACCGCGCCATATTTTTCAATGATACTTGTGACAAAAGGGGCTGATCCTTGGCTGTGAATCCGGTTGTAATTATTCTTTCTCGCTCCGGCGAGGCGACGGGGCATTCGATGGCCCGGGCGCTGGATTGCGCGGTGCATGGCCGCAAAGGTCGGGTGGAAAGCGCAGACGCATTTTTTGACAACGCTCTTGAGCATGTGCGCGACTTGTTTGCCGCAGGCATTCCCGTAATCGGAGTGTGCGCTGCCGGAATTTTGATCCGCGCTGTCGCGCCGCTACTGGCGGACAAGCGGTCGGAGCCACCGGTGATTTCGGTTTCCGATGATGGCCGCGTGATTGTGCCGCTTTTGGGCGGGCACCGTGGGGGCAATCGCCTTGCCCCTGTCTCTTATACACATCTGACGCTGCCGACGATC
>JAHRVC010000192.1 GCA_019090885.1 Marinosulfonomonas sp.
ATCATACTCAGTCTGGCTCATCTGGATTGGGATGAATTTTAATTTTAAATGAGGGGATGACCATGAAAAAGGTTCTCTTTGCTACAACGGCGCTAGTTGCCTCTGCGGGAATCGCCGCAGCAGACATTAAAATGACTGGTTTCGCAGAAATGGGTATTGTCGGAAGCGACAGCATGGATACTCAGTTCCACACAGACATGGACGTTAGCTTTCACCTGTCCGGTGAAACTGATGGCGGCCTGACATTCGGCGCCAAGATTGATCTTGACGAAGTAGCTGGCGGAATTCCGACTGGTTATGGCAATGGCGGCGTTCGCCAGGCTGTTTGGATCGGCGGATCTTGGGGTAAAGTTACCCTTGGTGATACTGACGGTGCATTCGACTGGGCAATGAAAGAAGCAATCATCGGCAGCACTATCGATGATACGCATGAGCATGCCGGTTACAACAGTAACGCTTTGCTCGACGTAGCTTATGGCGGCGAAATCCTTCGTTATGACAACAGCTTTGGCGCATTCGGTGTTGCTGCGTCTGTTGCCGTTGACGACGTTGCTGGTGGCGATGCGATGATTGGTCTTGGTGTTAAGTACGCGACTGATCTTGGCGGCATGAAAGTGGGCTTTGGTCTTGGTTTTCAGGGTGACGGTACAACTGATATTCTTGGTGCAAGCGTTGACGTTAAGACCGACAGTGGCATCACTGGTATCCTGAACTACTCAACTATCGATGATATTGACTACAATCACATCGGTCTGGCAGTGGGCTATACCATGGACGCACTGACAGTTGGTGTTAACTGGGGACAGCATGACATCGCCGGCACGAAAATTGACGGTATTGGCCTTGCTGTAAACTACAGCCTTGGTGGCGGTGCTACTGTACAACTCGGTTATGCTTCTGACGACGTGGAAGATGCATTCTCACTGGGTCTAGCAATGAAATTCTAATCCCTTACAGGATTGGTATGTGGGAAGAGCGGGCCTTTTGGTCCGCTCTTTTCTTTTTGTCTGAACCGATTGTAATATATTGCGCCGGTTCCAACGGCCAGAGGGTCCATGCCGCTTACAGAAATCACCAGCAGGGTCCGAAGCGCTGAAATTTCTTCTGGGCGAAAAACCGGGTCGGCAAGACTAATTGCGGTTTCCAAGATGCAACCTAACGAACGGGTGATTGCAACGCTTGATGCGGGTCATCGCCTGTTTGGCGAAAACCGGGTTCAGGAAGCAGCCGGAAAATGGCCCGAATGGATTGCCAGCTACGATGATGTCGAGCTGCATCTGCTTGGCCCGCTTCAAACCAACAAGGCACGACAAGCCATAGGGCTGTTTGATGCAATTCATTCCCTAGACCGCCCCAAACTGGTCCGCACTTTGGCACGGCTGGCGCAAGAGGTTGGAACATGCCCGTCGCTGTTCATACAGGTCAATACCGGGGAAGAATCGCAAAAGGCCGGGGTGCATCCAGACGCCTTGGATGCGCTGGTAAAGGAAAGCCGGTCGCTGGATTTACCGGTTGTCGGGCTGATGTGTATTCCGCCAGCCGCTGAAGAACCCGCGCTGCATTTCGCCTTGTTGGCCAAATTGGCGGCGCGCAATGGCTTGGCAGAACTATCCATGGGAATGAGCGCGGATTTTGAAACGGCGATTGCGCAGGGGGCAACATATGTCCGCGTAGGGTCGGCCATATTCGGTGCGCGCGACTGATCGGTTCAATCAGGTTTTCACGACAGGATCAGCCGGGTTCCGGGGCGAATGCGTTGCGCGATATACCGTAAGTCTGCCGATGCCAAAGCAACGCAGCCCTCGGTTGGATGGCGCGGTTTACGCCATGTGTGAACAAATATCGCGGACCCCTTTCCGGGCCGTGCATTCGGCCAGTTCCAGTCAGTCAGCAACACCAAATCATAAAGTGGGTCGGCACGGCGCAGCACCTCATGGCTGAAAGCATGCGGTGCCCGAACCAGAGTGTTGTATCTGGTATCATCACTGGCGTCAGACCACAGATCGCCAATTCTAATCGGTTTCGCCCAGATGTTTGGCGAGCTCACGCGGTCGGGGCGATAGAGGCATCCGGTAATCTGCAACTCGGCGCGGGGTGTGCCGCCGTCGCCCTCTTGCTTGTTGGCAACAATTCCGCCCCGCCCAATACTGCATGGAAACCGACGACCCTGAAACCGCAGCCCTTGTTTCGTGACCACCAGATCATCCGGCGTCACAACAGGTGACCGGATTTCTTAGCCTTGGTATCAAGATATTTAGCGTTTACCGCGTTTTTGCCTACCTTCAGCGGCACCCGCTCGGTCACGTCAATTCCGTTTGCTGTAAGCATCCGAACCTTTTCCGGATTGTTCGTCAGCAGGCGAACAGCGCTAAAGCCAAGTTCTTTCAGCAACGTCGCGCCGATGCGAAAATCACGCTCGTCATCCTCAAATCCCAGCCGATGGTTGGCCTGAACCGTGTCAAACCCTTGATCCTGCAACGAATAGGCGCGCATTTTATTGGCCAGCCCAATGCCGCGCCCTTCCTGATTGAGATAAAGCAGGATACCGGCCTTTTCTGCACCCATCTGGGCTAGGGCTGCATTCAGTTGCGCGCCGCAATCACATTTCAAACTACCCAGCAGGTCGCCGGTAAAACAGGCGGAATGCAGACGGGCCAGAACCGGTTTGCTGCGGTCCGGTTGGCCAATTTCAACGGCATAATGTTCCTCGCCCCCGTCATCGGGGCGGAAGACATGCAATCGCCCGGCATCGGACACCTGCAAGGGAACCTTCGCGCTGACGACATGTTTGGCGACGCTGGGTGTCGCCAGAATGTCGGCAGTGGCTTGTGTGTCAATCAAGGTTAGCTCGGTTGCCATTGCGGCAGCACTTTCCCGATCCAGTGCAACTGTAAGAACGGCAGGCAAAAGGCGGGCAGCTTTGGCCAGTGAAATCGCGGCCCGGTGCAAATCTGCGTTGCCTTCCCGTAAAGCAATCAACGGCCCTTTCATCGGTGCGATCAAATCGCTCGAAGGATCAGCCAAAGAAACCACCCAGCCGCACGTGACTTCTGGTGGGATCGAGATTCGGGCGATGTCGCCGTCATAGCATCGCGCCTTAAGCGTCTCGGCCCGTCGTTTGGTTAGTGTTATCAGCGGCTGCCCGATAAGCCGGAAATCCCGGAACCGGTCTTCAGACAGGGTTTCGGCGGCCGCAGCCAGTATTGTGCTGTCGCCCGATTGAAGCAAAATCGGCACGCCAAGGCGCAAATCAACGCGCGCCCGCGCCAGCCGTTCTGAAAGTGTCAGTGCAAATTTCATTTTTTATTCGTAACCGATCTTTCAGCCGATGTAGTCCTAAACGACGTAATATGAAACATTTCCAGCGAATTCGACACGTCCGCGTGAGAGTATTGCAGCAAATCTTGCCCTGAGGCACGCGGTTGCTCATGTCTGGTTCAGGAAAACGAGGAGGATCACGAAATGGCTAATCTGAAAAAGATATTGTTGGTCGACGATGATGACGACCTGCGCGAGGTATTGAGCGAACAGTTGGTGATGACTGAAGACTTTGATGTCTTTGAGGCCGACAGCGGCGCAACCGCGATGGTCAAAGCCAAAGAGGCGATTTACGATCTGGTTATACTGGACGTCGGTCTGCCGGACACGGATGGGCGTGAATTGTGCCGTCGGATGCGTAAACAGAACGTCAAATGTCCGATTCTGATGCTGACCGGCCATGATTCGGACGCTGACACAATTCTAGGCCTTGATGCGGGCGCGAATGACTATGTGACCAAACCCTTCAAGTTTCCCGTTTTATTGGCCCGTATCCGGGCGCAATTGCGCCAGCATGAGCAATCAGAAGACGCTGTTTTTCAGCTTGGGCCGTATACGTTCAAACCAGCCGTAAAGATGCTAATTACCGAAGAAGACAGGAAAATTCGCCTGACAGAGAAAGAAACCAATATCCTGAAATTCCTTTACCGCGCTACCGAAGGTGTCGTTGCGCGCGATATCCTGTTGCATGAGGTTTGGGGATATAATGCGGGTGTTACGACCCATACGCTTGAGACACATATCTACCGTCTTCGTCAAAAAATTGAACCAGATCCGTCAAATGCGCGCCTTCTTGTGACCGAATCTGGCGGTTATAGATTGGTGGCATAGAGATCCCGTTTTCGTGTCCGGGTTATGACACGATACCTCCCTGTTGAACTGACCCGGCCTTGTGCCGGGTCTTTTTTTTCCGGACGTTCCGTGCATGATGCGAGCAATACATCAGGGACGGATATGAAAAAAATGACGAACTCTTCTCAATACTCTCCGGAAATGGTTCTGGACTTCTGGTTTCCCGATGATGGGCACCAGAACGATGCGCAAACCCACGCCGCCTTTTGGACCAAGCGCATGCAGGGCGGGATGGACGAGGCTATTTGCCGGGATTTTGGCGGGCTCACGGATGCGGCCGCTCGGGGGTTTCTTGATCACTGGGCTGACACACCACGCGGCCGGTTGGCATTGCTGATCGCACTGGACCAGTTTCCAAGGTCGTTCTGGCGGGGAACACCCGCAGCCTACTCGCAAGACATAAAGGCCGCACGGCTGGCGTTGAAGGGCATTGAGAACGGCCACTTCGATGCGTTAGAGGCACCTTGGGAAAAGCAATTCTTCATCATTTCCATCACCCATTGCGAAGGGCCGGGCCATCTGGAACGGATGGATCAGGCGATTGAATTGTCCAAAAAACTGCATCCAAACCCGGCCCCGCATATGAAAGCGATAGCCGAACGATCCGTCAGTCAGTCAACCCGGGTTCGCGATATTATCAAACGGTTTGGCAGGCATCCCCACCGCAATGAGATACTTGGTCGCCCGACGACGCCCGACGAAGAAATTTACATAAAGGAAGGCGACTTTCCACATTTAAGAAAGCCGGAAAACTGAAACCGTGCCTTGAGGCCGCGACGCCCTGCCGTTAGTTTCCCCCAGACAAACGTCAGGAGCCATCATGCCTTTTACAATTGCCACGTGGAACATCAATTCGGTCCGCCTTCGCGAACCTCTTGTTCTGAAATTACTTGAAGACGAGGCCCCCGATGTCCTGTGTTTGCAGGAATGTAAAAGTCCGGTTGAAAAGATCCCGTTAGAAGGGTTTGCGGCACTTGGTTACAAGTATTTCGCGGCGCGTGGGCAAAAGGGTTACAACGGCGTCGCAATTCTGTCGCGTCTGCCAATGGAAGACGCCGGTGGCGAGGATTTTGTGTCCCTTGGCCATGCCCGGCATGTTGCCGGAAAGTTGGAAAATGGCGTTACAATCCACAATTTCTATGTGCCCGCAGGTGGGGATGTTGCGGACCGCGAAGTGAATGAGAAGTTCGGCCAAAAACTGGATTATCTGACCGAGATGCGAGATTGGTTTCACACCGGAAAACCCGAAAAATCAATCCTTGTGGGGGACCTAAATATCGCCCCGCGCGAGGATGATGTTTGGAGCCACAAGAAATTGCTAAAGGTTGTCAGCCACACGCCGATAGAAGTTGAACATTTGGCCGAGATGCAAGAATCTGGAAACTGGGTCGACATTACACGGCAGGACATTCCACAGGGCGAGCTGTTTTCGTGGTGGTCTTACCGCGCGAAAGACTGGTCGGCGGCGAACAAGGGCCGTCGGCTGGATCATGTTTGGGCAACGCAGGATATTTCCAGTGCCGGGCATGGCTCGCGGATTTTTCGGGATGCACGCGGTTGGGAAAAACCATCCGATCACGCGCCGGTTTTTGCCAGTTTCGATCTGTAAAGCGACGGGCGTGACCTTGCACAATGGGGTTCGATGCTCCATCTACTTCACAAATAGTTAAGAGCCGAAGGGGCCCAAATAATGCTGGAACTTGGCCAAACCACCACCGAAAACCCTGATGATGTGGCGCTGATTTCAGACAGTACTGAAGCCACATTCATGCAGGATGTCATCGAAGCCTCCAAAGAAACCCCGATCATTGTGGATTTTTGGGCGCCATGGTGCGGCCCCTGCAAAACCTTGGGGCCGCAGCTTGAACAGGCGGTTACCGAAGCTGGCGGCAAGGTTCGCATGGTAAAGGTGAACGTCGACGAGAACCCGAACATTTCCACGCAGTTGCGCATTCAGTCCATTCCAACCGTTTACGGGTTCTTTGACGGCAAACCTGTCGATGGATTTCAGGGGGCTGTGCAGGGATCAGAAATTACGGCGTTTGTCGCGAAAATGGCCGAACTTGGCCCCGATGGCGGGCTTGCTGAAGCAGTGGAAGCAGCCGAAGCGATGCTGGCTGAGGGTGCAGCCGTTGATGCAGCCGAGACGTTTGCAGCAATTTTGGAAGAAGAGCCTGACAATGCGGCCGCCTATGGTGGCATGATCCGTGCCCACTTGGCGCTCGATGATCTTGATCAGGCTGAGGCGATCCTGAATGGCGCACCGGCCGAAATTTCCTCGGCACCGGAACTTGAACTGGCCCACGCGCAACTGGAGTTGGCCAAACAAGCGGCTGACGCCGGTCCGGTGGCAGAGCTTCGCTCTGCTGTCGAGGCTGATCCGGCAGATAATCAGGCACGATTTGATCTGGCGCTGGCCTTGCACGCCAATGGCGACGTGCAGGACGCTGTTGATGAATTACTGGAATTGTTCCGCAGGGATCGCGAATGGGATGATGGGGCGGCAAAGTCGCAGCTGTTCACGATCTTTGATGCTTTGCAGGCGCAGGATCCGATTGCCCTGAATGGTCGGCGCAAGCTGTCGTCGATGATATTTGTCTGAAGCTATAGAGGGTCAGAACGGTAACGATGTTTCAAGCCGCCAACCTGCCTTCGTCCTTGCCGGTATTCCCGCTTCCGGGCGCTGTGTTGTTGCCCCGCGCCCCATTGCCACTGCATATATTTGAACCCCGATATCTTGTGATGCTTGATGATGTGCTGAAATCATCGCACCGCCTGATTGGGATGGTCCAACCCAAGAAACCAGCGGATACCTCGAGCGATTTGAATGCCGTTGGCTGCGCTGGTCGCGTGACAGCTTTTTCGGAAACCGACGACGGGCGCTATATGATTACCCTGACCGGGATTTCGCGCTTTCGGATAACCAATGAAATTGAGGGCTTTGCCGCCTATCGAAACTGCGATGTCAGTTGGGAAGGGTATGCGGCGGACCTTGGGCCGCGCGAGAACGACACTGGCCTTGACCGGGATATGTTCTTTTCCCTGCTCGGCCGGTTTTTGGAATCAAATGAACTGCAAAGCGATTGGGATTCTCTGCGCGAGGCGGACGACGAAATGTTGATAAATTCGCTCGCAATGCTGTGCCCATTCAAGCCCGAGGAAAAACAGGCATTGCTGGAAGCTCCGACATTGAAAGCCCGGCGGGAAACACTGATTGCTCTGTTTGAATATACGGTACGTGGCGGGTCCGCAAAAGAGGTGATGCAATGAATACTTTGGTAGAATTTGATCGACGGATGCTCGAGGCACTGGTTTGCCCGCAAACGCAAGGGGTGCTGAGTTATGATGCGGACAAACAGGAACTGGTGTCGAAATCTGCAAAGCTGGCATTTCCGATCCGCAATGGCATCCCGGTTATGCTGTTAGATGAGGCGCGCGAGCTGGACTAAATCGGTCGCCCTTGCAACAGTTTAGGCAGATCGCCGGTTAACCCGGCGGCTTCGCGGATCAGCCCCCTGCGAAGGCCCGGCAGCGCATTAACCAGCCCAAGCCCCAGATCGCGACCAAGCCGGATTGTTGGATTGTCATTGGAAAAAACCCGGTTGAATGTATCTGTTGCCAGCGCGGTCGTGGATACATCGAAACTGCGCCATTTCCGATAGCGTTCCAACACGTCTATCCGCCCAATATCTTCGCCGCGTCGCATGGCCAGCGTCAGCACTTCGGTCAATGCGGCGATATCTTTCAGGCCGGAATTAAGGCCCTGCCCGGTAATCGGGTGGACGACATGGGCCGCATCGCCAACAAGAACCAGTCTTTCGGCCACGGTGTTTTGTGCCAGCGATAAACCAAGGGGGTAGGTGGCCCGTTGTCCGCACAAGCCAATCTCACCCAGAAAATCACCGAACCGGGGCTTTAGTTCTGCAATATATTCCGCGTCGCTAAGCGCGTGAATGCGCTCGGCTTGGGCGGTTGTTTCACTCCAGACAATAGACGAGCGGTTGCCGGGAAGTGGCAGGATTGCCAGCGGCCCGTGCGGCATGAAGAACTGATGCGCGATACCGTTGTGCGGGCGTTCGTGCGATATGGCGCAGACAAGCGCCGTTTGCCCGTAGCTCCAGCCCTCACGCTTGATATTTGCGCCTTCTCCGATCTGCGTGTTGCGGCCATCGCAACCGATCAACAGACCAGCCGTGATTGATTTGCCCGACGACAGAAGAACCGAAACGCCATCGCTGGCAATGGATTGCGATTGGACGCGAACGCCGCGCATTGACCGGATCAATGAATTGTCAGCGATTGATTGGTGCAGGGCTTGGCGCAGATACCGGTCTTCGACCATGAAGCCCATTGGGCCTTCTTCAAGCTCGGCGTGGTCAAGTTCCAGTATCAGCGGCGAGGCACCTTCGCCTGCTCGACCATCCGATACGACGACTTCCAGGATCGGTTGCGCATTTGTGGCGACCTGCTCCCAAATACCGATAGCGTTCAACAGGCTTTGCGATGCCACCGCCAGCGCATAACCGCGCCCGTCAAAACTGTCAGCGGTAATCACCTGATCTTCCAGCGGGTCGATCAGCGCCACTGAAAACTCGCTTTGCGCCAGTGCCAGTGCCAGTGCCGAGCCGTTCAGCCCGCCGCCTGCAACAATGATATCAAATTCATTCGCCATAGGGTGAATATGGCTCCAGTTGCGGGATTGTCCATGCGCTGTGCTGCCGCTACCGTTTGTTTTGAATTGCAGAGGTGCGGATAATGCAGAAATGGTTGCAAATGACGGCGGCAGATTTGGGTCGCGGGATTGGCGCGCAGGATATTGATCCCGTTGCACTTGCTCAGGCTTTCTTTGATGCGATTGAGGATCATCCCCTGTCTGGCCGGATTTATGCGCGCCTGACACCGGACCGCGCCTTGGCCGAGGCAGGGGCGGCGGCGATGCGGGCTAAAACAGGTAATCGTTTGTCGCCATTGGATGGTGTCCCGATCTCGTGGAAGGATCTTTTTGATACGGCAGGAACGGCGACCGAGGCAGGTTCGGCATTATTAGCGGGCCGTGTTCCGGACCGTGACGCCGAAGTTTTAGAAACAGCGACACGGTTGGGGCTGGTCTGTCTTGGTAAGACGCATATGTCAGAGCTTGCCTTTTCCGGACTTGGCTACAACCCGATTACCCAAACACCGCCCAGTGTGAATGATCCCGATGCGGTCGCGGGTGGGTCGTCTTCAGGGGCGGCGGCTTCGGTTGCATTTGGTTTGGCAGCGGCGGCGGTGGGCACTGATACTGGCGGTTCGGTGCGTATTCCAGCGGTGTGGAATGATCTGGTCGGATTAAAAACCACATCCGGGCAATTACCGCTGCGTGGCGTCGTGCCGTTGGCCAAAAGTTTCGACACTGTCGGCCCGCTTTGCCGGACGGTTGAGGACGCAAGCCTGCTATATGGCGCGCTTGGCGGCCGGCACCCCGTAGATTTGCAAAATGCAACACTTGCGGGAAAGCGATTTTTGCTACTGGAAAGCGTCGCGCTGGATGACATCCGGGCAGAACCTTTGGCCGGTTTCAACAGTGCCGTTCAGCGCCTGCAGGCGGCGGGCGCCACGATTGTGCGGGGGGAATTGCCGTGTGTTGCCAATGCTCTGGCGCTGTCGCCGCTGTTGTTTGCACCCGAAGCATACGGCACATGGAAAGACCAGATTGAGGCCGCACCAGACAAAATGTTTGCCGAAATTCTGGAACGTTTCAGAGGTGGAGGTGACATCTTAGCAGCCGAATTTGTGAAGTCATGGCAAGAGCTTACGGTGTTGCGCGAGCATTGGAACCGGTCCGTCGCGGCCTATGATGCGGTTATATTGCCGACGGCGCCAATATTGCCACCGAACCTTGAAAAACTGGCGACGGATCATGAATATTATGTGGTTGAAAACCTGCTGGCCCTACGCAACACCCGCATCGGAAATCTGTTCGATTTGGCAGGTCTGACGATCCCAACCGGCCTGCCATCAACCGGGATTATGTTCCTGACCCCGCCCAACAGCGAGCGCCATCTGTTGCGACTGGGTGTGGCCGCTGAAAGGGCACTGGCCTAAAAGCAACAATTTGTCCGGTTAAATGCGGAACTTAGCCCCGTTCATCTGGACCGCCGTGGCGTCCTTGGCTATCCTTGATCCGAACGGGACGAAATGATCCCGACAATTGAGGCACAGATGGCGTTTCCCGAGCGGTTTTCGAACCTGCCAGAATACGTATTCCCGCGTTTGCGCGCGTTGCTCGACCCGCATTCGCCGGGCGGCGATGTCGTGCATATGAGCATTGGTGAGCCAAAGCACCCGTTCCCGGCTTGGGTTTCGGATGTGATCGCAGAAAATGCCGCCGAGTTTGGCCGCTACCCCCCCAATGACGGATCACCGGAATTGCGGGCGGCCATATCGGCTTGGGTTGCCAAACGCTTTGGAGTTTCGTTGGACGCGGAAACCCAAATCGTTTCGCTTAACGGCACTCGTGAAGGCCTGTTTAATGCCTGCATCGCGCTGTGCCCCGAGAAAACTAAGCAGGGCAAGCGCCCCGTCGTTCTGGTGCCCAACCCGTTTTATCAGGTCTATGCGATTGCCGCGGCAACCGTTGGTGCCGAAATCGTTTATGTTCCGGCCACGGAAAACTCTGGGTTCTTGCCAGATTTTGATTCAATTCCTGCCGACATTCTGGATCGCGCTGAAATTGCATATCTTTGTTCGCCATCCAACCCGCAGGGCGCAGTTGCCGACCGGGAATATTTGGCAAGCTTTATCAAACTAGCAGAAAAGCATGATTTCAGAATTTTTTCTGATGAATGCTATTCAGAGATTTATCGCGACACACCGCCGCTAAGTGCCTTGAAGGTCGCGGTGGAATTGGGTGCGGATCTGGAACGAATTCTGATTTTTCATTCGCTTTCCAAACGTTCAAGCCTACCGGGGCTGCGCTCGGGATTTGTGGCGGGCGGGGCCGCAAACATTAGCGAAATCAAAAAACTTCGCGCTTATTCAGGGGCCCCCATTCCGCTACCGCTTCAGCGGGTGTCAGAAAAATTGTGGGCCGACGAAACACATGTGGCGACCAACCGGGCGCTCTATGTCGAAAAATTCGACATGGCAGATCAGGTTTTTTCAAGTCAGCAAGCTGTGTCCACGCCACAAGCAGGCTTGTTCCTGTGGTTGCCGGTGGACGACAGCGAGGCGGCCACACTGAAACTTTGGAAAGAAACCGGAATCCGCGTTTTGCCGGGTGAATATCTTGGCCGCGAAACCAACGGGCTAAATCCGGCCAGCAATTACATAAGGGTCGCCATGGTGGCCCCAAAAGACGACGTGCAGCGTGATCTGATCAAGCTGCGCGATTGTCTATTCTCACTGGGATAATAAAAAATGGCATCTTATCAGGCACGACGGCGCGATCCCCTTTTGGATAGCAATACGCAGGCCATCATCGAACGGCGCGGCAAGGAATTGCTAGGGTTTGGCTTGATGACGGTCGGGTTTCTGATTGCCCTGACGCTTTGGTCATATTCTGCGGATGATCCAAGTTGGTTGTCGGTGACGGATGAGCCGGTTCGGAATTTTCTTGGCCGTTTTGGTGCTTCTGTTGCGTCGCCTTTGGTTGTTATTGCCGGCGCTGGCGCTTGGGGAATTGCAATTGCATTTCTGGCTTGGGGTGTGCGTTTCCTTCTGCATATAGGGGCAGAACGCGCGTTTGGGCGTGCGATTTTTGCACCGATCGCGATTGCACTGGGCGCGGTTTACATGTCGACCCATATACCCGGCATCGCTTGGAAACATTCGTTTGGGTTGGGCGGATTGTTCGGCGATACCGTCTTGGGTGCAGTTTTGGGTGTCGTTCCGATCAGCGCGACACTTGGCCTGAAAGTCATGGCTTTCTTTATGGCGATTGCAACACTTGCGATGGCGGCGTTTGCATTGGGATTTACCCGGGCAGAACTACGCAGCATCGGAAAGTTCCTGCTGGTTGGGCTGATCATGATTTACGCCACAGCGCTGACCTTCATTGTCAAATTTTCTCATTGGGTTACGACGGCATTTTTAGGCGTTCACAGCTGGAATTCAAACAGGCGTGAGCAAAGAAAAACTGCCGCAGCGATTGCCGCGGCCAGCGTGGCAGAGCAGGCAGTCGTTCACCGCGCCGAACCAACGGTTGAGCCAATACTGACCCGTGAAGCGCTGCCGAAAACAGAGCCGTTAAAGGGTGGGCTGTTTGCAAAAATGCCATCACTTCTGAAACGTGCACCGGCCCCGGACATGGAAGCCGAACCAACTTTGTATACGGCAGAAGATTTTGGTGACCCGCAAATCAAAGCAAGAATTGCAGAAGTCATCAGAAATCGAGTCAGCAGCCGGGCCGGGGAACCGGACACTGCAATTCGTCAAGAGCCACCCGTCAGCAGCCGCCATCCGCGTGGTCCGCAACCGATGATCGTTCAAAGCGCTGTCCCAAATCTAGAAAATGGGCTGGAAGATGCGGCGTCTGGCATTGGTGGTGTTATCGATGACTATGGATTAGATGGCACGCCGGAACCTGCGGCATTCGAAGCCTCGGCGCCACCGCAGCACGACGCAAAAAGGGTTGTTCAACATGCAGCCCGGAAAGCTGTTCGTCCGTCCCAGCAAGCGAAAGCCGAAGCTCAGCCAACGCTGCAATTCGAAGAAAACACAGCGGAATTTGAAACGCCACCGCTCAATTTATTATCGGAGGCTGTGGAAAGCGAACGCCACCATCTGTCAGACGAGGAACTGGAAGAAAATGCGCGAATGCTGGAATCGGTGCTCGATGACTACGGCGTTAAAGGCGAGATTGTATCGGTGCGCCCCGGCCCGGTCGTAACAATGTATGAACTTGAACCTGCTCCCGGTTTGAAGGCCGGTCGTGTGATTGGGCTGTCTGACGATATTGCACGCTCGATGTCAGCATTGTCGGCCCGAGTATCCACGGTGCCCGGTCGTTCGATCATTGGGATCGAGCTGCCGAACGTGCGCCGTGAAAAAGTTGTTTTGCGCGAAATTTTGGCTGCTCGGGATTTTGGCGATAGCAACATGCGCCTGCCACTTGCGCTTGGTAAGGATATCGGTGGTGATCCGATCGTTGTGAACCTTGCCAAAATGCCCCACCTGCTTATCGCCGGGACGACCGGTTCGGGTAAATCGGTTGCGATCAATACGATGATCTTGTCGCTGCTTTATAAGCTGACACCCAACGAATGCCGGTTGATAATGATCGACCCGAAAATGCTGGAACTTAGCGTTTATGACGGTATTCCGCACCTGTTGTCACCCGTTGTCACTGATCCCAAGAAAGCAGTGGTGGCCCTTAAATGGGTCGTTGGCGAGATGGAAGAACGCTATCGCAAGATGTCAAAACTGGGCGTCCGCAATATCGACGGCTACAACGGCCGGGTGCGCGATGCGCTGTCGCGCGACGAAATGTTCAAGCGGACAGTTCAAACTGGGTTTGACGAAGATTCGGGAGAACCGATTTTCGAGACGGATGAATTCAAGCCTGAAACGCTGCCCTATATCGTGGTTGTTGTGGATGAAATGGCCGACCTGATGATGGTCGCCGGAAAAGAGATCGAGGCGTGCATTCAGCGACTCGCGCAAATGGCGCGGGCGTCAGGTATTCACCTGATCATGGCAACACAGCGGCCGTCGGTTGATGTTATCACCGGCACCATCAAGGCAAACTTCCCAACCCGAATTTCGTTTCAGGTTACATCTAAAATCGACAGCCGCACGATTCTTGGCGATCAGGGTGCCGAACAGTTGCTGGGCATGGGCGATATGTTGTTCATGGCTGGCGGTGCAAAGATCACCCGTATCCACGGTCCTTTCGTTAGCGACGAAGAGGTCGAGGATATTGTGAACCATTTGAAAGCCTATGGACCACCGGAATACGTTGGCGGGGTTCAGGAGGCTCCGCCAGAAGGTGCCGATAGCAACATCGATCTGGTGCTGGGTTTGGGCGGAAATACGAATGGCGAGGACGCTCTTTACGATCAGGCCGTGGCCATCGTGACCAGAGATCGGAAATGTTCGACATCCTATATCCAGCGGAAACTGGCCATCGGCTATAACAAGGCCGCCAGACTGGTAGAACAAATGGAAGACCAAGGGCTGGTTAGTCAGGCAAACCACGTCGGAAAGCGTGAAATTCTAATACCTGAGCCGCAGTAACAGGCGGTTCTCCGCTTTGTGAGGTGCAGGGAAGCCCAAAGCGCATTAGATAGGGTGTATGAATAATTTCAAGATTATCGCCGTCGTGGCGGCCCTTTGTATTTCTGCGGCTCCGGTTGCAGCAGAGAAACTGTCACTTTCGAAAATTTCGACCTATATGAACGGGCTGGCGACAGCGCGGGCAGAATTCACCCAGATCAGCGATGATGGAACAATTGCTACCGGTCAGTTGTTCATCCGCCGTCCGGGCGGAATTCGGTTTGAATATAATCCGCCCGAAGAAAGTCTGGTAATGGCCGGACAAGGGCGGGTCGCGGTGTTTGACGCCAAGTCAAATCAACCGCCGCAGATGTTCCCGCTTAAACGCACGCCTCTGAATCTTATTTTGGCAAAAAATGTGGACCTGACCCGCGCCAAGATGGTTGTCGCCCACAGTGAAGAAGGCCCCACAACGGTTGTCACCGCGCAAGATCCTGAACATCCGGACTATGGGCAGATCAAAATGGTGTTCACCGGCAACCCTGTCGAACTGCGGCAATGGGTGGTGATCGACGGAACTGGTCAGACGACGACAGTGGTGCTTGGGCAGCTGGAAAAAGATGTGCCGCTTGGCCAAAGGTTGTTCAACATTGCTGCCGAAGTGGAAGACCGCGGATTGTAGCTTGCCTCAGGTGCAAGTGGCCAATTGCTGTTGATACATTTCAGATTGCGCCCCGACATTGGCCGAAATCCTTACCAGCCACGACTTTGAACGATATGAACGCCGGGCATATCCCGTTCGCCCTTCGTGATAGGCAAGGTATTGGTTCGTGGCGTCGGTCGGCGATATTCCCAAATCCTCTACAGACTGCGCCATGTACCAGCCGATAAAATCGGTGGCGTCATCAATGTCATCGCGGCGCGCACCCCAACTGTTGGTCTCTTTTCGATAATCATCCCAAGTGCCGTCCAACGCTTGACTGTATCCATAAGCCGAACTTTGGCGGCCCATCGGGATTACGCCAAGAACGAACTGGTAAGGTGTCCGGGCATTGCCAAGAAATTTGCTTTCCTGATGAATGGTGGCCATCTGAACATGCAGAGGAATGCCCCATTTTCGTTCTGTGCGTTGCATAGCTTTCAAATAAGTCGGGCGCTGTTTCAGAATGCTGCACGCATTATCCAAATTTCGCGGAACAGAATAATGTCCGCCACCACAGGCAGCCACAAACGCTAACAATACAAATGCGCGAAGAATTTTGCTCATCGGCCTCACTCTTTTTCTTTTAGTCTAGCCGGTTTTCATAAGAACGTTAATGGGAAATGCCGCGCCGTCAGATCAAAAATGCGAGCGTAAGCGGCAAAGTGATCACCGCAAGCAAGGTTGAAACGACGACCAGCCCTGCGACGGCGTCGGAGTCGGCACCGTATTTTGCAGCCAGCATATAGCTGGTGACGGCAACCGGTGTGGACACCTGCAAAACGAACACGCCGAATGCGACAGGGGGAAGATCAAACCAACGGCCGACACCCCAAGCGATGCCCACGCAAAGGGCAACTTTGATGACCGAAAGAAGAATTGGAAATCCCAGCCGCTTTGGTGACAATCGGGCCAGTGCAACGCCAAGCGTAATCAACATGACGGGTATCGCCATTTGGCCAACCAACTGCAGCGTATTTGTCAGAAACAACGGCGTTTCCCAATCTTGCCACAAAAACAAACCGCCCAATAAAGCAGCGCCAACCAGCGGTTCCTTAAGAACTTTCAATATCGAACCGCCGCCCGATACGATCCAGACACCGAAGGTAAAGGAATAGACAGCCATTATCGCGAAAACCACTACGGCATAACTCAGCCCTTCCTCGCCAAATGCGAAGAGGGCCAATGGAAAGCCAAGGTTCCCGGTATTCCCAAAAGTTAGCGGTGCTAAAAATGTTCTAACGTCGATCCCAAATAGTTTGACCAGAACAAATGCGCCTATTGTCACCAGAGCATACGCAACAATCGTCGCAATCGAGACAGTCGACAACATCGCTGGATCAATTTCGGTTTTCATCAACGAAGTGAACACCAGACAGGGCACGGCAAGCGTCATCGCAAGCCGGGTTACAAACTCTAATCGGTATTCAAATCCAAGCCGAACCCACGTGAATCCGATCGCAGCCAGCAGGAAAACAGGGGCCACAATCTCGAGAACTGTCAATATAAGGTTCACAGACTGTTTCCTTGAAAATTGGTAAATCGAATAGACATAGTTGCAACCGACGGTCTACTAACAGCCTATGGGGGTTGCAACTTGATGCTGAAGACGCGTGCAAAATATCATTTGGGCCAAGTGGTCCGACACCGGAAACATCCGTTTCGCGGTGTTGTCTTTGATGTCGATGCAATGTTTTCCAATTCGGACGAATGGTATGCTGCAATCGCAGAAGAAAGCCGCCCGTCCAAGGATCAGCCGTTCTACCACCTGCTGGCGGAGAACGACCAAAACTTTTACGTCGCCTATGTTTCCGAACAGAACTTGATTGCCGATTATTCTGGCAAGCCGGTTGATCATCCGGATCTGCCCGATCTGTTCGGTGAATTTGAGGACGGTCAGTATCCCTTGGATTTTCAGCTTAACTAAACGTCGATTGGATGCTCGGCCTTGCGCCAGGCAGAAAACCCGCCTTCAAGTTCAGCAACGTTATCCATACCCATGTCCTGCAGCGCTTTGACTGCCAGTGCTGAGCGCCATGCGCTGGCGCAAAACAAGATCAGCTTTTTGTCGGTGGCCAGAGCAGGTTTGTGATACGGGCTTTCGGGGTCAAACCAGAATTCCAGCATTCCACGCGGCGCATGAAACGCGTCGGGAATTCTGCCGTCGCGATCCAACTCACGCACGTCACGAATGTCGACCAGCAGTGCCGTTCCGGCAGCCGCAGCATCTTGTGCTTGTTGGGCTGGGATCGTTTCAATTTGTTCTTTGGCCAGACGGACCAGTTCTTTTACAGGTGTTATTGGCATATCAGTATCCTATTGCTGCGCCGTCTTTCCGCGCGTCAGACGCACCCAAAAGGACGCCGTTCTTATTGTCAATCAGTATCGCCTGCGCGCCACCGATCGGCGCATTTGGAACAGCGACCTGATGACCAAGGTCAACCAGGTCCTGCACCACGTTGTCGCGATATCCGCGCTCGATATTCAGTGTGTTTCCTTCGGCAAAGGACCTGGGTGCGTCAATTGCATTTTGTGGGTTCAACTCAAAATCCACCATATTCGTCAGAAACCGCACATGTCCGTTGGCCTGATAAGCGCCGCCCATTACGCCAAACGGCATCGTGACTTTCCCGCCCTTGCGCAACATACTGGGGATGATCGTGTGCATCGGGCGCTTGCCACCTGCGGCCTCGTTCGGGTGCCCGTCTTCAAGGGTGAACCCGGTGCCGCGGTTGTGAAACAGCACGCCGTATTTGGAGGAACATAACCCCGAGCCGAACGCCTTAAAGATGGAATAAATCAGCGACACTGCCATCCGGTCTTTATCCACGACAGATATATAGACCGTGTCCTTATGCGCGCTGCCGGCCATATGTTGTGAAATCGACATAACTGATTTTGGATCAATCAGCCCGGCCAACGCAGTTGCAGTTTCTGGCGCAACCATGTGATCTAACCGAGCTGTGTAATCTGCATCTGCCACAAAGCGATCCCTTGCGTCATAGGCAAGCTTGGTGGCTTCGGCTTCGATGTGCGTTCTTTGCGCTCCGAATGGATCCATCGCTGCAAGGTCAAATTGCGCCAGAATATTTGCCAGAAGTATAGCGGTTGCACCCTGACCGTTTGGTGGATGCTCGACCAGTTCGGTGCCCTTGTAGGTGCCAGAAATGGGGTCGGTGTAGTTGCTGCTACAGTGCGCAAAGTCGTCCAGTGTGTGGCAACCGCCAAAGGCGTTCAGCGAGGACACCATATCTTCGGCCACTTCGCCTTCATAAAAGGCAGCCCTGCCTTGTTGGGCGATTTTTTTCAGAAGGTCGGCTTGTCGTGGGTGCCGGAAAATCTGCCCGACTGCGGGGGGCTTGCCATTGAGAAGGAAAAAATCGCGGCTCGCACCCTGTAGGGTCGCTTGGTTAATCGACCAGTCAAAGGCGGTGCGAGGTGCAACCGGCACACCTTCTTGGGCATACTGGATCGCTGGCGCAAGGCTGGCCGCCAATCCAATTTTCCCCCAATCGGCGGATAATCGGCAAAAGGCATCGACTGCACCGGGAATTGTAACGGCCTCAGGGCCACCCAACGGAACTGCCAAGTGTCCCTTGGCGCGCATATCCGCCGCACGAAGTGCCATTGGTGCACGACCTGACCCATTGAGGGCAATGATGTCTTCGGATCCAGCAGGTTTTAGCAGCACAAAACAATCGCCACCAAGCCCCGTCATATGTGGTTCGCAAATCCCAAGCAGGGCTGCAGCAGCGATGGCAGCATCGACCGCGTTTCCGCCGTCTTCCAAAATGCGCACGGCAGTTCGTGCGGCAAGCGGGTGTGATGTGGCGCACATTCCGTTAGTGGCAAAAACCGCAGATCGACCAGGTAAGTGGAAATCGCGCATTGTTGGACTCCTTAAAACTGGTGCGACCCTAGGGGTGACAACCGGGAAATCCAACTAATTTTGGGAAAAAATAGAGCCTCGACGCTACGAACTGGGTGGGGGCTGTTAAACGCAGCGCCGAGG
>JAHRVC010000193.1 GCA_019090885.1 Marinosulfonomonas sp.
ATGTACCCATTTTTCTGCATCCGCACAGCCGTCGCCGGGTGGTGGTGGTGCCTGATTGACACAGCCCTTGGTTCCACGCGGGCAGGCCAGACGAACATGAAAATGATAGTGATGCCCCCACCAAGGGCGGATCTTGTTCAGCCACCGACGATCGCCTTTTTCATCTTTGCACATCTGCACTTTGGCGCCGGGAAAGACAAATATCCTTGCAACTGCCCGGTCTTTGGCCGCGGCCTTGAGGATTGCCTGATGCTGGGGGGTCCAGCTATCGTTGACATAAGCACCATTGGCACGTCGCATAGAAATGGACGACAGATTTTCGCGCGCTCTGGAACTTAGGTTCAGACGGTCCGGCGGCAGCATCCAAATATCGGCGTCCAACCCCAGTTGATGGCTGGCATGCCCCGTCAGCATTGGCCCGCCGCGTGGTTGTGCAATATCGCCCACATAAAGCCCGGCCCAACCCTTTTGCCGCGCCGCTTTTTTGGACAGCCGTTTGATAAACGCGATCATTTCCGGATGGCCCCAGTTGCGGTTACGGCTAAGCCGCATCGCCTGCCATGTCGGTCCGGATTCCGGTAATTTCACACCCCCGGCAAGGCATCCCTTTGCATAACCACCATGGGCCGCCGCAGATTGCGCTGAGGCCTGTTTCATAGCGCCAAACAGCTCTTTGGCAGGTGTCTGGGCGCTGACAGAAGTTGCCATCACAAAGCACAAACTGATCAATACAAACAAACGGGTCATCATCATACTTTCACCGGATCGGGTTTAACCCAGATTAACAGGAAAAGCCCGACCATAAAAAGGCCTATCAGCGGTGTTACGCCCAATTGCTGGCTACCGGTTACATAGGTGACCGTGCCGATCAGCAATGGCGCTATGAATGATGTCGCCTTGCCAGACAAAGCGTAAAGCCCGAACGCCTCGGTCATCCGGTCGGGATTGGCCTGTCGCACCATCATCGTCCGGCTGGCAGTTTGCAACGCGCCCCCGGCCGCGCCGATTAATGCGCCCACGATATAAAATGCGATGTCAGGCAGCGAGCTGCTAGCGCCGACCGCCACACCAAACACCGCTTCGCGCGAGATAAAGACAATCGATACAGCAACCAGTGTGAGCAGAACGACACAGGAAATTATCACCGGTTTCGGGCCATAGGCGCTGTCAGCGCGCCCGCCAAGCCAGGCAAACACGGCGCCATTTATGATTGCCAGAATCCCGAAAATTCCGGTGTCCACAACGCTCCATTCCAAGACACCTGCTGCATAAATACCGCCAAAGACATACATCCCGTTCAGCGCATCGCGATAGAACATTGACGATCCCAGATAGGCAAAAAGGCTGGGGGATTTTGGCAGGCCTATTATCGTCGTTTTCAATCCGTTTAGCGCCAACCGGATCGCACCTGCTGATGGTTTGGCGGTTTTTGGGTCGCGCACGAACATAAAGAACGGGATCATGAAAATCGCATACCAGATTGCAGCCAGCGGCCCGACTGCACGCGTGCCCTCGCGCAGGCTGGCATCCAGACCAAACAGCGGGTCGAGCCCGATCAGGGTTTTTCCGGTTTCAGCGTTTTCAGCAAACAGCAGCAGCATTATCACCAGTGTCAGTAACCCGCCAACATAGCCAAAAGCCCAGCCATTTCCCGAAATTCGGCCAATCTCTGCGCGTGTGCCAAGGTCGGGCAGCATCGAGTTGGTAAAAATCGTGGCAAACTCCATGCCAATGAGGCCGATCGCAAAGCTCACTAATATGAGCGTCAGATTGAAACTGACCGGCGAGGCCCACCAAAGGCCAAAAGCGCCGACGAAATAAAGCAGCGAAAAGAACCAGATCCAGCGCAGCCGATTGCCCGAGGTATCTGCCATCGCGCCAAAGATCGGCGCACAGATCGCGATCACAATGCCAGCCGCGCCGATGCCAAAACCCCAGGCCGTTTGGGCCGCGGTTCCGTCGCCTAGCATTTCTTTGACGTAGGGGCCAAAAATGAATGTCAGAAGCAGTGTGTTGTACGGTTGGCTGGCCCAGTCGAAAAAGAACCAGCCCCAAATCCGTTTCTTGTTTGAAATCATCGTCGTTTTTTCCACGCTGCCCGGATGGGGGATTGAACAGCGAATGAAACGGCTGCGCAACTCAAACTTTTCTGATGTGGACTTGCCACGACGGGCCGCGGCGCATAGATATTTGCAACCCAAACGAACGGACCCCAGCAATGACATCTGTACTGCAAATTCTTTCACTGATCCTTGATTTTGCCTGGTTCATCATGATCGCTCATATCATCATGAGTTGGCTGATAAATTTTCAGGTTCTTAATCTGCATCAACCGATTGTTGCGCAACTGTGGCATGGTCTGAACCGATTGCTTGAGCCATTGTATGGCCCGATCCGCCGGTTTCTGCCTAATATGGGTGGTTTGGATCTGGCGCCGCTGGTTGCAATAATCGGGATTATCGCCCTTCGCGACATCGTGATTCCTAATACTCTTCGGTCCCTTGCGGGATACTAAAGCTTAGTTCTACCGAAATAGTTGCTTGGCGCGCGGGTGAAGCGTCGCAAGCCCTTGTTCACCGATTCTTCATGTGAAATTGTCAACCTAACAAGAGCAGTTTGAACGAGATCTGACAGGCCCATGTCCGCGGCATCTGAATTATTATCTTCAACGTTTGGATTTGACGCCTACCGTCCCGGTCAGGCGGAAATAATTGATGCGGTTGTGGCCAACAAGAACACGCTGGCCATCATGCCAACCGGTGGTGGTAAATCGCTGTGTTTTCAACTTCCGGCGTTGGTGCGTGAAGGGGTCACAGTCGTCATCTCACCGTTGATTGCATTGATGCGGGATCAGGTGCGGGCCTTGCAGGCGGCCGGGGTCGTGGCCGGTGCGTTAACCTCTGGCAATACAGAGGAAGAAACCAACGCCGTTTTTGCGGCGCTGGACGCAGGCACCTTGAAGCTACTTTATATGGCGCCCGAACGCTTGGCGTCCGGTGGAACGCTGGCGCTTTTGCGTCGCGCAAAAACCACGCTGATTGCGGTGGATGAGGCGCATTGTGTTTCCCAATGGGGCCACGATTTTCGGCCAGACTATTTACGCATCGGTGATCTGCGTCGGGCCCTGAATGTGCCATTGGCAGCATTCACTGCCACGGCGGATGAGGAAACCCGGGCCGAGATTGTCGAGCGTTTGTTTGACGATCAGCCGCCGGAAATATTTTTGCATGGGTTTGACCGCCCCAATATCCATCTGGCATTTGCCGCCAAAGATGGTCCGCGCCGCCAGATCCTTGAATTTGCCGCCGCGCGAAAAGGCCAGCCCGGCATTGTATACTGCGGCACCCGCGCCAAGACCGAAACGCTTGCCGCCGCCTTGCGGGAAGCCGGACACACAGCCTGTCACTATCATGGCGGGATGGAGGCCGGTGAACGGCGCCATGTCGAAACCCGTTTCCAGCGCGATGATGGATTGATCGTCGTGGCAACTGTGGCCTTTGGAATGGGTGTCGATAAGCCCGACATCAGGTGGGTTGCCCACGCGGACCTGCCCAAATCGATCGAGGCTTACTATCAAGAAATCGGGCGTTCGGGGCGTGATGGCGCACCGGCGGAAACCCTGACGCTATTTGGTGCGGATGATATTCGCTTTCGCCGGGGTCAGATTGATGAAGGTACGGCGCCGCCTGAACGCCGGATGGCCGACCACGGACGCCTGAACGCGTTGCTGGGATTGGCCGATGCCTTGGGGTGTCGCCGTCTGCAGTTGCTGGCGTATTTTGGCGAGAAATCTGAACCCTGCGGCAATTGCGATCTGTGTGAAACACCACCTGAGATTATAGATGGGACAGTTGCCGTTCGCAAAGCCCTGTCAGCCATACTGCGCACGGACGAATATTTTGGTGCGGGCCATCTGATTGATATTCTGACTGGCAATGAGACAGATAAAGTTCGTCAGCGTGGGCATGATAACCTGCCGACATTCGGCATCGGGAAAGAATTTGAGCGGCGACAATGGCAGGCGATTTTTCGGCAAATGATGGGGCGGGATCTGATCCGCCCAGACCCGGCGCGTCATGGTGCCCTAAGAATGACCGAGATTGCCCGGCCAATCCTGCGTGGTGAAGCAGAGATTGAATTGCGTAAAGAAACCTTTTCACGCAAATCCGCACGACCGGCGGCGAAATCGCTGGTATCGGATGAAGACGCACCGCTTTTGTCCGCTTTAAAGGCCAAACGCCGCGAGTTGGCCGAAGCTGCTCGTGCCCCGGCTTACATTATCTTCAATGACCGGACTTTGATCGAAATGGCGGAAAAGCGACCCGCTGACTTGGACCAAATGGCCGGGGTTGGCGGGGTAGGGGCAAAGAAGCTGGAAAGTTTCGGGCAAATATTTCTGCAAGTAATCGCAGGTGAGACCGTGGAAGAATTGCACCCGTCACGCCGAAAGCTGGCTGGGCGAAGCGAGGGCGCGCTTTTCGACCGCTTGTTGGAGTCCCAGGCTGAATTGGCGCGCGGCGTCCGCGGAAATGACAAACCGATGTCATGTTCCGCATCGCTATTGGCGCGGGTTGCCAGCGTGAAGCCATCTGATCTAGGCGGCTTGACGCGCCTGCTCGGGGAACGTCGCGCCGAACGGTTTGGCCCGGCATTTCTACAGGTGCTGCAAGACAACTGACGTCGGCGTTGAATTTTGTCAGGCTTGGACGGGATTTTCTGTTGACGGGGGCACCACGCCTTCTGCGAAAACCGGCTCGGCCTCGGTTGGTGTTTCTTTCTCAATACGCTCAAAAATAACGGCTTTTCGAAGCGGTTTTGTTAGGTAGTGATCTAAACCTGCCGCAAGAATTTCGGTGTCATCCCCATCCATCGCATGTGCGGTCAATGCGACGACCGTTGTGTGATTTAATCCCAGTTCAGCTTCGAGTTTGCGAATTTCCATCGTCGCCTCTTTGCCATCCATTTGGGGCATGGAAATATCCATAAAAATGAGATCGGGTTTGAAAGCACGCCATTTTTCGACAGCTTCAAGCCCATCCTCGGCAAATTCAAGCTCGATGTTGAGAGCCTTCACCAGCTTACTAAAGACAAGGCGGTTCGTCTTATTATCTTCGGCGGCCAGAATCCTCATTTTTCGAGCCCGAGTTTGATCCAATACGACGTGCTCCGGTGGGATAACCCCGGCGGGTTCAGGCAGTGCATTCAATGCCTTCAGAAGGGTTTTGCGTGACAAGGGGCTTTTCAGTTGGCGGGCTGGGCGTCCGATGTCTGGAACATCACCGGACCGGTCGGATTGCACCAGAAAAACCGGAACAGACTCGGCCGCGGTGGCACCGATCTTTAGCCCGGCTTTGCGCTTGTCGGCGCTATTGCAGCTGTCGATGATCAAAACATCGCCGGGCCCAAGTTGGTCAATTTTGCCGCCATTGGTCGTGTCATGGTGCAAATATGGCATTTCAAGTTGCGACAACTGAATGCGGAATATTTCGGCCGCTGGGTTTTTCCCATCAACAAGAATGACCCGTTTTACCCACGCCGGGGGTGTTTCGGGTTTTGGGATCGCGCCTGTCGCAGAGTTCAATGTTACGTGGAAGCCAAAGCTCGCACCTTCTCCGGGCTCGCTTTCTGCCCAGATTTCGCCGCCCATTAGATCAATCAATTGCCGGGTTATCGCCAGCCCAAGACCTGTCCCCTCAAACTTTCGATTTTTTTCATCTTCGACCTGATTGAATTCGCCGAAAATGTGATCGATCATATTCGCGGGAATTCCAATTCCTGTGTCTTCCACAGTGACATGAAGGCGGAATGCTCCACTCTCGCCTTCTGGCAAGCCCACCAGTCGGATCAACACGTGGCCTTCGGATGTGAACTTGACGGCATTACCTACTAGATTGGTCAACACCTGCCTGATACGGCCCGGATCGCCGATAAACTGGGCCGGCAGGAACATGTCATAGTCAACGATAATATCCAGGTTCTTTTCCATTACCGTCGGTTGAAGCAGCATCACAACTTCGTGGACGCAACGTTCCAAATCAAACTCTTCGCTGTGTAGGACAAGTTTCGCCGCCTCAATTTTCGAAAAGTCTAAAACATCATTGATCAAACCCAGAAGTGCCTCGCCGGATGACTTGATCGTGTCCACAAACAGGGTCTGTTCTTCGGATAAATCTGTGTCGCTCAACAGATCTGCCATTCCAACAACGCCATTCATTGGTGTCCTAAGTTCATGGCTCATCTTGGCAAGAAAATTGGATTTTGCACGGTTAGCCGCCTCGGCTTTGCTGCGCGCTTCGGTCAACTGTTGTTCCCGGCGAATCGTGTCAGTGATGTTCAGGGCCAATGACACCGTGTCGCCATTTGCTGCACGGCGGTCCACCAATTTGATGAATTGGCCGTTCCAAAGTTGTAAGTTGCGTGGTTCCAGATCGCCAGTGGTCCAGCGATTTTGCATTTCCTGACACCATAGCCGTGGATCATTTTCGCCAATATCGACGATGCCCTCTTGGACCATGATTTTGACGATTTCATGATATTTGACGCCCGGTGCAACACATTCTAAGCCGTCGAAAACTGATAAATACGCCGAATTTGCTGCCACAAGCACGTTGCTGGAATCAAAGACAGCAAAACCGTCTTCGATCGTTTCAACGGATTCCCACAAACGCCGCTCGGCAATTTCAACTTCATGGTTGGCGCGCGCCAGATCGGTAAGTGCTTTGGAATTTTGTCCACGTAATTCTTCGGCAACATGGCGGACAACTTCCACTTCTTCACGTTTCTCGACGACCTCACCAGACAGTGCCAAGGCGTGTTCGGACAGTTTTGCATTTGCCGCGAACAATTCAGATTGTTTCAGCTCCAACAACCGCTCAGCGGCCAATCGCGCCCGCCGCTCGTTTGAAACTGCTTGTGCAACGTCCATCCCGGCCCTCCGACCCTGCAAGCGGGATGGCCCCGACTCGCTTTGCCTAAAATTAGCGGGGTCAGAGTGAACAGGGTCTTAATTGGGGTGCGCTATTGGTCCGCTGATGGCAGTTCAGGCAGGAATTTTCCAACACACTGATGAAAACGTGCTGTGATTACCGTTCGATTGCCAAAGCGATGCCTTGTCCGCCGCCAATGCACATCGTGATCAGGGCACGTTTGCCGCCAATACGTTCAAGCTCATACAGGGCTTTGACTGTTATGATTGCGCCCGTCGCGCCAACCGGATGGCCAAGTGCAATCGCGCCGCCATTTGGGTTTACCTTGGCCGGGGCCAGCCCAAGTTCCTGCGTCACGGCCAATGCTTGCGCTGCAAATGCTTCGTTGGACTCGATCACATCAAAATCATCCGGGCCCAGCCCGGTTTTTTCAAACAGCTTTCTGACGGCGGGAACCGGACCGATGCCCATAACTTCTGGGCGGACACCAGCGTGGGCATAGCCGATGATACGAGCCAGCGGTTTTAGGCCGGCTTTCTCGGCGGCATCTGCGCGGGCCAGAACGATAGCGCCGGCACCGTCATTGATGCCACTGGCATTACCCGCAGTTACAGTGCCGTCTTTTTGAAATGCAGACCGCAAGCCGGCAAGGGCCTCGGGCGACGTTGCTTTGGGATGCTCGTCTACTTCAAACGATACAGTTTCGCGCCGGACTTTTACGTCGATTGGTACGATCTGATCGACGAACCGCCCCTCACTGATGGCTTTTGCTGCGCGCTGCTGGCTTTCCAATGCAAACGCGTCCTGTGCCTCTCGGGTGATACTATGTTCGGATGCAACATTTTCTGCCGTCACGCCCATGTGTCCGGTGCCGAAAGGACAGTTTAAGGCGCCAAGCATCATGTCCATGCTGGACACATCGCCCATTTTCTGACCCCACCGGGTGGCGGGCATAATATAAGGTGATCGGCTCATGTTTTCAGCGCCACCAGCCAGCGCAAAGTCGCATTCTCCCAGAAACAGAGACTGATACACCGATATGATCGCTTGCACGCCGGAACCACACAGCCGGTTCACATTCATCGCGGGAACACTGTCGGGCACGCCGGCATCCATGGCCGCGATACGGCTAAGATACATGTCGCGGGGCTCGGTGTTGATGACATGTCCAAAGGCCACGTGACCGATCTGATCCGGTGTCACGCCAGCGCGTTCCATAGCGCTGCGCGCGGCTGTTGCGCCAAGGGTGGTCGGGGGAATTGACGCCAATGCGCCGCCAAATGTGCCGATTGCAGTGCGGGCGCCGCCGAGTATCACGATATCTGTCATGGAAATTCTCCTGTTGCTGCTGTGTACAATAGAGTGCTGGTGTTGGTTGCACCAGATGCCCGCACGTCAGAGGTCAGTCAATTCTCGTGCTACAGCCGATAGAATACAGCGATATTCGCGCAAAACCCGTGTTACACTTTGGGCGGATCAAGACTTGTGCGCCCGTTTTCGTCAAGTTGCCAGACCTTGTGGCCTTCCAAAATCACCACCGACAGGGCACGCCCATAGGCCGCCCCGGTGTCGATGTTTACCCGGTTTCCGTAATGGGTCACCACATCTACCGGCGTGTGACCATGCACGACCAAGGCGCCATGGTCGCGGGTATCTTCGTGAAACTCCCGCCTGATCCAGACCAAATCATCTTCGGTCTGCTTGTCAAAAGGAACTCCAGGCCGCACGCCAGCATGGACAAATGCAGCGGTGTCACTTTGGAAAATAGTCTCTAACCCGGCCAGAAAGAGCTTATGCGTGTCCGGAATTGCCGAAAGTGCCGCCTCGTGTAGGGCGGCGTCTTCAAGGGTGTCCACATCCACCCCATAGGACGCCAACGTGGTGCGCCCACCCAGCCCTTTGCTGAGCCACTCATGTTTGGTGGACAACAGATGATCGCGTCGGCTTGGCCGTTCAAGAAAATAGGACATCATCCGATCATGGTTGCCCTTCAAAACAACCCAAGCCTCGCCCCGGGCCAAACCAGTGATTAACCAGTCGAGCACGCCCGCGCTATCGGGTCCACGGTCGACCAGATCGCCTACATGCACAACAATCGAGTCGTCAGAATTCCGGGCGCGATCAGCAGATATCCAGCGGTGAACTTCGCGCAGTTTTTCAAGCTGCCCGTGAATATCGCCAATCGCGTAGATCCGTTGCATGGTGGTAACGCCCCTAAGTCACGCTGAACTGAAGTGGGCGAACCTGTTCAAACAGCCCGGTTTCTTTCAAATCGGCCAAAGTAGACACTGGTATTGGAGCATCAAGGTATAACAATGCGATCGCATTTTTGCTTTCCTCTGAGCGCCCCAGCGTGAAGTTGGCGATATTCACGTCATGCTCACCAAGGGTCTTTCCGAGTGTTCCGATGATGCCGGGAACATCGTTGTTGGTTGTGTAAAGCATGTGTTCGCCAATCTCGGCGTCAATCGTGATGCCCTTGATTTGGATGAACCGTGGTTTTCCGTCGCTGAACACTGTTCCCGCAATAGAGCGTTCGCGTGTTTCGGTCACAACGGTCAACTTAATATACCCATCAAACACGCCGGATTTTTCTTGGGTCGTGGTCGAGATATTCACGCCCCGCTCTTTGGCAATAACAGGCGCGGACACCATATTTACGTCCGGGTTTGCCACCTTCATCAGGCCCGCCACGGCAGCGGCGTTAAGGGCGTCTGTGTTCATCGTTGCGACATTGCCGTTGTAAAGAATGTTGATTGCTTTGACCGGCTCGTCCGTCAACTGACCAACGAAAGTGCCCAAATGCTCGGCCAATTTGATCCAAGGGCCCATCACCTTAGCTTCCTCGGCTGTGACCGAGGGCATGTTAAGGGCGTTGGTAACAGCACCGGTTAGCAAATAGTCCGACATTTGCTCGGCGACCTGCAATGCGACGTTTTCCTGCGCTTCCGTGGTCGAGGCGCCCAGATGCGGTGTGCAGACGACGTTGGGAAGGTTGAATAAAGGCGAATCCTTTGCTGGCTCGACTTCGAACACGTCAAACGCAGCACCTGCGACCTTGCCCGCTTTCAGAGCATCCGCCAAAGCGGCCTCATCAACCAATCCACCACGCGCGCAGTTAATGATCCGCACACCGTCCTTCATTTTGGTGATGGCATCGGCGTTGATAATCATCCGGGTTTTGTCAGTCAGCGGCACATGCAGGGAAATGAAATCGGCGCGGGCGAAAAGTTCGTCTAACTCGACTTTGGTCACGCCAAGAATGGCTGCGCGTTCGTCGGACAAGAAAGGATCGTATGCGACGACCTTCATTTTTAGCCCGACAGCCCGTTCGCAGACGATACCGCCGATGTTACCGGCGCCAATGACGCCAAGGGTTTTGTTGGTCAGCTCAACGCCCATGAATTTTGATTTTTCCCATTTCCCGGCTTGGGTAGATGCGCTGGCCTCGGGGATCTGGCGGGCCACGGAAAACATCATCGCAATGGCATGTTCTGCTGTGGTGATCATATTGCCGAACGGCGTGTTCATCACGATCACACCCTTCTTGGATGCGGCGGGAATTTCGACGTTATCGACACCAATTCCGGCGCGCGCGACGACTTTCAGATTGTCGGCGGCTTCCAGAAGTTTTGCGGTCACTTTGGTCGCCGAGCGAATTGCCAAACCGTCGTAGTCTTTGATCGCCGCCAACAGAGCGTCCTTGTCTTTGCCCAGATTGGGTTCGAACGTCACGTCTATGCCGCGGTCGCGAAAAATCTGCACGGCGGTTTCACTAAGTTTGTCGGATACGAGAACTTTAGGGGCCATTTTATGGGACTCCGTTTGATATTGGATTGAAATCGCGGGGAGAAGTTCCCCGCTTCAAAAGTGTCAGGTGAATTGGTTACTGGCCTGAAATTTCGGCTTCAAAAGCCCATTCCAGCCACGGCATCAGTGCTTCCAGATCGGCGGTTTCAACCGTTGCACCGCACCAGATACGCAAGCCTGCTGGCGCGTCGCGATAGGCACCGATGTCCAAAGCAACGCCTTCGTTCTCCAGCCGCTTGGCAACTGCTTTGGCGAAGGTTGCGCCTTCGTTGATCCGCGCATCGGTGAATTTCAGACAGACAGACGTGTTGGATCTTGTGCCAGCGTCAACTGCCAGAAAGTCCAGCCAGTCGTGGGTTGCACAAAATGTCTCTAACACGGCGGAATTGGCGTCTGCGCGGGCGATCATTCCGTTAAGTCCGCCAACCGACTTGGCCCATTCCAGCGCTTGAAGGTAGTCTTCTACTGC
>JAHRVC010000194.1 GCA_019090885.1 Marinosulfonomonas sp.
CGCCAACACTGGTCGGCACGTCTTGGATGACCAAAGTAATATAGGCACTGTCCGGCCCGATCACTGCTACGACGCCGTCGTCATCGGCCAGACGCCGGAACAAGTTTCCAGCCCGGTCAGCTTTGCCTTCGGTATCATAGCTGATCAGCTCTACCTGACGGCCGTCGATACCGCCGCTATTGTTAACTTCTTCGATATAAAGCTCGGCGGCGCGGGCTTGTTCTCGGGCGAACAGGCCCGTTCCGCCGACATGGGTCATCAACATGCCCACCTTGATTGTTTCCTGTGCATATCCCGGCGTTATCGCCATGAACGTGCTTAGTGCCGCACCGGCGAATAGCCGCTTTGCCAACACCATGCTTTTTTTAATTTGTTGCATATTTCCTCCCAGAAATTTGTTTTTAACACTTTGTTCCGCTTATTCGCGTCGCAAAAGTGCAATCGGGTTTTTGAACCCTACGCCTTGACTTAACGTGTGGTGGCCGGCTCCATTTTTTCGTTTTCCGGTCTAAAATTTGGACTCTTTTACACAATAGTCCAAAGGGAAATTCTGGCCAACACTGTAGCCGAGATATTAAGTATCTCAAATTGAGATACCGAACCCAAAGCGTCTTGTCAGTGTTCGGTGCGCTATTTGGGCCGTCTGGTCACGATGCGAAAAGAATTTTCTGGCAGGTGATCACTATCGGCCAGATCCCAGATGCCCTGCTTTATATGCGAGATCATTGATTGCATTGCCGCGGTGACCGGGCTGCCGCTTTTGGTTATGATCGAAATATCGGTAAAAATTTCAGGATTAACCAATGGGGCTGTGCGCACCTCACCCCGCATGACTGCGTTGTGAATGGCCGAATAGGCCAGCACCGTGCAGCCAACACCGGCGCGCACGCAGGCGGCAATAATGCTGATATTGTCGGCTTCAAGGGCGATTTTCGGGGTAAATCCCCGATCAGATGCAGCTTTTTCAATCAGCTTGCGCTGGGTGTGACCGGCACTTGTCAGGATCAGTGGCACGTCGCGCAGATCATCAACTTCGTAAAGTTCTTTCTGCGGCACCCCAAGGCGCTCGCAGGCTTCGGGGCTGGGCAGAACCACCACCATCCGGCCCTGCGCAATTTTTTCTGAAATCAGATTTGGCGCGGCGCGTGAACTGTCCAGAATGCCAATATCAATCTGATCTTTCATCAGCCAGTCATTGATGAAGCTGCTGACGCCAGAGCGAAGGTGGATGCGCACATCCGGGTATTTTCGGGTGAACCCGGGCAAAATTCGCGGCATAAGAAGCTCGCCGGTGAAGGTCAGAACGCCGATACGAAGATTGCCCTTGGGAACGTTCGGATGCGCCAGCAATTCGCGCGTTACGTCGCTAAGATCCTGAGTTACGGCCAATGCCCGCTCGAACAACAAATTACCTGCATCCGTAAGATTTAGGGTTTTGACACCCCGAACGAGCAAGGTCACACCCAGTTCTTTTTCCAGGTTTTTGATCTGACGACTAAGGGCTGATTGGGCGATATGCAGATCCACAGCGGCCCGCGAAAACGACTGTGCCTGCACCACGGCAATAAAATACCGGAGTTGCCGTAATTCCATGAGTATCTCGTCTTTAGGGGTACAAGTGCAATGCGCTCGAAGGTGCCTGTTTTTAACCTTAAATGTCAAACAAAATGCTTATATGCTTGGTCTCGCCATCTGGTGGATAGCTATCGGCAGCTTGGGCAATGACGTCGCCGAAGTCTTTCTTTGTGCATAATCTGCGACTAAAGGAGCGGCACAATTCCGCGACAGGTCCAAAGTGATAAATCGACATCAAAAAAGTGAACTTGCAGATACCCAACGAAGCAGGGATCGCGGGCGTCAATCAAAAATGTCCCCCATGTGCCAAAACGCCCTCACCGAAACATTGCGCCGCCGTCCACCTGAATTGCATTTCCGGTAAGCCAAGCCGCCTTGTCCGAGACAAGATACGCAATCAGTTCGGACACGTCTTCAGGCTCTCCTACGCGGCCAAGTGGGAATTCCCGCCCGCGCTCTGCCAAGAGGGCGGCATAGGCCTCTCCGCTCATACCCGCCTCCGTCCAGATACGGCTGCGCACCAAGGCTGGAGCGATGATATGTACGCGTATCTGCTGTGATGCAACTTCGGTTGCTAACGCCATTGAAAAGGCTTCGATTGCCCCTTTTGTGGCCGCGTAAAGTGCGCTCCCCGGGCGCGGTCGCCAGGCAAGCGTGCTCGACAGGCTCAAGATGGTGCCGCCATCCTTCATCAAAGGCAGCGCCTCACGGGTCATCCGGAACGTGCCAAAGACATTGACGGAAAAAATGCGTTCCATGTCAGCGTCTGTCGTCGCCTCGAATCCACTGCGGGGCAAAATAATGCCGGCACTGTTGACCAGTGCGCGAAGCTGTCCATAGTCAGCCCAGCCCCTCGATCAGCGCAGTAACGCTCGCCGGATCGGCAATATCGCATTGCCGCAGGTCGATCCCCTTTTCGCGCAGAGCCTCCGCGCCCTCAATCCGGCGGGCACAGGCCACGACTTGCCAACCGTCACGGGCCAGAACCTCACATGCGGATAGACCAATACCAGCGGTCCCTCCCGTTACCAGTGCAACCGGACCCGAGTTCACGGAGCCACCTCGTCGTCTTTCATCGCCAGAAAACCCCGCCCAGCCGCCAGATCCAGCGCGGTGCAGGCGGCAGCCACCATGCTGCCGTATTGTGCGGTTCCCGTTCCGGCAATGTCGTAAGCCGTGCCGTGCGGCACCGACAACTGCACATAATCAAGCCCCAGATAGACAGTGCAAGCCCCTGCAAACGCTGCGGTCTTCAGCGCAATCTGACCCTGGTCGTGATACATGGTCACAACCGCATCATATTTGCCTTGGATGCATTGGCGGAAAACAGCATCCGGTGTAACCGGCCCTTCGACAATGATCCCGCCCGCCCGAGCCGCCTTGACCGCTGGGGCAATGATGTCGCGGTCCTCCTCAAACATCGCATGCGGATTCAACCCCGCCACTCCGATCCGGGGGCTGGCGATTCCCCAGCGCCGCAAGTTGGCGTCGGTCAGCCCAATAACGTGCTCTATGCGTTCACGTGTGACCGTCGCAGCAATCGCCCGCATCGGCACATGTTCCGCGATGGGTACGGCGCGCAGCGGGCCGCTGAGGCGAAACATGAATGTGCCGGGCGGTTGCAAAGCGTCAAGGTTATCGGCCACACTTGCCAAGCGCATTGAATCCGAATTGATCGGCGCCATGATCCATCCGTCCAGCGCGCCCGATTGCGACAGGCGCGCGGCCTCGTCCATCCAAGCCTTGACAGCCCTTCCCGACGCCGCAGACGACTGACCCACCTCAAACTCGGACCTTTTTAGCGCCCCGCATTCAATCACTGGCAAGCCTTCGACGTTCAGCGCCTCCTCCATCGACGAGACAGCAACGACGGGCAATTTTACTCCGGTGTCGGCCACCGCCCGCTCGACTGCACAGGCATTCCCTATCAAAACTAGATCGCCGCGGCTCTGCGCGCGGCCCGATGCCATTGCCTGCACGCAGACCTCAGGACCAACGCCGCCCGGGTCGCCGATCATCAATCCGATCTTTGGTAAACTCATGAGCTTTCCTTTCGTTGCCAGGACTGTGTGTTCAGGACAGAAGAAAATCGCGGGCGAGGTTGTTGAACTCGTCCTTCTTTTCGATTTGCGTCCAATGACCGCAATTCCCAAAGACGTGCAGGTCGGAATTGCGCAATAACTGGTGGTAGCGAAGACTGGTTTCCAGCGGAAGAACCTTGTCCTCACGACCGTGTATGATCAAGGCTCGGTTGGTCAATTGGGCCACCTTGTCCTCTGGCGTCGCCAGACCTTCGATATGTCGCTGGCGTGGTGCGGGAAACATGGCAGAAAAACTCTCGTGAAAACCCGGACGCACGCTCGCCTCATAGCGCGATTTCACCAGATCATCGCCGATCAGGTTTTTGTTGAACGCGAAATATTCCTCCATCATGTGGCGCGCGCTTTCAATGCTGGGCTCATGGCCCCAGACCGCGTCGAGGCCTTCGGTCAAGTTGAACACCAGACCGGCGGCCCCCATCAGCACCATCTTTTCCACGCGATCAGGGTGGCGCGCGGCCAAGGCGACCGTCAGTGCACCGCCAAAGGAATTGCCGACAAAATGCGCCTTTTCGACATCTGCAGCGTCCATGAATTCGAGGATGTGGCGTACCCAGAAATCAAGGGTAAATTCCTGCCCCTGTTTGCGCTCGGTATACCCGAAACCGGCAGCATCTGGTGCAATGGCGCGGAAATGCTCTGCCAGAACAGGCAGGGTCAGGCGCCAGTTGGCATAGCCTGTGACCCCGGGGCCTGATCCATGTAGCAGCATCACCGGAAAGCCAGTGCCTTGCTCCAGATAGTTGGTGCGCAACCCGGCAGCCTCGACGGATTTGCCGATTTCAGGGTTTGCAGTGCTTTTGGGTGCAGTTGCGGTGTTCATTTTGGTCATCCCTTCTGAAAGGTTTTTAGAGAGTCGTCATTTCCGGCGTCGCGCGCGTGTACGTGGTCATGCGTAACATCCACGATCAACGTGCCTGCCAAAACCGTAATTGAAACTGCCCCCCGCAAAGCCGCCGCCATGCGAGACCTCAGTTCTATCGACCCCGCCCACATCCAAAGCGCGCGCAATCTGGCGCACCTGCTCGCGGGTGTATTGATGCCCAACCGCGTGCATCCCGGCGCGGATATTGAAGGCACCCAGAGGCTGACGGGCCCGAAGTTTTATTTGCAAACCGTCCTCTTCAGGGATGTCGGCAAGCACACAGGGACGAGTTTCGGTGGTCTGGATTGTGTTGATCAAGAACGGGTTCCTCCGGTTTCCAAAAGTCCGGCCGGGCCTGGTAAAATAGCATCAGCCGCGTCTGGCGACACACGGCGGACGAAAGACACGGGATCGGGCTGCATCACTGCAAAAGGATAGTCAGAGCCCATCACGATCCTTTCGGCCCCGACAGAGGCGCTGAGCAGATCGAACGGGCCTTGGCCATAAACGATCGTGTCATAAAAGAACTGGCGTGCGATGTCAGACGGCGACTGAACCATGGTGCTTGCCAGCGACAGACCGCATTGCCATGCGTGGTCGAGACGCGGCAGGATCGCTTGCAAGGCACCGCCGCCGTGGCATAGCAGGACCTTGAGCCCCGGATGACGTTCCATCACCCCGGACACCATCAAAGAGGTCGCGGCAAGTGCCGTTTCCAGCGGAAAAACAGCGGCCGCCGCCATGTCTGGCGCCCCGCCAATTCGCTCTACACCAGCGGGATGCAGGGCGTGAACCATGACGGTCATACCTTCTTCTTCGGCAGCGGCAAAGAAAGGTGCCAGCGCCGGATCACCCAACGGCCGCCCGACCACATGGCTTCCGATTTCAACACCGATCATGCCACTCCGGCGCAATTCACGAAGTGTTCGCACAGCCTTGGCCGGATCTTGCAAAGGCACAATTCCCATCGTTCTGAACCGCTTCGGTGCAACCGCCTCCATCTTCAAAAGATGATCATTCACCGCATCGCAAATCCGCGCTCCGACATTCGGGGCAAACCAGTAGGATAACAACTCGGGCATGGGTGACAGGACCTGCACGTCGATCCCGTCGCGGTCCATGTCCATGAGTCGCGCAGCCGCGTCCCAACTGCGCCGGTCGATCCGGCGGAAAGTGCGCCCCTCGATCACAATCTCGGCGTCTTCATCACCGAGCTTCTTTATCACCGGCCAACCCACGCCATCACCGGGGGCTTCAGGTAGCGCATCAGGTACAATATGTGTATGAAAATCAACGATCATTTCAAAGGTCCGCTGTTGTTTGCCAAAAGGTTAGGTACGGCCGTGGGATCGAAAGTGTCCCCGATCATAAATCGAGGCTTTCCTGGCTTTGGCTCTGCGCGACCGTATCTGCAACTGGCTCGTCAGCAGCCGCGCGTTGGCTCCACCAAATCAGCGCAAACCCAAGCAGCGAAGCGCCTGCGGCCAGTGCTGGTAGGGTGACGGCGAACGCCGCCAAAGCGCCCAAAACCAGCAATGCGAGCCGCATCCATCCCGGCACCAGCCCGCGGAACCAGCCCATCGACGCGGTAGCGAAAAGCGTGATGGCCGAGGCCGTGAAAACCGTGTCTGTCACAATCTGGACGACCGTTCCCTGCGCCAGAACCCCACCGCGCAACATAAAGATGAAGGGCAGCATGAACGCCACCATGCCCAGCCGCGAGGCCCAGACAGACGTGCGCATCGGCTTGGCCTCTCCAATGGCAGCGGCAACATAGGCGGCCACCGCAATTGGCGGCGTCAGGTGTGACGCGACAGAAAACCAGACCAGAAACAAATGTGAGGAAAGAAGGTCAAACCCAGCCTGGATCATTCCCGGTGCCAGCAGAATTGCGGCCAACGCATAGACCGCCGGAACCGGCATGCCCATCCCGAAGACAATGGTGACAAGAGCCGCGAAAATCAGGATCAGGATCGGTTGGCCGTCTGCAACCTCGAACATCTGATATGAGATCTTTGACCCGATCCCAGTGACGTTCAAAACCTGCTCGACCAGCCCCGCGCCCGCAACCGCCGCGACAAGCGGCGCCATGACGACAGCGGCGTCAGTCACTGTTTTGATCAACGTCATTGGACCAACGCGGTAGTCGCGATTGCTATGCAGCCAACTGAAAACGATGGTAGCCAATATTGTGACCGACACACTGTATTGGGCGGTATACCCCTGCTCAATCATGACCATCAGCAGAAAGATCGGCACTATATATATCCAACCTTTCTTCAGCACGCTCCACATCTGCGGGATGTCTTTTGCGTCGATCTGGCCGATGTTATGGCGGGTCGAATAATGATGAACCTGAAAATAGATCGCGAAGTAATAGAGCAGCGCGACGATGACCGAGGAGCGGATGACTTCGCCGTAAGGGATGCCGGTAAACTCAACCAAGATGAACACGACCGCGCCCATCACCGGCGGCAAAAAGCTGCCTCCGACCGAAGCGACCGTTTCAATGGCCGATGCTATATGGGCCGGGTACCCCATCCGCTTCATCATCGGGATCGTGATCGTGCCCGTGGTAACCACATCCGAGGTCGGACTGCCCGAGATCATGCCGAAAAGACCACTCGAGACGATCGACACCTTGGCGACGCCGCCCCGCCTGCGCCCCGCGATGGCGGCAGCGAAGTCAAAGAAAAATTGCCCCCCACCGCTGGTCTGGAGAATCTTTCCGAATACGACAAACAGATAGACGTAGCTTGCCGCCGCCGCGACGGGTGTCCCGAAAAGCCCGCCGTTGTTGCTGATGATCGACTGCTCAATGATCTCGGTCCAGCTGAATTCGCGGTGATAAAGAAAGCCGTCGATCAGATGGCCAAATGCCAGATATCCCATCAGGATCAGTACGACGGTCAACATCCCAGGCCCTACTGTGCGCTTGAGAATAACGAGCGTGGCAAAAATCATGACCAGACCGGCGAGTCGATCCGGCAGACTGAAACTGCTGATACCAAGTATCCAATCGCTCAGGCGTTCGGAATGCCAGATCAGATAGCCGCCTGCGACAGCCACCACAATTGCCATAAGAAAGTCAAAAGGTTGCGTCCGGGAATGCTCAAGCCGACCGGTTGTTGTCAAAAACGCAATTATCAGAAGCGGAGCCATGAAAAAAAGGCCAAGCTGGAGCGGCGTAACGATGCCAATGAAGGCTAGCCAAATCTCGAATGCTGCCAACGGCACCGAAAGAATTGTGGCGATGATGCGGTTCTGCCGGTTCAGAGCGACGGAGCCCCCACTGCTCAGCATTTTCACGAGCACGGTCTTGAACACTGGAAGCATAAGTCACTTTCCTTCGGCTGAATGCGCCTACATTTCAGAACACAAGACCCCGCCCGACCATAGCGGCGGGCGGGGTCCTATTTCGAAGTTACTACTTACGGCTGTCGTAGTAGGCTTTCGCAGCAGGATGCAGCGGGATGCCGGCAACGTTGGGCACGATCTCGTCACGGGTAATCGAGGCCAAAGCTGGGTGCATTGCGTGATAAGCTGCAAGCTGGGTATCCAGTGCTTTTGCAAGCTTATACACCTGTTCATCCGTAGCGCTGGGGCCCGCGATGATGTAGTGCGTGCTGGCCGGCGTCCATTGATCATCAGGCGAGAACGCATAGGAACCCCCGGGGATTACGCCCACGGCGATGCCCAGCCTGTCAGCCACCCCTTGCACCACTTCTTCGCTCATAGGGACGAGGCGGATCGGAGTCACTGTGTTGAGTTCGATGAGAGCACCGACTGGAACGAAACCGCCCGTGATCTCGATGTCAACACGAGCATCTTTCATCATGCCTATCGTGGCTCCTGTGCGCTCCTCGCTCAGGGTGCCGCCCCACGAAACAATGTCTTCTTTTGTCATGCCGTACTCGGCGAGGATTGCATCGACATGACCGCGTGCCCACAGGTTTCCTGGACGGTTGATGCCAAGACGGACAGGGATCTTACGTTCCTTAATATCAGCCAAGCTGGTGATGTTGTTCTCATCCAGAAACTTGGCACGGCCATAAACATGGACCAGGGTCCGGTTCGGGCTGAGCGCAGTAACCAGCGAAAACTTGCCGTCATAGGATTCCGAAAACGGCGCAGAACCGGCCATGGCGCTCTTCATCTCAATCACGGTCTCCAGCGCGAATTCGCGGTCACCGTTGGCAACAGCGACAAACGATCCGGCGGGGTTGCCGGGTTCGTATACAACGTTCGAGCCGGGATAGGCTTCGCGCACGACCACGGCCTGACCCTCGCCAAGCACGCTGACCATTCCTCGCGAGGAATATCCTGCGATGGTCGCTGTGATTGGATCGTCGTTGTCATAGCTAAGTTCGCCGGCAAAAGCGGATTGCCCCGTGCCCAATACCATCGCAAGCGCAAGCGCAGGATAGGCCAAGTGTTTCAAAAATCGCATTTATCTTCTCCCTGGGTTTTGGTTGTGTGATTAATTAGCTCACCGATCCGTCACACACCGGGCCGGCGTTTCGCGTTAGACCAAAAAGGTCAAATTCTCCATTGTCGTGTCGTTTGAATTGATGAAAACCTTCTTGCGCTGCATCCGCAGGCCCTGCGGCGTATAGACAAGTGTGTGGTGATTGCGTCCAAACCAGATTGTCTGCCGGTTGAGCCTCACATCCGAAAGCACAAAGGTAGAGGTGCCGATAATGCCTGAACTATCCGCCGTCTCGATCTCGATATTCGAGACGACACGGATCAGCCGTGATTTCGGGCTTTGCGCATGGGCAAACTTTCCCGTAAGCCGCCGGATGCGGGTTTTCAGATCGCTGTGGCCCTCATAGGTGATCGAAAGCTGGCGCGACGTGTCCACATCTTCTTCGTTGCAGGGCAACCAGTAAAGGGCATCCTCGGTCCAGAGGGCGAACCAGTCGTCGAATTTATGAGTGTCCATCAGGCGGGCTTCCATGAACAGGAAATCCTCGAATATCCGACGCGGGTCGGTTGCGGCTTCGGTCTGGGAGCTCGCTCCAAGTACTACGGTCATTGTGTCCTCCTTAATAGTGCCCAAGTTCAGGCGCCCTTCATCAAACGGCGCCATTCGCGCATTTGACCGCGCTGTGTGGTTTCGTCAGAAATCTTTCCAACCCGCGTGCCATCTTCTTCCACCACCTCGCGATGCAAACCGCGTGACATGTCGATCCAAGGATTGACGGTGGCCTTCATGCCCTGCTGCACACGCTCAAAAATCTCTGCGTCATCGGGCGATCCGGCGCTTGACGGGCCATAGAAGGATTCATGCTGGCGCAGGCGCAGGGTGTTGATTTCGTCCGGCACATCACCCAGTCGGACAGGGAACATTAGGACTTCGGTTTCATCCGCCGAGATCGGATTCACAATCCGTATCTGGTTGCCGATGACCTGCAGGTTCGGGAATACGCCCAAGTGCGGATCGCCCGCCAGCGACAGGTTGTGCTTGGCCTGATCTTCTCCATAAGCGTCGTTCATGGATTTTAGGTAGTCTTCGCCGCCCGGCTCCCCGCGCAGGAAATCGAGGTATTTATCAATCGTCGCCATGCGGTGCTCACGGAAATCAAGCAGCACATGGCCGCGTCCCAGATCGCGGGTTCGGGTCAGCGCTTTGTCGTCGAAAGGGTCGTTCTTGTGCATCGCAGCGATGCCGGCATCGGTGTCATCGCTCCAACTCTCCAGGACAGATGCGTGCACGTAGTTAACGTGATAGCCGTCCATGCCGACAAGTTTCCAGTTGCCGCGATAGACGGTCTTGTTAACCCCCATATCTAGATGCAGCGTGCCGGTAGGCGAGACGTCAATCATGTAGTTCAATAGGTCAGCCGCCTGCCCCAGATGGTCACGCAGTGGCGGCACGCTGTCATCGAGACAAGCAAAGACAAAGCCGCGATATTCTTCTACCCGGGGTGGCCGTGCCAGCCCGCCCATTTTCTTGCAGAAGCCAGGCTCATATCCCTCTTCTTTGGTCACCTGTACCAACGTACCATCCGTGTCGTAGGTCCAGCCGTGAAACCAGCAGTGGAAGAAATTGGTGTTGCCACTTTCCACCTCGGCCACGACTGCCCCCCGATGCAGGCAGCGATTCATCAAAACCTTGATCTCACCATCCTTGGCACGGACCATGATGACCGGCTGGCGTCCGATTTTACGCAGGCGGAAATCACCCTTCTTGGGGACTTCGCTGCCGTGGCCGATATAAACCCAGGTGTGTTGGAAAATACGGTCCATTTCCTGATCGAAAATCGCCGGATCGGTGTAGATAGCCGAGTGCACGCGACCCTCCGTCACCAAATCCTCGGCAGGCAGGTCAGCAGCGGTTGTGGATGTGAAAGGTTTGTTCATGGCTTGCTCCAATAGAAAGTCTTTAAAAGGCGGTTCAGCGCCGGAATCTGTCTGCAGGTTTGGTGCCCCATTTGCACAGGCTCGTCGGCTCAAATCCGAATTGTCGGGGTTGGTGGCTGTCTTCGTCTTCGACCGCATCGACGCCGATCGAGTATTCGAACACCATGTCGTCCGGTCCTTTAAAATAGAGGAACCTTGCGCCTGACGTAGGATGGCGCCCGGGGCCAAAAACGATCTCCACGTTTCGGTCCGCAAGGAAATAGTAGGACCGAAGAATGTCGTCGTTGGTCTGCACCTGGTGATTGATGTGTTGGATACCCGGCTTGTCGGATACCAGCAGGGCGATGGTGTGATGAATCTCATTCACACGCATCAAGGGAATATCACCGACCCGGTCGCTAACCCGCGCATTGCACACCTCGGTCCAGAATTTCTCGTCCCGCACCGGGTCTGTCGTGTAGAGGCCGATGTGGCTGAACCCGGTGATCCCAGCGTCCCGCGTTGCAAAATAGCGTTTGCCGCTGCATTCGGGACGCACCACCAGTTCGATGCTGTTGCCGGTCGGGTCGCGAAAGCGGATGAACCGCTTGACCTTGCGCTGATCGCACTCGCCGGGCGAGCCCACATGCACGGGATGCCCGAGCCGGTCCAGCGTATCGGCCGCCAGGTGCAGCGCCTCTTCGTCTTCAACCTCGAAGGCGACAGTCTGTTCCGCAGGATCGCCTTCGAAATAGCACAGGGTATGTCCACGTTCATCCGACCGCAGGTAGGTGGCGCTCGCCGTTTTCTCGGCGACTTCCAGCCCCAGGTACCCGGTGGCGAAATCAACGGCCGAGGCCATGTCGCGCGTACCAAGTCGCGCGTACGAGACGTCCTTGAGTTCAATCATATTTCGCCCCCCCTAAGGATGTATGTTAGTTCTTGTTGACACTTTCGGGTTCATATTCCGGCACTCCATTCGGCCGAGATCCCCAGCAGCAAAGTGCATCAGAAGGATCAAATTGTTTTGCGTGATGCCGCGCCGGGTCGATCACGCGAGTGCCTGTCACGAAGCCATAGATCAAGCCATCGGGCCCGTGCACCTGAACGAATATCTGTCCTGACGCCGCGGCGCGTCCCGGCCCCTGCGCGATTCGAATTTGACGGTCTTTCAGGAAATTCTGGTTGATCATGACCTGCTCCATGTCTTCGACCGCAAAATTCACGGCCAGAACGCCAGGGCGGTCGGACGGGAAAAGAGCCACGCGGTGATGCAGCGCATCAGTGCCAATATAGACCGCCTCACCGACCCTGTCGCGCAGCTCAAAGCCCAGAAGCACGGTCCAGAATCGGATGTCTTCCGCAGTCAGACGGCTGCGCATCACGATCCCTTCTAGTCCCTCAATCCCGTTGTCGCGGGCGGGGAAAAACCGCCGCCCCGAATGATGCGGCCCCAGCACCAGATCAACCGGATTTCCGCTGGGGTCCTCGGCACGAAAAGCACGTCGCACAAAAAGCCGCGCGCAAGTCTCGGGATCAGCCTCGATCAGCGGTCGGCCGGCTTCGCGCACCCTATCGGCGGCTTTCTCAAGGGCTTCCGGAGTGTGATAAGCCAGCCCGACCGCGCCGATTGCCTGCGGATCATCCGTCAGCACAACCGTGCGCCGCCGGATGTCAGAGCGAAACCCGGCCTCACTATCCTTGTCTCCGGCTACAGCCTGCAACCCGATCACGTCACTTACAAAAGCGGCGTGCGCTGTGAGATCGGCGGTTTTGACCCAGAGATAGGCAACTTCTGCAACGTCGGACATGATTTCCCCAAATTCCCAGAAACGCCTTCGCGGCGACATGAATACCGGGGAACAGGAGAACTTTAGATATCTTATTTGTCAACCGGAGAAGCTTTGATTCTTCAATACTGAAAAACAAATGGACGGTTCAAAGGAGAAGTTATGGCGACACCAATGAACAATTCCGTCATAAAGATTTCAAATTTCTTAATATAATCAAGCAAATACCATAAAGCTTTTCGTTGACAGGTGCAGCCGAGCGTGCAGGCATGACGGCCCCCACGACACACCGCTTCCTGCGCACGCTGCGTGACCAGTCGCAGATCCCGCAGGTCGGCAACAGTTCCGCCGCCGTTTTTGAACATCATGTGATACAGTTGGCGGCGACGCTGCGGGAAACCGTGCATGTGGCGGTCCTAGATGGCAATGCGTTCCCTTAGCCCCCCTTGCGTCCCTACATCAAGGTTCTACTCCCCAACAGTAAAGCCAATTCACCTTCCACGGCGTGTAGAATCCCGCTTCAACTGCGTCCCTTTTGACAACGCCAGCAGACGTCCTTTCTATGCCAACACATCGAAACTGAGCCCGCTTCCGGCATGAACCGCATTTTCGCCGGTTACCTTCTGCCAGCGTCTGATGATCAGATCGACATATTCCGGATCAAGCTCAAGACCGAAACACCACCGGCCCGCACTTTCAGCTGCAATCAGCGTTGTCCCCGATCCCAAAAACGCATCCACCACAATCCCGTTGCGATCAGAGCAGTCGAAAATGGCATCCTCGACCAGCGCCACAGGCTTGACCGTCGGATGCATCGCCAGGGCTTCGTCACGCTCAGCACCAAACGTATTCATGCCAGCATAAGTCCATACGTTGGTGCGATACCGGCCGTGACGGCCAAGCTCGACATTGTTAATGTGCGGTGCTGTGCCCGACTTGAATACGACCACCATCTCGTGCTGAGAACGGTACAGCGATCCCATGCCGCCGTTCGTTTTGGCCCAGACACATATGTTTTTCAGCTCGTCATAGACTGCGTGGCCTGCAGTCAGCAGTTCCCGTAGATGCGCCCAATCCATGCAGGCATAGTGTATAGAACCATCGGCGCTGAACTCCGCCAGATTGCCCAGAACATCGGTTAGAAACTTTGTGAATTCAGTTTCGCTCATTTCACCTGACGCCATGGCAAATTCACGATGCTTCACCGATCCGAGACCCGAAACATGGCCATCGATCGGCACGTTATACGGCGGATCGGTAAAGACCATCTGCGCCTTGTCATCGCCCATCAGTATCGTCCAGCTTTCCGGGATCGTTGCATCGCCGCAGAGCACGCGGTGGTGCCCCAGGATCCAGAGATCGCCCGGTTCCGTGACGGCAGGTCCTCCGGCAGTTTCAGGCAAGTCATCGCGTGCATCGGGCCCGTCTGCAGCTTCGCCGATCAGCAGACCGTCAATCTCGCCCATCTCAAAGCCGGTCAGCGAGACATCGAAGTCAAGCGCGAGCAGGCCCTCCAGTTCAATCTTCAGAAGATCCTCGTCCCAACCGGCATTCTCCGCCAGCTTATTATCAGCAATGATATAGGCGCGCTTCTGCGCCTCGCTCAGATGACTGAGCTCGACAACCGGTACTTCGCTGATCGCGAGAAGTTTTGCTGCCTCAATCCGGCCATGGCCGGCAATCACGCCACCTTCTCCATCAATAAGCACAGGGTTTGTCCAGCCAAACTCAAGGATGCTGTCCGCAATCTGGCGGATCTGCTTGTTCGTGTGGGTCCGCGGGTTATTTGCATAGGGCGTCAGGGAATTTACCGGCACGCGTCGAATAACCGCTTCCGGAAGATTAATGTGATCTTTCATAACCTTGCTCCATCGTAAATTTCAGATGGAGCAACCATTTATTGACTTTTCTATGGCGTGGCTCCTGGCATTTGGGAGTCAGAAGTAAAAAATTTGCGGAATGTGATGTTTGGGCGCCGACTTCCATAACTTTTCAGCGCGTTCAGTCTTGCAGAAGTTTCCAGACCGGAACGCCGAGCGGAACCGCCAGCCGCGCAAGCACGACAACGGTTGGATTGCGGATGCCCCGTTCGACACCGCTGACATAGGTCCGGTGCAGACCACATTCATGCGCCAGACTCTCCTGGGAGAAGAAGGCTGCCAGGCGGTATTTCTTCAGATTGAGGCCCACACGCCTGCGTATATCCATGGACCGTTCAGGCCACAGCTGCTGCTTTTTCGTCTACAGCCTATAAGTCTCTTTTTGCTGGACTTGCTGGCAGCGGGAAGCAAACTGTCCGTACGGGGCGACTACAGACAGTGGCAAGCATGATCCATTCCGAAGCATCCTCCTTGCGCGAACAATATATTGAATACGGGTTTCTGGCAGACCTCTGCCGCGAGATGTGGCGCCGCGACCAGGCGGTGGATGTTCTGCACTGCCATACCGACCGCAGCGGCTATGATGTCGTTCTGGAAGCGGATGGCATCCAGCGTCACGTGCAGCTCAAGTCGAGCTTTGAGGGGGCCAAGACCAGCCGGCAAAAAATCAATGTCCGGCTGTCAGGCAAGCCATCGGGTTGTATCATCTGGATCCGGTTCGATCCTTTGACACTGAAGCAGACCAGCTATCTCTGGTTCGGCGACGCGCCCGGCGAACCGCTGCCTGGAATCGGCAACCGGATTGCAAAACACTCCAAAGGTGATCGCGAGGGCACCAAGGCCGAGCGCCCTGATATCCGGGTCGTGAACCGCGGGCAGTTCAGCAGGATCGAGACAATCTCCGCGCTGACCGATCTTCTCTTCGGGTGCCCGGACGCCCTGCCCCCGCAATCCGGATTGACGCACAATGCCGCCGCATCCTGATCAGAACCGGCTTGCCCGGACATGACATTCCCCTCGACTTCCCGCGACCGGCAAGCGTCAATGGTCGCGTGATGCCTGACAATGACGCCAGACAAAAGATGTTCGCAGACCTGACTGCCTTGTTTGAAGATGCGACAGGGCTTGCGGCGGACGGACAGGCACCGGTTCATTCGGCCAGCCAGGCAAGAGCTATTGCGCAAGAAATCCGGAAACTCGTGCAGCATGCAACAAAGAAACTGGATCAGTTGATCTGACCTGTTTCCGTATTCCGCGCGAGGCGGTGCAAGAGCCGCATTGATACTGGATTCCGCCGCGGCTGTTACTCCGGCAGCACTTCCCACCAGTCCGGCCAGGTTACTTTCTTTGGTGTTCTGGTTGCCTGAAGCACTTCTTTTTGCTCGTCCAGACTGAGCCGCCGGTCGCCGAACCCGTCAAGGGCTGCCTCAACCAGCCAGGGTTCAAGGGCCACACGCGCGTTCTCTTCGCGATACCGGTCAAGGATGCGTCCCATCTTTAATGGCTCAAGCGCTGTGGTCACGTTGCCAGGCTCCACAAAGTGAATAGCCGTCTTCCTGTCCGCAAACCCGTCTGTTGCCTGGTTCGATTGCCGTTCCGTCTCCAGTGCGTCAATGGCCCGCATCGCCGCGTTGTTCTGCTGCTTCAGCGCAAGTTCAAGCAGTCGCCTTGGCAAGACCTCATGTATAGGAGCCCGGCGTGTTATGCCCTCGTCCGTGATCTGCATCATCTGCCCCAGAACATCCTCATATGGCGGCAGCCGCCTGCTTCCTTTCGGCCGGCCGGCGGGATTGGCTGAAACACCTTTTACGAACCGGGTTGAGCGCGGTGGATTGCCGTAGCCATCGCCGTGCCCGGCGTCATCCATTTCATCATTCATACCCGTACTCCCTTCGGCCAGGAAAGGTTTTCTTCGTCCAGGGTGCAGATTTCGATGGCCTGGATTTCTCCTGCAGTGAGCGGTTCAGAACCACGCCAGCGCAACAACGCCATATCGACCGCCCAGTTTTCCAGAACCAGACGGATACGGTCCGGATCAAGGTGGTCTGCAAGCGGATCTCGCACCGCGATACCGAGAATCTGCAGTGCCTCATCAGCATTCTCAGGATCCTTTGAAAAGAAGTGATTGGGAAGATAGGCACCGTCATATTTTTTTGCCCGGGCCGCCTTTTTCTCAGCCTCCTTCCTGATCCAGCGCTCGCGCTTTATCAACCATTTCACAACCCGGTTGATTGCACCGGCCTTGCCTTCGAGTGCTGCTTTCAGGGTCGCATGCTGCAATGCCTGTTCGGCCGTCAGCTCCCGGCAGCTCCCGTCCGCCGCGGTCAGCGTGATTTTGCGGTCGAAGATCACATCGAAACTTGATGTCGGCTTCTGGGGCACTTTCTTTGGGCGGCCTTTCGGGTTCGGGTTGTGCCCTTTTATGTACCGGCCCTTACTGTCGCGGCCGGGTTTCGTCTCCTTGTTGTTCATAGGAACACTCCAGTATCCGTGTACTAACTTGCGCTGAGACCGATGTCCGGCATGTTAAAATCTTAGGTTTACCGATGTGGTGAGAAGTAGCGCGAGCCCCACGACGGAGAGGAATTTAAGTAGATAGCGCGTTTAATTCACCATTTGTATTAATGTACGGAAAGAATCTAGTGACAAGTTTTGGCGATTTTGTGACCAAGTACTCGCTAATCTCGCGCCGTCAGTTTGGCATCGGCACGAACGGCCCATACCGGTCGTTAGAACGTTCCGCAGCGAATGTCAGCTCAGAGCCTAATTTGACAGATGCTGCGGCAAGCACCAATGTCCGCAAAGCAGCATTGGCCGGAGCACTCAGTTTTGTGCGTTTTTGGCCCTCAATTTTGCATCGAGCTCCAATATTTTGGCTTGCAGCGATGACAGCTCCTGATCCGCTTCAGTGCGCGTGAACCGGGGCGTGATGTATTGCGGGCAGTTCCAGTCGAATGCTTCGACAGACATTCGCAGCCCCCGTTCTGTACGCGCCCGGTGACGGTCGTCCAGCGACAGCTTTTGCAGCGTGTCCTGATCAGATGGATCAATTGTGCGAACCCTGCCCAGCAGTTTGAGGCGGGTTTTGTTTGGGTAGTCCATAAAGAACAGCGACACACGGTTGTTCTGGCTTAGGTTGCCCACGCTTACATATTGCCGATTGCCCCGAAAGTCGGCAAATCCCAGCGTTTTGTCTTCCAGGATCTTCACAAATCCTGCCGGACCTCCGCGATGTTGAACATAGGGCCAACCTGTCTCGCTGACGGTTGCCATGTAAAAGCTGTCGCGTGCGGCAATGAATTGGGCTTCGTTTGGGCCCAGAACGTTGTTGTAGTCGTCACCAACTTCCATTCTCGCATATGCGTTGCGCGACCCTTGGTTGGACTGGATGTTTTTCACGGCGTCCGTGAAAGCGAGTTCGGCGAATTTATGTCCCATTTGACGGACCCTTTTGAGTTGAAGGTTTTATGGGCCGAGATCTGATACCGCTGGATGGTCAAACAGCCAGTAAAGATTGTACCCGCTTTAGGTGGTCTACATACGGTAATGACGGCGAAACGGTGCAGGGTGGCCCCTGCACCGACGTGTCTTAGTTGGTCAGGTTCTTGGACAGGAATGTTCTGATGGTTGCCGCAACTTCAGCGCCATGGGGTTCAAGGATGAAGTGACCGGCGTCAATCAGATGCAGTTCCGAATTCGGTAGATCGCGCAGGTACGGTGTCGCCCCTTCGGCTGGGAAGATGTGGTCGTTCTCGCCCCAGACGATCAACGTGGGAGGTTGATAGGCACGGAAGAATTCCTGGAAATCCGGATAGAGATCGACGTTTGTGCGGTAATCATAAAACAGGTCCAGTTGGATTTCCTGGTTTCCGGGCCGATCAAGATACGCTTGATCCAGCATCCACGCATCAGGGCTGACACGGCTTAGGTGGGTGTCGGGCACCCCATGGGTGTACTGCCATTCGGTTGCGCCGACATTCAGGAAGCCGCGCAAGGGCTCACGATTTTCATCGGTCTCATCAGTCCAGTAGGTGCGAAACACATCCCAGAACTCCAGCAGGCCTTCTTCATAGGCGTTGCCATTTTGAATGATCAGTGCCTCGATTGCCTGTGGCTCTTTCAGGGCCAGGCGGTATCCGACGGGCGCGCCGTAATCCATCACGTAAAGGCTGTAGGAACTCAGCTCCAAAGTATCGGTAAACCCGTCCATCAGAGATGCATAGTTGGCAAAGCTGTATTCAAATTCGCTGGGGGCTGGCATCGCGCTGCGCCCAAATCCGGGATAGTCCGGTGCAATCACGTGATAGTCGCTCGCCAGTTCGGGAATGAGATTACGATACTGTTGTGACGACGTGGGGAAACCGTGCAGCAACAGCAAAGTAGGAGCATTTTCATTCCCGGCTTCGCGGTAGAAGATTTCCTGCCCGTCAATGTTCACAGTGTTGTAGCGAACCGCGTCTTGGCCAATCGCACTAAGGGCAGCGGGTGACGTTGCCGTTTCTTCTGCGAAGGTTGCGGTGGCGTGCGGCACCGACAGCGCCAATGCGATGAGGCCAGACAAAAGGGTCGGCTTGATCGAGTTCATTTTCATTTCTGTATCCTTCGATATGGGCCGCGTTTCAGTGAGCGTTTCTGCGGCGTGTGAGCAACAGATAACGACCTTCCAATGATGGAAGAATAATGATAATTGTGAATTTATTATTGCGAAAAGTGGAATAAATGGACCGCATCCAGCAAATGGAAGTTTTTGCTGCCATCAATGACACCGGCAGTTTTGTGCAAGCCGCCAACCGGCTTCGCATGTCGCCACCGGCTGTTACGCGGGCAATGAATGCACTGGAAGACAGGCTGGGGGTTCAGTTGCTGACGCGATCCACCCGTCAATTGACACTTACTGATGCCGGAACGCGGTTTTTGATTGCAGCCCGCCAGCTCCTTGCCGAGATCGAGTCAGCCGAAAAACTGGCGGTTGGCGAAGAAGGGGTGGCACAGGGCCATTTGACTGTTTCGGCATCGTCGGCTTTCAGTCGTATGATGGCCGCGCCAGTCATACGGTCTTTCCTGGCTTCAAATCCACGGATTTCAGTGTCATTGGTTGCGGTCGACCGGGTTACCAATCTTGTCGAAGAAGGAATTGATGTCGCGATAAGAATTGGTGAATTGCCGGATTCCAACCTCATGGCAAAGCGTTTGGGCGTTGTACGTCGTCTTTTTGTCGCCAGCCCGGAATATCTGGATCGCCGCGGCACTCCGAATGATCCATCGGAACTAAAGCTGCATTCGATCATCGGGTTCACCGGGATCATGTCGAGCCATGACTGGCACTACAAGCACGGCAAATCACGGGGTCACGTCCAATTGCATCCCCGGTTTGAAGTGAATGATGCAACCACGGCACTGACGGCCGCGACCGCTGGTGAGGGGATAACAATGGCCTTGTCATACATGGTCGCCGACGAAATCCGTTCCGGCCAGCTTGCGCCTGTGCTGGTCGATTACCTGCCGCCGGCGGAGCCTATCCATCTTGTGTATCCGCAAAGCAAAATCGTCGCCCCAAAGGTGCGGTCGTTTGTGGATTTCGCTGCGGACCGGCTAACCGATGCTATTGGGCAGTCAGAACTTGTGCTGAGTTAGTGGAGCCTCAGGCGACTCATCTGATCGCGACAGTCGAAACAGCATCACATCCCATAAAGCAGCTGTTGCAATTCAAATTCGGGATGGCAGGTTTGTCCGCTTAGCAGTCCTTGGCACATACTGCAGCGAACGGCTCCTTTCCGCCCTTTCTGCATATCTTTCAGCTTAGTCGAAACCGCCAGGGGCCTTCGCGATCCGTTCTTCCACGGATAGCCATTGCCGTCTGGACTTCCGGCGCCCGGCAAGCATTGCTGATCATGCGCCCGGCTTGTCGGGCTCTGTCCGGTACTGGCGGCAAAACGCCGCGACCAACCGGAGACAGGATAATGAGACAAGCGAATGAACAGCAATCGACTAAGACGCCCGAAACTATGAAGAGCAGGGCCCAGACTAAAACTGCACCTGCCAGAACAACCAAAATCGATCAGCTCATCACAATGTTGACCCGTCCGGACGGCGCAACAATCGCAGAGATGTGCGATGTTACCGGCTGGCAATCACACTCAGTGCGTGGAGCCCTTGCGGGTGCGCTTCGCAAGAAAGGGTTTGCGATCAGCTCTGACGTGGCCGAAGGAACCCGGCGTTACCGGATCGCGGCAACCCAATGACGCTGTCGTCCACGGTGATCCGCGAAGTCACGTCTCTTGAGAACATGGGGCTGGATGAACTCCGGGAAGTTTGGCGGTCCCACTGGGGACCACCACCGCCACTGCGATCGCCAGGCTTGCTGCGCTTGACCATTGCCTGGCGCCTGCAGGCCCGGGAACTGGGTGGTCTCGACCGGAACATCCGGCGCGCACTCGCATCACAATCAGCGTCACCCGCCGATGGCCTGAACCTCGGTGAAGGCGCTGTCATACGCAGGCAGTGGCAGGGCCAGCTCATCGAAGTAGTCGTCAGATCAGAAGGATTTGAATGGAAGGGCGAGATCTGGAAAAGCCTTTCGGCCATTGCCCGGAATGCAACCGGGGTTCGCCGGAACGGCCCTGCATTTTTCGGCCTCCGGGGTGATGGCAAATGAAGGTACCGGCCCGGCGCTGCGCTCTTTACACCCGCAAGTCCTCCGAAGAAGGCCTCGATCAGGCTTTCAACTCCCTGGATGCACAGAGAGAAGCCGGTGAGGCCTACGTCGTCAGTCAGAAAGCTGAAGGCTGGCGCGCACTGCCCGACACCTATGATGACGGCGGGTTCTCCGGTGGAAGTATGGAACGACCGGCACTCAAAAGGCTCCTCAGTGATGTTGAGGCCGGACGGGTCGACGTGATTATCGTTTATAAAATCGACCGCCTGACCCGGGCACTGGCCGACTTCGCCCGCATGCTGGAGATATTCGACCGGCACGATGTGAGTTTCGTCAGCGTCACCCAGTCCTTCAATACAACCTCCAGCATGGGGCGGCTGACCCTGAATGTTCTGTTGTCATTTGCCCAATTCGAGCGGGAGGTCACAGGCGAACGCATCCGGGACAAGATTGCCGCTTCAAAAGCAAAGGGCATGTGGATGGGTGGTTATCCTCCGCTCGGATACGATCTGCCCGCCCCGGAGACCCGCAAGCTGATCGTCAATCCGGCAGAAGCAGAAACGGTCAGGCTTATCTATCGCAGGTATCTGGACCTCGCATCGGTGCATACGCTTGAGCGGTGGTTGATTGATCAGGGCATCAGATCGAAGCGTCACGTCACAAAGAAGGGCCGTATCATGGGCGATCAGCCGTTCAGCCGCGGTGCTCTGTTCCATCTTCTTAAGAACCGGCTCTACCTCGGCGAGATCGTTCATCGCGGTGTGACCAATCCTGGCCTGCATGATGCGATCATAGATCAACCCCTCTTCGCAGAGGTTCAGCAGGCCCTGCTGCATCGATCACGCCGCCGAAGATCCACGCGGGAGAAGGTCGCGAAATCGCCGCTCGCAGGCCGCATCTTCGACAGCGCCGGCAATCCGATGTCACCAACATTCTCCTATGGCGCCCGGGGCAAACTCTACCGCTATTACGTCTCCGCTCCGCTTCAACAGGGAAAGCGTTCCTCTGAAGGCGAGACCCTGAGACGCGTTTCGGCAGCGAAACTCGAAGCCGCAGTGCGCATGCACCTCAAAGCCATAATGGGCAACGCAGAGTCCGCCGAAACCTTCGAATGCATCACCCGGCTGATTATCGGCCCGCAAGACGTTCAAATCTTAATTCCGATTGCGAAGGCCCCCGAACACAACGGGCGCCTTCCTGCGGGTGTCAGCATCCAGGCAGGCCCGGTCCGCTCAGATCAGGTGTGGCTCACTCTGCCGATCGCATTCGGCGGACAGAACCGATGCTCTCAAACCGGCACCGCTGATACGGACGCGCCGGCAATGGACCAGAAACTGATCAACGCCCTGAAACGGGCACACACAATGATCCGCAGGGACGACACCGGACTTCCCGTGATTGAGCGCAGGCCGCAAAGCCCCCATGAACGACGCCTCATCCAGCTGGCATTCCTGGACCCCGGCCTGCAGCGTGACATCTTGATGGGCAGGCAACCCCGCAGCATGACCCTTGCAAAATTCCTGAAAGAACCCCTTCCCCTGCTCTGGTCCGGGCAGATTGCGGTGTTTGGATGAAACAACCGGCAATCGGGCGCGACCTGTTATTCGAGTTAAACAGGCCTGTTAATGGTGCTAGCAGGACCTGTTAATGGCCTTAACAGGACCTGTTATGGTGATTAACAGGAAACTGGATGGATTACGGTCTAAGCATATGAATTTACGCGATATTCCAAATACAGACCATCTGATTCCGGTTGATATCACCTGTTTTTATGCCTGAATTGCATATTTTTCCCTGATAAGGCCAAAGGGACCCTTCCACTGGACGAGCGGAGATCGCCCACGCGAAAGCCCCCGGAGTGCCCGAGATATCTCCGGATTCATGCGGCGAATATATGGAAATAGCCCTGATAACCCGGCGAATTCTGCGACTTACGCAGCCACTTGCCAAACAGAGATTAGTGTCAGGGGTGGGTGGCGGAGGAGGTGGGATTCGAACCCACGGTAGACTTTCACCTACGTCGGTTTTCAAGACCGGTGCATTCGACCACTCTGCCACTCCTCC
>JAHRVC010000195.1 GCA_019090885.1 Marinosulfonomonas sp.
ACAACCACCAACGCATTACGATTTTCGGGCCCGCAGAGACACCCCGAACGAATTGCGCGCTTTCTTTCGCAAATTGGGGTGGCGCAGAGCGGTGGCATTTCAAACCCGTAATCCGCTGCACCGCGCCCATCAGGAATTGACGTTTCGCGCTGCCAAAGAAGCACAGGCCAACCTGCTGATCCATCCGGTTGTTGGTATGACCAAACCCGGTGATGTCGATCATTTCACCCGCGTGCGCTGTTACGAGGCCGTGCAGGACAAATATCCGGCATCAACGACCACAATGAGCCTGCTGAACCTTGCCATGCGCATGGCCGGCCCACGCGAGGCGGTCTGGCACGGGTTGATCCGCGCCAACCACGGCTGCACCCATTTCATCGTCGGCCGGGACCACGCCGGACCGGGCAAAAACTCCGCCGGTGACGATTTTTACGGCCCCTATGATGCGCAGGAATTATTCCGCAAGCATCAGGACGAAATCGGCATCGAAATGGTTGATTTCAAACATATGGTCTATGTGCAGGAACGCGCGCAATACGAACCCGCGGACGAGATTAAGGGCGACGTTACAGTCCTGAATATCTCGGGCACCGAATTGCGCCGCCGTCTGGCAGAGGGCCTTGAAATCCCCGAATGGTTTTCTTTTCCCGAGGTTGTCAAAGAATTGCGCCGCACCCGTCCACCGCGCAGTCAGCAGGGCTTTACCGTATTTTTCACCGGCTTTTCCGGGTCGGGAAAATCCACCATCGCCAATGCGCTAATGGTAAAGCTGATGGAGATGGGGGGACGCCCGGTAACCTTGCTCGACGGCGATATCGTGCGCAAAAACCTGTCTTCAGAACTTGGGTTTTCCAAAGAACACCGCGATCTTAACATTCGCCGCATTGGCTATGTTGCATCCGAGATTACAAAAAATGGCGGCATCGCTATCTGCGCCCCGATCGCGCCCTATGCGACGACCCGGCGCGCCGTGCGTGAAGACGTCGCCGAATTCGGGGCCTTTATCGAAGTCCATGTTTCGACCACGATCGAGGAATGTGAACGGCGCGACCGCAAGGGGCTTTACAAGCTTGCACGGGCTGGAAAAATCAAGGAATTCACTGGTATTTCAGACCCATACGATGTTCCGGATGACCCGGAATTGCGGGTCGAGACGGAAAACGTCGAGGTGGACAATTGCGCCCATCAGGTGATCCTAAAGCTTGAAAGCATGGGCCTGATCGCGGCCTGAACAGATGGCACCCAAAGCGTTCATATTTGATGTGTTTGGCACGCTGGTTGATTGGCGTAGCTCAATTGCCCGCACGCTAGCGCCGGTGCATTCGCAAAAAGGTATTGAAGCGAATCCTTTGGCGGTCGCTGATGCATGGCGCGGCGAATATCAACCAGCGATGGCGCGTATCCGGGATGGCAATCGCGGCTATGTGGCGCTGGATGTGTTGCATCGCGAAAACCTTGAAACTGTGCTGGGCAACCTTGGCGCCGCTGATCAGTTCACGCCATCCGAAATAACCGACCTTGCCCGCGCGTGGGAGGTGCTAGATCCTTGGCCCGACGTCGTCAACGGATTGAAACGGCTCAGGAAAATCGGCCTGATCGCACCCTGCTCAAACGGTTCGATTGCCTTGATGAGCCACCTTGCCCGCCACGCCGGGTTCAACTGGGACTGCATCCTTGGCGCTGAAATTGCACGAAACTACAAGCCAAATGCCGCCGTCTATCTGGCCAGTTGCGCGGCCCTTGGGTTGGCACCGGCAGATGTTATGATGGTGGCCGCCCATAACTCTGACCTGATAGCCGCGCGTAAGGCGGGCCTGCAAACCGGCTTTTTCCCACGACCACTGGAACATGGTGACCCGGCCAAGGCTGAACTGTCTGCAACTAGTGATTTTGAAATGATCGCTGAGGATCTGGAAGATTTGGCGCGCCAGCTTGGTGCCTAATGCTATACACGCACTGTCAGAGCAACAGATCGCCCTGCATGACAACAACGCCAGTTCCTGAAACTTTTACGCCGGAAATGTCACTGCGCGGCCCCAAAACCTCAACCTGCGACCGCCCCGGACGACCCATCCAATGGCCCTGTTCAGCTGCAAATACCGGCGTGTCAATCAGCCCATGCGCCCACAAATACGCCGCCATACAGCCAGTGGCCGAACCGGTGAACGGATCTTCGGCGGGCATCGGTGGCGGCAGCAATAGGCGGGAGAACGTATCCCCCAATCCGGTTTCGCCGCCCAATGTTACTAAGAACGCTTCGGTGAAAACGTCCCGAGTATCGGCAAAATAGTCTTTCAAGGCGGCGGCGTTTAACTGTGCAGCCCGCAAAGCTTCTTTTGAACGCAGAACCGTGATTGCAAAACCCGACCCGGTCGAAACGGTTTGTGGTGTTCCGACAATGTCATCTGCTGACAGTCCATAAATCGCAGCGATGTCGGCCGGGTCATGTTTGGCACCAAATTCTGGCTTCTGCTGGGTCATTGTGACATTCACGCGCCCTTGCTGGTCCTGCGTGATTTCAATGGGCAAAACACCCGACCCAACTTCCAGCGTGATTTCGGCCCGCCCGCCAGACATGTCGATCAAACCACGTTTCACCAGCGACACGACGGTCGCCACGGTTGGGTGCCCTGCCATCAAAATCTCTTGCCCGGCCAGATAATAGCGGGCGCCAAAATCCGCTTTGTCGGATGCTACGACATAGGCGCATTCGGACAGGGAAGTTTCGCGCACAAGCGCCATCCGGTCATCAAGCGACAGCGCATCCGCATCATGCACGACTACGCAGCCGTTGCCGCCAAATACCTTGTCGGTAAACGCATCAACCCAGTCAAAAGTGTAACTCATCTCAGAATCCCCGACAGCGCATTTTAGTGAACATAGACCGGAGCCAAATCGTTTTGCCGAGCCAAAACAAATGCAAGCCGCTCATCGTGCACCACTGCCAACCGTTCACCGTCTGAATTGTGAACCGCAAAAAGCGTGCGTGCGCCCTGCACCTGCCCTTGCACATCTTCAGGCAAATCTTCGATCGAAACCGGGCGCACATAGACGATCCGATCATCGCTTTGCGGAAAATTTTCGTATTTAGTATCCATGACTTATCCTACCTCTGGTCTATTTTGATTTTCTGCACCACCGTGTCGGGTTGCAATCGCTTCAGGTCCACATGCAGCAAACCGTTTTCCATCGTGGCCCCGGCGACTTCGACACCATCAGCCATAACGAAGCTTCGCTGAAACTGGCGCGCAGCAATCCCGCGATGCAGGAATACACGCTCTGCTCCATCGTCGGATTGACGGCCACGGATCAGCAACTGGCGGTCTTCAACGGTGATCGACAGGTCGCTTTCACAAAACCCGGCAACCGCCAGGGTGATGCAATAGCTTTCGTCGCTGGTCTGCTCGATGTTGAACGGGGGATACCCCCCCAGATCAGATTTGGCGGTGCGTTCCACCAATCGTTCCAATTGTTCAAACCCCAGCAGAAACGGGTGTGAACCAAGTGTAAGTTTTGTCATCGACACGTCCTTGAATAAGCGACAGTCATCATTTGTGTTCAGGCCCCGACATGCAGCGACCTGCGTTTAATATGGGAACCAGAAAGGCCCGCGACAAGGCCAATCGGCGCGGCATTTTCTTTGCTCCTTGCCAATTTCCCGTTAAGGTCGGATCAAGGCCCATATTAAAGGCAGAAACGGCACATGAACGCACCCGCCCAAATGGATCACGAACAGGTTTTGCGCGTGAAACTGGGCGTTTTGCGCCAAGAGCATCAGGACCTTGATCTGGCGATCCACAGCCTGCAGGACGGCGGTGGTGCAAACCAGTTGACAGTGCGGCGGCTGAAAAAGAAAAAACTGCGCCTGAAAGACCAGATTGCGATAATCGAGGACGAATTGACCCCCGATATCATTGCGTAGCGCCCCGATCGGGATATAGTGCGCCTTCCTTTTTTCGGAGCGACGACATGGCAAACGTAAAAGTGGGCATCATCATGGGTAGCCAGTCGGACTGGTCGACCATGAAAGAGGCGGCCCTTGTGCTGGACGATTTGGGTGTTTCTTACGAAACTAAGATCGTATCAGCGCATCGCACGCCCGACCGACTGTGGGACTATGGAAAAACCGCTGTTGATCGCGGTTTGCAGGTTATTATTGCGGGCGCCGGTGGTGCGGCGCATCTGCCCGGAATGATGGCATCCAAGACTCGGGTTCCGGTGATCGGTGTTCCGGTGCAAACCAAGGCTCTGTCCGGTGTCGACAGCCTGTATTCGATCGTGCAAATGCCCAAGGGCTTTCCTGTCGCAACGATGGCAATCGGGGCCGCCGGTGCGCAAAATGCCGGGCTGATGGCCGCGGCTATTCTGGCGCTGCAGGATGATGTATTGGCAGAGCGGCTTGAAAACTGGCGCGCTGCCCTTTCCCAATCAATCCCTGACGAACCAAGCGATGACTGAACCACTTACCCCCGGATCGACAATCGGAATTCTCGGCGGTGGCCAACTTGGGCGGATGCTGGCCGTTGCGGCGGCGCGACTTGGATTTAAATGCCATATTTTTGAACCGGGCGCTGAACCGCCCGCCGGGCAGGTTGCCCATAGCGTAACCACAGCCAGTTATGATGACGTTAAGGCCTTGCAGGATTTTGCGGCTTCGGTCGACGTCATCACCTACGAATTTGAAAACATCCCGACAGATGCGCTTGATGTTCTTGAGGCGCTGCGCCCGGTTTACCCCGGCCGCGCAGCACTTAGGATCAGTCAGGATCGCCTAAGTGAAAAAGAGTTCCTGCAGGATCTCGGGTTGAAAACCGCGCCCTTCGCAACCGTCGACAGTCTTGAGGATCTGGAACTGGCAGTCGCCACCACCGGAACACCCGCAATTCTGAAAACACGTCGTCTGGGTTACGATGGCAAAGGACAGGCCCGGATCAACGGCGCCAGTGACCTTGAGACAGCGCACACAGCGATGGCTGGCACGCCGGCATTGCTGGAAGGTTTCGTCGATTTCAGCCATGAGGTTTCGGTCATTGGCGCGCGCAGTCAGGACGGTCAGGTGGCTTGTTTTGATCCCGGCGAGAACGTCCACAATGACGGCATTCTGCACAAAACGCGGGTTCCCGCCCGGCTAAGCGGCGCTCAGCGCACAGATGCTGTCCTGATCGCTGCCCGCATCCTGAACGCGCTGGAATACGTCGGTGTCATTGGGGTTGAACTGTTCGTGACCAAAGGCGGCCTGATCGTGAATGAATTTGCGCCACGTGTGCATAATTCTGGCCATTGGACCCAAAACGGTTGTGCTATCGATCAGTTTGAGCAGCATATCCGCGCCGTCGCTGGCTGGCCGCTTGGTGATGGCAGCCGCCACTGTGACATCGAGATGGAGAACCTGATCGGTGACAGCGCAGACCAAATCGCCGAGATCGCCAAAGACGGGCGCGCGGCCATTCACCTATATGGAAAATCACAGGCGCGACCGGGCCGCAAAATGGGCCATGTGAACCGGATTATCGAGCCAAGCAGCTAAACCTAAAAGCGCACCATCTGACGGATTAGCTTACCAATCGTCAGTTCGTGATCAAATTTTCCGGTCTTAAGAAATAGTTTGACCTGCGCGACCACCAGCGGGTTCAGCGTCATAAATGTATGGGTCACGGGCATCACGATATGGTCGTCCATTCCTACTATCCGCGTGCTTGCAACCGACACCTTGCCGTCATCTACGCCTTCTATCACCGAGGAATACACCGGGTTCAGCGACAGGTTTCCTGCGATCACCCCCAACTCAAACCGCGGCAATCCCAATTGGTTGGGAACACTGTCCGGTCCGGTCCCCAGTTCGATCAGGGCGGGACCGTTAAACCAGGTAAATGCATCCAATTCGCCGAAAGCATCGACAATTTCGGACCCGTGATTAGGGGGGGCCATCATCACCACCCGCCCCATCTTGGCCGGGCGGTTATCCTGCAACCATGCACGAACCAGAATGCCACCCATGCTGTGGGTCACAAAATGCACTTTTTCCTTGTCGCCGCATGTTTTTACGGCTGGTGGCAAGACCGAGTCGACCAGCACCTTGATACTGGCCTTGGTTGATGGATAGTTCGTATTAACAACGCGGTATCCATCCGCATTCAGCGATTGTTCTACAACCAGCATCGACATGTCACTGCGCGCCAGCCCGTGCAACAACACGACACAATCGGCCCGGGCCAAACCGGGCAGAACGAGCAACAAGGCAGTCAGAAACACACGCATGAGGATAAACCTAACCAAACATTGGCACTTTTTTTAGGCCCGCCCGAAAATACCTGACGTCACTGTGCTTTTTGCCCCGTTCGCCAAAGCGATAGCCCTACACCACTGATCACCAACGCTGCGGCAAATGCAAATCGCAGGCTTAGCGGTTCATTCAACAGCACCAATCCACCAGCGACCGCAATCAGCGGCACAGTCAACTGCGCGACTGCGGCAACGCTCGACTGCAAGCGCGGCAATACGGAATACCACAGCGCATAACCCGCCCCTGATGTCACAGCCCCGCTCAGCCCCGCCAACAAAGCCCCCCGCAGCGTCAGCCCGTCCGGCAAGATCAGATAGCACGCGACACCAAGCGGCAACGCCAGCGCAAAATTTGCGCCCGTGGCCCCGAGCGGATCGACAGTTCCGCGCCCTAGCAGCGAATAAATCCCCCAGCCAAATGCCGCCGCCGCCATCAGTATTGCTCCGACCAGATCGGGCGGCGATGCCCCCGTTGGCCACAGCAGAACAACCAACCCACCAAAGGCCACCCCTGCGCCGATCCAACGCGCCAGCGGGACAGGTTCGCGCAGCCACAAAGCGCCCGCAAACATGGTAATCTGGACCCCGCCAAACAGGATCAGCGCGCCAACACCGGCCTGCAAAGATACATAGGAAAAGGAAAAGCCGAGCACATAAAGCGCCAGCGCCAGCACACCCCAGACCCGCCCGTAGGCACGCCATGGGACCGATTTTTTCTGCAACCGGATCAGCGCGAGCAAGAAAAAGGCCCCTGCCGCCAGCCGAACCATGGCAAACGCGGCAGGCCCGGTTTCATCGCCGGTTAATGCCATCCGGTTCAGGACCGAATTGGCCGCAAAGGCGACCATGACCAGCGTTGTCAGAAGAAATAAGCGCATGGACGCCATGCTTGGCGCATTTGGCTGGCGATGCAAATAGCGAAAACTTGCGGGCCGTCAGGTAGCCGACGGTCCGACTGTTATAACAACACTTCCCTTTTTGCGCCCACTTTCAAAAAAAGCGTGTGCTTTGGCAGCATCTTCGAGCGGGAATTGGCGGTCGATGTAGGGTGTAAATTTACCGGCTTCAGCCAGAGAAGCCAAAAACACCAGATCTTCAGCCCGTTCAGGCGCGTAGCCACCAATGCCCTTCTTGCCGCGTTTCTTTGGCGTAAAGACCATTGCAAGTAATTGCCACAGATTGCCCGTCACCAACAAAAGTCGCCCGTTCTCCTGTAGCGCGGCTTCACAATTCCTGTAGGTTACCGTACCCGATGTATCGAGGATAATATCATAAGTTTCGCCGCTCACGGTAAAATCGGTGGACGTATAGTCGATTACTTCATCCGCCCCGAGCATACGCACCATCTCCAGACAATCCGTGCGGCACACGCCCGTCACATGCGCCCCGAAATATTTGGCAAGCTGGACAGCTGCACTGCCGACAATGCCCGCAGCACCAACGACAAGAACCCTGTCACCTTGTTTGATCTTGCCTTTTTTGCGTAAAAATTCCAGCGCTGTGCTCCCGCCAAATGACAGCGCAACCGCTTGGCTGTAGGTAAAGTTGGCAGGCTTCAAAGCAATGGCCTTATTATGCCCAATTTTTGCGTATTGGGCATATCCGCCCAGTCCGGCACCTGGAAAGGCAAAAACCTCATCACCGGGTTTAAACCTTGTTACCTGGCTGCCAACGGCCTCTACCTCACCGGCAAATTCTGTTCCCAAAATGTGCTTCCTTGGGCCAAATACGCCAAAGACAAGACGCCCGAGCAGGCCGTATCCGGCCGGCATTTCAAGACTGCGCACCAACCGATCAGCGGCGGTCACACTGGTTGCATGGACCTTGACCAAAACCTCTTTATTTCCCGGCACCGGCTTTGGCACATCTGTGACTTTCAGGACATCCGGCATCCCGTAATTTTCATATACAATCGCTAACATGGCTCTCGCCTCCTATCTCACCACCTATGTAACACATGCAATAATCCGAGATGAATTGACTAATTTCGATGATTTAGTATGCATTGATGCATGGAATGGCGATCAGTAAAATTCGACTGGAACCGGGCGCGGGCGTTTCTTGTCACAGCCGAAGAAGGCTCGCTGTCGGCGGCGTCACGAGCATTGGGAATGACACAACCAACGCTTGGGCGGCAAGTTTCGGCGCTGGAAGAGGAACTGGGTGTTGTGCTGTTTGAACGTGTGGGGCGGGGCTTAACCCTGACACCCAGCGGCTTGGAACTGGTCGATCATGCTCGCGCCATGGGCGAGGCAGCAAGTCGCATATCCTTGGCGGCCTCCGGCCAGTCGCAGTCAATCGAAGGCACTGTTTGCATAAGCGCGAGCGAGGTGGACGCCGCCTTTCGGCTGCCCCCAATCATCGCCAAACTACGCCACTTGCAGCCGGGAATTGGCATCGAGATTGTCGCCTCAAATGCAGAAAGCGACCTAAGACGGCGAGAGGCCGATATTGCCATCCGAAACTATCGCCCCAAACAGCCCAGCCTGATTGCAAAAAAGGTTCGTGACATTGACGGCAGGCTTTATGCTTCGGATAAGTATTTGGAAATATTGGGATACCCTGAACATCCTGAAGAATTTTCCAACGCTGACTTTATCGGATTTGACAGATCAGATCAGTTGATCCAAGCGCTGAAGATTTTCGGCCTGAACCTTACGCAGCGCAACTTTCCCATCGTATCAACCAGCCATCTAATCCAGTGGGAGCACGTCAAGCAGGGGGCTGGCATTGGCATCATGTCCCAAGATATCGGCGACAGGGAACCGCTGGTGCGACAGGTGTTGCCACACATTGATCCGCTGGTTGTTCCGGTTTGGCTGGTTTCGCATCGCGAGGTTCACACCAGTCGACGTGTCAGGTTGGTATTTGATCTGTTGGCCGAAGAGCTTTTGTCCCTTTAACCTCGCCACGCACAGACGACAGTGTGATCCCGCGTGAATTGCAAGTCAGCCATTCGGTCCCGATATCAATTGCAGATGGAGGGGACAAAACCGCTTCCAGCGGCCCCAACATCAAATCAGCAACGAAAGGAGTTTGATATGTTCAAACGTATTTTGACCGCCGGGCTGTTGTTCGGTATGGCCGCCACCGGACCGCCGGCACATGCAGCAAGCTGCGGAGATCGCGAGACCCTTATAGACAGGCTGGAAACTCAGTTTTCCGAACAGTTGATAGCGGGAGGCCTGCAATCAGTGCAATCCGTGGTCGAGGTCTGGGCTTCGCCGGAAACCGGGACGTTCACCGTTTTGGTGACAAACACCCAAGGCATCAGCTGCGTGCTGACCACCGGCAACAACTGGTTCCATGAGGAGCCACAGATCAAACCGGCAGGAATACCCAGCTAGAGGTGTCTGCGCAGGACTATGCGACGGCGTCGAAGGCTGGTGGGTAAATCAGTTCATTTTTGGGGCTAAATTCCCCGGGCCCGGCCAGCATTGTCGAACCAATCGGATAAGGTGAGCGCATCGCCGCCGCGCGGGCGCTGGAAAATCCCTGCCGTTCATAAAACGAGACCTTGCCCAGCACACAGACCGGGGCCTGTGCCACATCAACTGCAAAGGACACAACTTCCCGTGTCAGTTGCGATCCAATCCGCCGCCCCTGCACCTCCGGCGACACTGCCAATGGCGCAAGGCACAACCAGCCCTTTGGCGCGGCCATCTGCGATACAGCGACATAGCCAACCAGGTCCGGAGCGCGGGCCACCAGTTCCAAAACCATGTCGCCATCCTTTCGCAACCGGCGGACCAGTTCTGCTTCCTCTGGGCCGGGAAAAGCCGCACGAAGGATTTCGTCGATCCGGTCGAAATCCGCAGCGGTGGCGGGGGCTAATGTTTCAATCATTCAGACCTCATGAAAAAGGGGGCCGCGAACGGCCCCCTTCGGGATAACACCAAAGTGGCGTGATTTACATCATGCCGCCCATGCCGCCCATGCCGCCCATGTCAGGCATGCCGCCGCCGGCGCCAGCGCCTTCTTTGGCAGGTTGATCGGCAACCATAGCTTCGGTTGTGATCAACAGACCAGCGATTGAGGCTGCATCTTCAAGAGCCGTACGCACAACCTTGGCCGGGTCAATGACACCAGATTTGAACAGGTCACCGTATTCTTCGGTCTGTGCGTTAAAGCCAAATGCCGCATCGTCGCTTTCACGAACTTTGCCAGCAACAACCGCACCGTCAACACCCGCATTTTCAGCGATCTGACGAAGTGGTGCTTCCAGCGCGCGACGCACGATACCAACACCAGCGTCCTGATCCGAGTTTTCACCCGTCAGACCTTCAAGTGCTTTGGCACCCTGCATCAGGGCAACACCGCCACCGACAACAACACCTTCTTGCACGGCCGCACGGGTCGCGTTCAGGGCATCATCAACACGGTCTTTACGCTCTTTCACTTCGATTTCTGTCATGCCGCCAACGCGGATAACAGCAACGCCGCCTGCCAGTTTGGCAACACGTTCCTGAAGCTTTTCACGATCGTAATCAGACGTGGTTTCTTCGATCTGCTGACGGATCTGAGCAACGCGTGCTTCGATCTCGGCCTTTTCGCCATTGCCGTCGATGACAGTTGTCTCATCTTTGGTGATGGTGATTTTCTTGGCCGTACCCAGCATGTCGATGGTCACGTTTTCCAGCTTCATGCCCAGATCTTCGGAAATAACTTGACCACCGGTCAGAATTCCAAGGTCCTGCAACATTGCTTTACGACGATCACCAAAACCCGGTGCTTTAACTGCAGCGATTTTCAGACCGCCACGCAGCTTGTTCACAACCAAAGTTGCCAGGGCTTCGCCTTCAACATCTTCAGCAATGATCAGCAAAGGTTTGCTGGACTGAATAACAGTTTCCAGCAGCGGAACCATTGGCTGCAAAGAAGACAGTTTCTTTTCGTGCAGCAGAACCAGACAATCTTCCATCTCGGCGATCATCTTGTCGGGGTTGGTCACAAAGTAAGGTGACAGGTAACCGCGATCAAACTGCATGCCTTCGACGACTTCGGTTTCTGTTTCCAGACCCTTGTTTTCCTCGACGG
>JAHRVC010000196.1 GCA_019090885.1 Marinosulfonomonas sp.
AGTTCGGCGCAAGTTTGGCTGCGAAAGTCGTGCATAGCTATCCCTCTGGGAGCTGTGGAAATCATCGCGCCGATACACCGCGCCTTGGGCGAGAAGTCAAGCCGCATAGCCAATTACCCGCCCCCGGATTTTCCGCTGCAAGCACCAAAACTTTACAAATTGGCCGATTTGCGCAGAATATGGGGACTTAAGCAGGCAAACCCCGTAAATTGGGGGAAAAAGATCGAGGCTGCAAAACAGGCTGTGACCGTTGAAGGCACCTAAGTGGTGTCACTGGGGGGTGACGAATGTGGAATGCACTACTTGATCGGATGTTGGGCCGGCTGATACGCGTCGGAGACCTGCACGTCGTCATGCCGGACGGTCGCGTGCATCGCTATGGCGACGGTTGCGGAGAGCCCGTAAAAATCCGGCTAGTTTCACCGAAATTGCCGCGTAAAATTCTGAAAAACACCGAACTTGCTGTTGGCGAGGCCTATGTAGATGGGTCGATGATTATCGAGAATGATGACCTCTACGGTTTCCTGACACTCGGCTCGAACAATCTGGGGCGCAGCGATGCTGACATCTGGTGGCGGCGGCCACTAGCGCGATTCCGCATCGCGTTTCGTCATCTACAACAATATAATCCGATAGGAAAAGCACAGGCTAATGTCGCCCATCATTATGATCTTTCCGAAGATTTTTACGATTTGTTCCTTGATGCCGATAAACAATATTCTTGTGCCTATTTCCGCAAACCCGAAGACACATTGGATCAGGCCCAAGCCAATAAAAAAGCGCATATTGCCGGGAAACTGCTGATTGAACCGGGTATGCGTGTTCTTGATATTGGCTGTGGCTGGGGTGGCATGGCGCTGACGCTGGCACGCGACTATGGTGCGCAGGTCGTCGGTGTTACTCTTTCCAAAGAACAGCACGGCGTCGCCACACGCCGCGCTGCCGAGGCTGGCTTGTCTGACCGGGTTGATTTTCGTCTGATCGACTACCGCCAGGTTACCGAAACATTTGACCGGATCGTGTCGGTTGGCATGTTTGAGCACGTGGGCGTGCCCCATTACCGCGAATATTTCAATCATCTGCACCGGATGCTGGCCCCGAACGGGGTGGCTTTAATCCATACAATCGGGCGACCTTCGCCGCCCGGCATAACCAGTCCTTGGATCCTGAAATACATTTTTCCCGGCGGATATACCCCAGCCTTGTCCGAGGCCATGTCGGCGCTTGAGCATGAAGATCTGATCACTGCAGATATCGAAGTATGGCGCCTGCATTATGCCCAAACCCTTCGGCATTGGCATGATCGTTTCATGGCAAACATCGACCGGGCCAGTGCGCTATATGATGATCGCTTTTGCCGGATGTGGCGGTACTACTTGATCGCATCAGAATTGACATTTCGCCACAACCATCAGGTCGTATTTCAACTACAGTTGGCGCATAAACAGGGGGCGGTTCCGCTGACCCGCGACTACCTGTATCCAAAACCAGAAACCTCGCAGTTGCACCGAGCGGCAGAATAGGCGGGTTGTCAGGCCACATTCTTGCAAAAAAGGTGGAAATTGCAATTGTTTAGTTGATTAATTGGCATACACACGCCTGTGTGCGGCAGACCAAGAATACAAAAAACTGACAATGGCGCGCATGAAAACCCCAAATTCTCCAATTTTGCTCGCCTTCGGTATCACCGCGCTGTTTGTTTGGTTGGCATTCTCCTGGAGTGCGGAATCCAGATCAAGTGACCTTATGGCTGTCTGGTTGGCCGGACATTTTTATAGCCTTGGTCAACTGGATCAGATTTACCCGGAAGCCGGACGAGTTTTCACTATGCAGCCGCCCGATCAGTGGGCTTCGGTTTTGCAAAAAACGCCCTATGTTGGCCCAGTTTTCCCGTTCGTTTACCCACCCATCTGGGCTGCCGTGGGCAGCTTGATCCCGGATTATTCAGCCTTTCGAGGCGTGGCCCTTTTTACATCATTTCTTAATTCGGCCTTTCTGGCCGCAACCGGGTTGTTGGCATGGCGGGCCACACGAACACGGATGAACCCAGCCATTTACATCCTAATAGTTTATTCTGCACTGGCATTTTCAGTGGTCGGCGCAGTCGGCCTTTTGGAAAACCAACCGCAGATCTTGGTCAGTTTTTTGATCGTCTTGACGATTGAAAGAAGCCGCGCGCATGCCCAATATGTTGCTGGAATTGCATTGGCGATTGCGGCGGCGATAAAAATCTACCCGGCGCTGTTTGCCCTGCTATGGCTAGCGACAGGGCAAAAACGTGCTTTTGTGTCGTTTATTCTTGTTGGCGGCGCGCTTGGGGCAACGTCAATTCTGGTCGTTGGGTGGCCATTACACGCACAATTCATCCAGCAGTTAACTACGATCTCAAATACCGCTCTAATTACGAATATTTCGTTCAACCTAAATTCATTTTTTGCGCAAATTTTCATTGCCGACCAAATGATTTTATTTCATCCAACCGAAGTTAACGAACTATTGCCCACGACTACTGGGTGGTTTTATTTGCAGCTAACAGAGCTTTGGAAATGGGCCGCACGCGTTCTATTGCTGCTTTCGGTCGCATGGTTGCTTCGCAGAACGGCCCGCGCGGACGATCAGGAACGCCACACAGTTTTATGGCCTCTCGCGACGATTATATTTGCGCTATTGGCCCCCCTTTCCTGGTGTTACTATTACATACCCGCCTTCGCCTTTCTTCCAACTTTGATTGATAGGCTTGGCGCACGTCTGGGAGCGCTGGCAATACTGTTCATAACATCGCTTTTGGCATTCCCCTTTGTGCCATTTTTCAGAAAATTGGACCTTTTCCCTGCGGATTTTCAAATCATTGGGACACTTGCAATTCTGGCCCTTGGCTTATTTTTCTATTTCGCGCGCCGCCCCGGCCAAAACTGAACAAAACACTAACTTCTACCGGCCTTCGCTGACCATCTGGTATTGCGTCCGCGCACCCGACAGATATAACCCCCAACGATTTGCATATCCCGGGGGTGGCCAATGCCAAAAAGAACCGACATCAACACAATCATGATTATCGGTGCCGGCCCCATTGTTATCGGGCAAGCCTGCGAGTTTGACTATTCCGGTGCGCAAGCGTGCAAAGCCTTGCGCGAAGAAGGTTACCGGGTGGTTCTGGTTAATTCTAACCCCGCCACGATCATGACCGACCCCAACATGGCCGACGCCACCTATATTGAACCAATCACACCGGAAATCGTTGCCAAAATAATCGAAAAAGAACGCCCGGACGCGTTGTTGCCAACGATGGGGGGGCAGACCGGCCTAAACACCTCGCTCGCACTGGTTGATATGGGCGTGCTGGACAAGTTCAACGTCGAGCTGATCGGTGCCAACCGTGAAGCAATAGAAATGGCCGAGGACCGGAAATTGTTCCGCGAGGCAATGGACCGGATCGGCCTTGAAAACCCTAAGGCAACGATCGCCAACACGATCGAAGAATGCATGGACGCGATCGATTATGTAGGCCTTCCCGCGATCATCCGCCCCGCCTTTACCCTTGGTGGCACCGGCGGTGGCGTAGCTTACAACCGGGACGATTATGAACATTTCTGCCGCACCGGCCTTGATGCCAGCCCCGTCAACCAGATCCTGATCGACGAAAGCCTGCTTGGCTGGAAAGAATTTGAGATGGAAGTCGTGCGCGACACCGCCGACAACGCCATCATCATCTGCGCCATCGAAAATATTGACCCCATGGGCGTGCATACCGGCGACAGCATCACGGTGGCCCCTGCCCTGACCCTGACGGACAAAGAATATCAGGCGATGCGGAATGCCTCGATTGCTGTGTTGCGTGAAATTGGCGTCGAAACCGGTGGTTCGAACGTGCAATGGGCGGTGAACCCGGCCGACGGCCGCATGGTGGTGATCGAGATGAACCCGCGGGTGTCACGTTCTTCCGCACTTGCGTCCAAAGCCACCGGGTTTCCGATTGCTAAAATCGCGGCAAAACTGGCGGTTGGCTACACGCTGGATGAGTTGGACAACGACATCACCAAGGTCACGCCCGCATCCTTTGAGCCGACAATCGACTACGTCGTCACCAAAATCCCGCGCTTTGCGTTTGAAAAATTCCCCGGTGCAGAGCCGCTGCTGTCCACCGCGATGAAATCCGTGGGCGAAGTCATGGCCGTCGGGCGCACGATCCATGAAAGCCTGCAAAAGGCGCTTGCCAGCATGGAAACCGACCTGACCGGTTTTGATGAGATTGAGATCGAAGGCGCGCCTGACCACACCGCCATCATCAAGGCCCTCAGCGAGCAAACGCCGGACCGGATGCGCGTGATTGCACAGGCCATGCGCCACGGGCTGAGCGACGGTGAAATCCACGCCACGACGATGTTTGATCCGTGGTTTCTGGCCCGTATCCGCGAAATTATTGAGGCCGAAGATGTTTTGCGCAAAGACGGGCTGCCGACAGACGAAGAAGGCCTGCGCGCGGCTAAAATGATGGGTTTCACCGACGCGCGGCTTGCCCATTTGACCGGCCGCACAGAAGACAACGTGCGCCGGGCACGCCAGAACCTTGGCGTCACGGCTGTTTTCAAGCGGATCGACACCTGCGCTGCCGAGTTTGAGGCACAGACACCCTATATGTATTCCACCTATGAATCCCCGGTGATGGGCGATGTGGAATGTGAAGCCCGCCCAAGTGACAAGAAAAAGGTCGTAATTCTTGGCGGTGGTCCGAACCGGATTGGTCAGGGGATTGAGTTTGATTACTGCTGCTGCCACGCCTGTTTCGCGCTGACTGAACAGGGCTATGAAACGATCATGATCAACTGCAACCCGGAAACGGTTTCAACCGATTATGACACCTCGGACCGGTTGTATTTTGAACCGCTGACATTTGAACATGTGATGGAAATTCTGCGGGTTGAGCAGGAAAACGGCACGCTGCACGGCGTCATCGTTCAGTTGGGCGGGCAAACGCCGCTAAAGCTGGCCAATGCACTGGAAGCCGAGGGTATTCCGATCCTTGGCACCACGCCGGACGCTATTGATCTGGCCGAGGACCGTGAGCGTTTTCAGGATCTGGTCAATCGTCTGGGCTTGAAACAGCCCCACAACGGGATCGCCTCGACCGACGAACAAGCGATGGAAATCGCAAAAGAAATTGGCTATCCGCTGGTGATCCGCCCGTCTTATGTTCTGGGTGGCCGCGCGATGGAGATTGTGCGCGATACAGCACAGCTTGAACGCTACATCCGCGAAGCCGTGGTTGTATCTGGCGACAGCCCGGTTTTGCTGGACAGCTATCTGTCGGGCGCAATCGAGATTGATGTCGATGCGATATGCGACGGCAAACAGGTTCATGTCGCCGGGATCATGCAGCATATTGAGGAGGCCGGAGTGCATTCTGGCGACAGCGCCTGTTCATTGCCCCCTTATTCACTATCACCCGAAATTATCGCGGAACTGCGCGCGCAGACCAAAGCGCTGGCACTGGCGCTGAACGTGGTTGGCCTGATGAACATCCAGTTTGCGGTGAAAGACGGCGACATTTACCTGATCGAGGTTAATCCACGCGCATCCCGCACCGTGCCTTTTGTTGCCAAGGCGGTAAACTCGCCCATTGCATCGATAGCGGCGCGTGTGATGGCCGGTGAGCCGCTGTCAAACTTCACATTGGTCGACCCCGCCATCGACACCTATGCGGTGAAAGAGGCCGTGCTGCCCTTTGCCCGCTTCCCGGGCGTTGACACCCTGCTTGGGCCAGAGATGCGCTCAACTGGCGAAGTGATGGGTTCGGACGCAAATTTCCACCGCGCGTTTCTGAAGGCACAGCTTGGGGCGGGAACAGTATTGCCAACCGAGGGCAAAGTATTTCTGTCGATCAAACCATCCGACAAAACCCCGCAGTTGACCGAGGCCGCGCAAACCCTGATTGACCTTGGGTTTTCGATCGTCGCGACACGCGGCACGGCAAGTTTCCTGGCGGCATCCGGCATTCCCTGCGAAATAGTTAATAAAGTCTACGAAGGTCGCCCCAACATTGTCGACACAATGAAAGACGGCGGCATCGTGCTGGTGATGAACACCACCGAAGGCACGCAGGCGGTCGAGGACAGCCGTTCCATGCGCAACGTGGCATTGATGGACAAGATCCCGTACTTCACCACATTGGCCGCCAGCCATGCTGCGGCACTGGCGATGAAAGTCGCGGGTGAAGGTGAATTGGACGTCCGCGCGTTACAGGAATAATTCGACACTGGTCGTGCTGCGCGATCTCAACCAAGTTTGAACACCTCAAGCCGAGCGGTAAACCGCCGCGATTGCCTCCTGGCGCCGCGCCACAAAACGCGCAGTCTCGCGGTTTTCCAACATTGGGGCATCTGGAAATATCAGGCTTAATTCTTCCTTGGCGGCGGTATTCATCGACGCAATTGCCATATCACCACTGTGCAGGCTTTCGGCCAATACGCCGTTGGCCGTGATAATTTCATGCTGGTCAAACAGCAAATGAAAATACGTTACACAAACAGTATTTTTGTCCACCATTACATTGTGATCATTCACAAACCCAATCGCTGGAACCAGCATTTCATCTTCGCCAAAATTCAATTCTGCGCGCCAGCCTGAAACATGCATCCTGTGCTGTGGCGACACGACCAGATCACGATAAGGTAAGCCCTGACCAAGCGATCCAGCTGCAAACCTAACCGGACGTAAATGCGGATGACGGGCCAGATCGAGCGTGTCCAAAACCCGCCGCCCAATCCAGCGAACCGGTTGCAGGCCGCGATCCTGCGTACAAACCTGATCACCCGGCAAAAGGCTTTCAACCGGTCTTGGGCCCAGGTCGGTATCAATCACCGTGCCTTGCGCAAAACAAATGTTGATCGGCTTTGGGTCCGCCGTGAAATCTCTTTCGCCATTGTCCTTGGCACGAACATAGCCGTCAAATGTCGCCCCATTCGCCCCGATATATTGAAATTGAAATTCGTCGGTATTGCCCGACTCGACATGGGTGTTAAAGGCACTCAGCAAGTTCACAGTGTCAGACGCGTCGTAATCTTTGATGTCGATATGCAGCCCGTAACTGGTAAAAGTGGACAGGTCGATGTTGACCGTATCGGCCTCATTGTCATTCACGAATCTAATTCGAAATATGGATATCGTTGCGCCCGGCTGCGCCACAATATTGACAGTTCCACCGCCCGCGATATCTATCACGACAGTGTCGCCATTGCCCACGACGATGGTTTGCCCATCTATCGTTGCAGAAATAATTGCCATTCGCCCGCCTCAGCCTTCTTTTTCGAAGGTCATTGATTACTGGCGATATTACAGTCTCGGGACGAAAACGCCAGTTTCAGCTGGCAGCGGCGACACAACATGCCAGCCTTGTGACAAATCCGACTCTATTGTCGGTTGTATTCGCGCATTGTGGGCTTACTGCATACGGCGACCGATAAAACCGGCCGATGGGAGTCAATTGGGACACTTTGGGTCGCCCAACAACTCTAACTCGGTTCAGGTGCTGCTTCTTCTTCAAGATGCAGCTTCATGCTTAACAAGACTTGTTGGATCGACTGCGTTTCACGCAGCAACCGCTTGGATTCGTTGATCGTGATGATGCCGTCTTCCATCGACGTGTTATACTCGGCCATCAGCAACGCGAAGCGTTGGCTAAGCGCTACAACATCAGAATTCACGCCGCCCTCTTTCGTATCCGAGGCGCCTGCTTCGTATGACAAGGTGATCCCCTTCAATTCTGCAAGTGCCGCGGTCACATGCGGATAAGGTGCGGCGGCTTCCAGCGCCGCGACCGAGTCGATAGGAATAAATCGGTCACGGTGTTCGTCTGAATCGGAATAATATCGGCCCAATGTGGCCTTTGATTTCCCAGTCAGCTTGCATGCTGCTTCGAGCCCGACATCTTTGACCAAAGCTTCAGTGTGTCTTTTCAAATAGTTGCCCATAGTGCTCATAATACGCCCAGTAACTAAATATTAAACTTCGACGGGGAATTCCCGCACGTTATTCCCATTAATTCAAAGCCACCGATATGTCATTCAATATCTGTCCTATTTATTTAGGGCATTGTGAGTGGCCGACAGTCTTTGTCGGATTTGGGTTGGGGGGACAGCGCAGTGTTGCTGACCACGCATTTGGGAAATCAAAAGCGTTTGCCGGACTCGGATATTGGTAAATAGTTAAAGGTCTGCTCCATCCCCATGGCCACGTGCCTAGGACCTGATTTATTGAGTTTATCCGACATGGCTCCCTAATTCGGCCACCTCAAGCGAAGCCAACCTTGAATTAACAACAGATGCTAGGCTATTTCGACATATGGCAAAGCTATATTTCCACTACTCGACTATGAATGCGGGCAAAACAACGCTGCTGCTTCAGGCGTCTCACAACTACCGTGAGCGCGGAATGAACACATATCTGTTGACCGCACGCCTGGATCATCGCGCTGGTGCGGGGCGCATAGGTTCGCGGATTGGCATTGAAGCCAAGGCCGATACTTTTTCGGATGGCGATGATTTATATTCCAAGATCGTCGCCCAGATGGAGGCCGCGCCAATTGCCTGTGTTTTCATCGACGAAGCGCAGTTTCTTGAAAAAGAGCAGGTCTGGCAACTGGCCCGTGCCGTCGATGATCTGAAAGTTCCGATCATGTGCTACGGATTGCGCGTCGATTTTCGCGGCGAGCTTTTTCCCGGTTCTGCGGCGCTGATGGCGCTGGCGGATGAAATGCGCGAGGCGCGCACAATTTGCCATTGCGGAAAAAAGGCCACGATGGTTGCACGCCATGACAAGGACGGACAGGTTCTTAACGACGGAGCGCAGGTTCAGATTGGCGGCAACGAAACATATGTTTCTTTATGTCGCAAACACTGGCGCGAAGCGGTCGGCGATCGCCCGCGCGACAGTTGATCCGGACCCATTGTGCTAAAACAGCCGACCACCAACGGGGATTTCCTTGTCAGGCACCAACAGCACCACCTCGCCGTCAGCATCTGGCACACCTAGCACCAAAACCTCTGACATAAATTTACCGATCTGGCGGGGTGGAAAGTTAACCACGCCCATCACCTTTTTCCCGATCAGTTGCTCGGGCGTATAATGCCGGGTGATCTGGGCCGAGCTTTTCTTTTCGCCCAGCTCGTCGCCAAAATCGACCCATAGCTTGATCGCCGGTTTGCGAGCCTCGGGATAGGGTTCTGCCCGAATGACTTGCCCGACCCGGATATCGACCTTCATAAAATCATCGAAACTTATTTCGCTCATTTACCCAACTCCCGGCTGCGCTCTGCAGCGGCATTCACAGCCCGTTTCAGCAGTGCCGGAAATCCGTCGCCCTCATCCATCAGCACATCCAACGCCGCCGCTGTCGTTCCACCGGGGCTGGTGACGTTCACCCGCAGTTGTGCAGGGTCTTCTGCAGCTGTTTCAGCCAGCGCACCGGCCCCCGCAACGGTCGCTTTGGCCAATTGCATCGCCAGATCTTCGCTCAACCCCTGATCAACTCCGGCGGCGGCCAGCGTTTCAATCAGGTGGAAAACGTATGCGGGGCCAGAGCCTGACACAGCGGTGACGCCGTCCATCTGGCTTTCATCACTTAGTCGAACGGTCTGCCCGACGGCCGACATCAGCGCCTCGGCCAAAGCCATCCCGCCCTCGTCCACCTGCGCATTGCCAATCAGCGCGGTTATGCCCTTGCCGATGGCAGCCGGCGTGTTTGGCATGACGCGCACGATCGCGCTTTGCGCACCCAGCACCGCCTCATAGGCCGAAATCGGCGTTCCTGCGGCGACGGATATGAACAGCGAACCGCTGGCGGCCAATGGCTTGAGAGCCGGCAGGGCTTCGCCCATCATTTGCGGTTTCACGGCAATCAGCACGACGGCCGGTTCTGTTGGCAGGTCGGCGTTCAGGTGCAGCCCCTCCAGCGATACCAGCCAATCAGACGGGTATGGGTCCAACACCCAGACCGATGCCGCGCTTAGCCCGCCATCCAACCAGCCCTGCAACATAGCCGATCCCATCTTGCCACAGCCCAGCAGGACCAGCCCGCGGCGACTTACATCATTCATATCCATTGGATGCCCCCAGTTCCTTGGGCAAAGGTTACTGCGCCGTCACGTCCGTGAAAACCAGAAATTCTAGCACCATCAGACCGGTTGCCGGATTTATGCGCGCCCGTAAGCCTCGGCAATCGCAACCTGCATTGCATCCTCTGGCGTGCGCCCCGCCCAGGCCACCAGCTGAAACGCCGGGTAAAACCGTTCTGCCGACATAACAGCAGCGTTAATCAGCGTATCAATCTGTTCCTGACCCGCGATTTGCCCCCCTGCCAGCACCAGCCCATAGCGATACACCATCAGCTTTTGCGGCGGCCAATAGGTGAACGCACCGGCCCAGCACATATCGTTGGTGCGGTTCAGCGTGTCATATAATTCCGGCAGACGTTCTTCGGGCGGCTCCATTTCAAAGGTGCAGATCAGCCGCAAGGTTTCGTCATAATCGGACCATGCCAGCGTAATCGAGTAGGTGCGCCACTGGCCTTCGACGGCCATGGCAATCTGATCGTCGGCAACGCGGTCAAATTCCCACTCGTGGTGTTGCGCGATATGCTCAACGATATCAATCGGATGCAAATCTTCGGTGTGAAATTCCTGCTCTAACAGTGACATGCCCGGCCTCATTTGTTGTTAGCCTAGCGAACTGCTCAATCCACTAAAACTAGGTGCCTGCTCTAGGTCCGGCGTTGTTCCCCGCCGTCCTTACTAGATATGGTGTTATGAAACCCACCACCTGTAAAGC